>JAMXLG010000034.1 GCA_024281135.1 Vulcanimicrobiia bacterium | reverse complement strand
TTGCGACGTCGTTCACAGCAAACTCGGTAATTTCGTTCGCGCGCATGGCGGGCGCCAGATCGTAGGTCGGAACGCTGCGATCCGAAGGGATCAACTTGCGGTCCTCGCCTTCGAAAACATCCTCGCGCCCGCCGTTGAAGAAGTACGTGACGTGCGCGTATTTTTCGGTTTCCGCGAGGCGCAGCTGCGTTAGCCCCGCGCGTGAAACGACTTCACCGAATGTGTCGAATTGCGGGCGTGGTCCGAAAAGCACCGGGTTGGAATAGGTTTCGTCGTACTTCGTCATCGTCGCGAAGATCAAGTTTTTATACGCGACTTTCTCGAACTGCACCGATGGGTCGTTGTTGAACGCAAGCGTCAGTTGACGCGCGCGATCGGGGCGGAAGTTGAAGAAGATGCACGCATCGCCGTCTTTTACCGGCCGTGCTTCGCCGACAATCGTGGGCACGACGAACTCGTCGTTCTCGTCGCGATCGTAGCCCATACGCACCGCGGCTAACGCATCCGAGGCATGGTATTTCGCAGTTCCGCGCGCGAGCATGTCGTAGGCTTGTTGTGTCCGTTCCCAGCGTTTGTCGCGGTCCATCGCATAGAATCGCCCCGCGACTGACGCGATTGCGCCCTGCCGGCCGACGGCTGCGAGTTTCTCTTCCAACTGCGTCACATAAGTTTCAGCGGAACGCGGCGGCGTGTCGCGGCCGTCCAGAAACGCGTGCACCGCGAGCGGAACGCTTGCATCGACCGCTGCATCGACGAGCGCGAAAAGATGCTCGATCGAGCTGTGCACTTGTCCGTCGGAAAGCAATCCCAACAGATGAAGCGTGCCGCCGGTGCGCTTGACGTGTTCGAGACACTGCGCGAGCGTTGCGTTGTTCTCGAACTTTCCAGCGGCGATGTCGGCGTCGATCACGACCACGCCTTGAGGAACGACGCGGCCGCTGCCGAGATTCATGTGACCGACTTCGCTGTTGCCCATGATGCCCTTCGGCAACCCGACCGATTCGCCCGATGCATCGAGCATCGTCCACGGATACTTTTGGAAGAACGTATGCCAGTGCGGCAGCGTCGCTGCAGCGATTGCGTTGCCGTAGTCGGAATCGCTGCAGCCCCAGCCATCGAGTACTGCGAGAACGACCGGTTTGATCATGGGTTACCTGCGTTACGAATAAGGGTGGCGAAGCCGACAGGATCGAGAGACGCGCCGCCAACGAGGCCGCCGTTGATGTTTTCTTGCTGCATGTATGAAGCGACGTTCTCTGCTTTCATGCTGCCGCCATAGAGAATCGGAACGGTCTCAAGCGCCGAATTGCAATTGCGAATTGCAGCCATCACGCGATTGGCTTCAGCCGGATCGCAATTGTGTCCGGTACCGATCGCCCAGATTGGTTCGTAGGCCATGACGACGCGCTGGATATCGGTGTTGCTCAGACCATCGAGGCCCAAGCGCGTTTGCGCTATAACGCGCAGATCCGTCAAGCCGGCGTCGCGTTCTTCAAGCGTTTCGCCGACGGCAATGATCGGAGTGACGCCGTGCTCGAGGCAGGCTTTAATCTTCAGGTTGACCGTCCGGTCGAGTTCGTTGAATGAGGCACGGCGCTCGGAATGACCGACGATCACGTAGGTCACGCCGTGTTCCATCAGCATCGGAACGCTGATTTCGCCCGTATATGCGCCTTCCGGTTCCCAGTTAACGTTCTGAGCACCGAGAGCGAAGTCCGATCGCGTCAAAAGGATGTCGTGCGCGGCTGCAAGCGCCGTATAGGGCGGTGCAACGACAACGTCGCATGAACTCGGAAAACCAGGCGGCTGCGGAAGAAACGCCTCAAAGAACGCGCGCGTCTCCGCAGCGGTTTTATGCATCTTCCAGTTTCCGGCGATAATTGTGCGCGGCGACAAGCTACGATTCCAACGCCGCTACACCCGGCAGCGTACGTCCTTCCAGAAATTCCAACGTTGCGCCACCACCGGTCGACACGTGCGTCATCGCGTCAGCAAACCCGAGCATGTGCGCCGCCGCGGCAGCATCTCCGCCTCCGACGACACTCGTTGCACCGGCTCGCGTTGCCTTTGCGATTGCTTCGCCGACAATTCGCGTGCCGGTTTGGTATGCGGCTTTCTCATAGACGCCCATCGGTCCGTTGAAGACGATCGTCTTTGCGTGCGTGATAACGTCTGCGTAGGCATGGGCCGTTTTCGGTCCGATATCGAGGATCATCTCGTCGCCGACGTCTTCGATATTCACCGTATGCGCGGCTTCGTCGTTATCGAATGCGGTCGAGACGACAGCGTCGACCGGCAAATGAAACGTCACGTCTTGCGTGTCGGCGAGTTCGAGAATCTCGCGTGCCGGTCCAAGATCGTCGTCGCGCAGCGATCGCCCGACGTTGGTTCCGCGCGCGGCGAGGAATGTGTTCGCCATGCCGCCACCGATGCAGAATTGGTCGACGGTCTTCATGAGAAACTTGAAGACACCGACTTTATCTTTGACCTTCGCGCCGCCGATCACGCAGACGTACGGATGCGCGGGGTTCGAGGTCAAGCGCGTGAGTGCCGCAAGTTCCGCTTCCATCAGAAGCCCTGCAGCGTTGGGAAGCAGATGCGCGACGCCCTCGGTCGACGCGTGCGCGCGATGCGCGGTGCCGAAGGCGTCGTTCACATAGAGATCGCCGAGCGAGGCCAACGCTTTGGCAAACTGCGGGTCGTTCTGCTCCTCTTCCTTATGAAAGCGCACGTTCTCGAGCAGTACGATCGAACCGTCGGTCAATGCATCAACCGCTTTCTGCGCGTCGGGTCCGATACTATCGTCTGCGAACGCTACGCTCGTGTGCAGTCGTTCTGAGAGCGCCGCGGCGACTGGTCGAAGCGAGTATTTCGGATCCGGCGTGCCGTCGGGGCGGCCAAGATGCGAGAGGACGATGACGCGAGCGCCGCGGTCGAGCAGCGTGCGAAGCGTTGGGATGGCGGCGTCGACACGCGTGTAGTCGGCGATTTGGCCTTGTCCTGAGCCTGTCGAAGGATCTTTCATCGGGACGTTGAGGTCTTCGCGCACCAATACGCGTTTGCCGCGAACGTCCAGGTCGTTCAGCGTTCGAAATTTCACGAGCGGCTCGGTTGGCTTAGGCTTTCGCCGGAATCTTCTCGAGGACCATCGCCGTAAGATCGGCGAGGCGGCACGAGTATCCCCACTCGTTGTCGTACCACGCGCAGACCTGCACCAGGTCGCCCATCACTTGTGTGAGCTTCGAGTCGATGATCGAGCTGTATTCCGAACGCTTGAAGTCGCTCGAGACCAGCTCTTCGTCGGTGTACTGCACGTACTCTTTGAGCGCGCCTTCGGCTTCTTTCTTCAGAATCGCATTGACTTCGTCGCGCGTCGTTTCTTTCTTCACTTGCGCGACGAGATAGCACATCGAAACCGTCGGCGTCGGAATGCGAAGCGCGAAGCCGTCGAACGATCCTTTGACCTCCGGAATCGTCAGGTAGAGCGCTTTCGCGGCACCCGAACTCGTCGGAATGATGTTCGTCGCGGCGTTACGCGCGCGGCGAATATCTTTGTGCGGCGCGTCGAGAATGTTTTGGTCGTTCGTGTACGAGTGGATCGTCGTCATAAAACCTTTGACCCAGCCAAGATGATCGACGAGCGGCTTCACGGCCGTCGCAAGGCAGTTCGTCGTACACGACGCATTCGAGATGATGTTGTGCTTCTCGGGATCGTACATATTCTCGTTCACACCGAGAACGAGCGTCACGTCTTCTCCTTTGGCGGGGGCCGAAATGATGACTTTCTTTGCGCCGCCGCCGGTGATGTGGGCCCGAGCCTTTTCCGCATCGGTGAAGAGGCCGGTCGATTCGATCACGACTTCGACGCCGAGGTCTTTCCACGGCAGCTTGCCGGGATCGCGTTCGGCGAGAACCTTGATGCGGCGATCGTCGATCACGAGCATGTCGCCTTCGGCGCGGACGTCTCCGTCATAGGTTCCATAATTGCTGTCGTATTTAAAGAGATGGGCGCATTCGGCGGCGCTCGTGAGGTCGTTGACCGCCACGATTTCGACTTCCGGGTGGCGCTCGATCAGCGCCTTGGCAAAATTGCGTCCGATGCGGCCGAAGCCGTTGATTCCGATGCGCATGCAAATCTCCGTAAACGCGGGTTTGCGCGTTCAGCGCAAACCCATGTAGGGTAAGGCCTCAGGATTTACCGGGCTTGCTGGGCGCAGCCCTGCCCGCCTTCACCGCGGCCGCGAGCCGCACGAGTGCGCTCAAACGGCTACTAACCGTCGGTTTTGCGATGGGCGGGTTGCAGCGGACGCCGAGCTCTGCAAGCGACTCGTCCGGGTGGTTCAGGCGAAGCTCCGCGATTTCTCGCAGGGGCGGCGAGAGCTGAGAAAGCCCGTAGGCGCTTGCCAGGTATTCGATGATCCGGCGCTGCGAGGCCGCTGCCGAGGCTGCCCGGTCAAGATTCGCGGCTTCAGTGTTGACGAGGCGATGAATGCGGTTCTTCGTTTCCCGCAACGCCCGGACGTCTTCGAGGTGCAGCACCGCGCCGAAGGCGCCGATCATCGTTAACACGTCAACGATCGCCTCGAAATCTTTGTAGTACAGGACGTGGCGGCGCTTACGCACCGTGCGTTTTGGTGTGCGGCCCGTGCTGCGCAACATCCATGCGAGACGTTCGGCCAACTCTTCACCGGCAACGACGAATTCCAAATGATAGCCGTGCGCGCCCGCGGCGAGCGATCCGCACGCGAGAAACGCGGCACGAATTTCCATCAAGCGATCGCACTTGAGCGCGGGCTTCGGCGGTAAGGTCTGCAGCGCTTCAGGAAGCGCAATGGCAAACGTCGGCAGACGCGTCAAGCGAGTCGGCGCGCGTTGATGAATCGGGTGCGCCTTGCGATCGTCGAGCAACGACCAAAAGAGACGCGCGATCGAATTGCGGTGGGTGACGAAATGCGTGCGCGATGCATCGGCGCCGTAGAGTGCAAGTCCCGCAGCGAGCGCGTTGCGGCAGTGCGCGGCCGACGGAGTTTCGCGCGCCAGCGCATCCTTCGTATCGCCGGAAATCGGCGCCACATTCGCCGCCATCAGGCCCACTCCGACGGGTCGTCGCGCCGCGTGTCGAGGATTTCGTAAAGCTCCGCCGGCTTTACGCCGGGCGTCATGCGCAGCGGCACTTCGCGAATCCGTACCGAAACTATTCGTGTCGCGTAGTGTATTACGAGGACGTCCCCCGGTTTTACCTGATAAGCAGGCTTGAGCGGTTTCCCGTCTTTCGTGATCCTGCCGTGTTCGAGTGCTTCGTGCGCCTCCGAGCGACGTTTCGAAAGGCGTGAAACCTTCATGAACTTATCGAGTCGCATGAACTCTCATTACGGCACAGAAAGGTCCGGCTATGGCCGCTGAGCAGCGCGCGCCGCGCAGACCCGGCGTAAACGTTTTCGACAAATCGAGACCGATGTGGCAGACCATGCTGGTCTTCCTAATTCCGCTCATGATCAGCAACGTCTTACAATCCACGTCGCAAACGTTCTCCTACGTCTATCTCGGCCGCATGCTGGGCGTCAACGCGCTTGCCGCAGTCTCGGCCGTCTTCCCCATTGTCTTTTTGCTTTTTTCGTTCCTCATCGGTATCGGTAGCGGAGCGACGGTCCTCATTGGGCAGGCATACGGTGCCGGCGATGCTCACCGGGTGAAGAAGGTCGCGGGAACGGTCCTCGGCGCGACGGTCCTCTTCTCGATCATCACGATGGTACTCGGCGTCGTATTTTCGCCCCTCATGTTGAAAGGTCTCGGTACGCCGGCGAGCATTCTCCCGATGTCCGACCTCTACACGCGCGTGGTTTTTCTCACGTTCCCTGTGTATTTCCCATACATCATCTATACGGTGTTTCTGCGCGGGACCGGTGACACCAAGACGCCGTTGTGGTTTTTGGTCCTCGGCACTGCACTCTCGCTATTCTTCACGCCGATGCTTATTCGCGGTTGGTTCGGGCTGCCGACGCTGGGGGTCGCAAGCGTAGCAATTTCGGGATTGCTCTCGACACTCGTAGCGTTTCCGGCGCTTTTGTGGCACCTGCGGCGAACGGGCAATCCGCTCGCGTTCGATAGCGAGATGGCGCGCGATATGATCTTCGACAGGCGCATTCTCATGCTCGTGCTGCGCATCGGCATTCCGACGGGATTGCAGACGATCATGGTGTCTCTTGCGGAAATCGCGGTCATTAGCTTCGTCAATCGCTACGGGGCAACCGCTACGGCGGCGTACGGCGCCGTGAATCAAGTCATCGGCTACGTGCAGTTCCCTGCAATCTCGATGAGCATTACCGCCTCGATCTTCGGCGCGCAATGCATCGGCGCGCGACGCGAAGATTTGCTTGGGTCGGTGGTACGTTCGGCGGTCACGCTCAACTACGTTGTCGGCGGTTTTTTGATCGCGATCTGCTACGCGTTTTCGTACGTGATTCTCGGTTGGTTCATCACCGATCGCGGGACGCTCGAGATCGCGCACGGGCTGTTGGTGATTACGCTGTGGTCGTATCTACTCTTCGGCAACAGTGCCGTGCTCAGCGGTCTGATGCGCAGTAGTGGCGCCGTCCTATGGCCGACTATCAACGGCATTTTCTCGATCTGGGGCATCGAGGTGCCGGCCGCATTCATCCTTATGCATTATTTCGGACTCAAAGGCGTATGGATGGGCTATCCGATTTCGTACGCTTTCGTTCTGTGCGCGAACTTCACGTACTACGAATTCTTCTGGAAGAAGAAGACGCACGAGCGCCTAGTCTAGCTCGGCGCTCATGCGTTCTAGGTGATGCGCGCTAGTTCGCTACGGGTGGAATCCGCGAAGGGGACCGGCTAGGGTCGGGAATGTTGCGGTGTTGAGAACCTGTATTCCGGCATTGTGCGTGCCGTTGAACGGCGTCACGAGGCCTGGACAATGCGCCTTGACGGCATCCGCCGGAGAGTTGAACCAAATGCCGACGTGATATTCGTGCACGGGGTTCGTTGGGGGATTGGACGACGCATCCGGAAACGCGTTATTGAACACGACGGGCGCCGGTGCGGTCCCGGGCGCTACAATGAACGTTTCGATGCTGAAGCGTCCGACGAAATCCACGCTTCCCGCACCGTTGCTGCCGGTGTGCAGATCGCCTTGATACCACGATAGACCGAACGGCGCGACCGGTACCTGAATAATGAACACGTCAAAATCGGTGTTCGCCGGGAGATTCACAGCGAGGATATGGAGATTTTCTGCGTTTTGATTTAACTCGGATAACGTTCCGATACCCTGCGCTCTCGGCAGACACGCTTTCGCCCCCTTCGAGACTGTTATTGGAAATCGAAGCGGCGGAACAGATGCAAATACTTGCGACGAGTCGCGGCTCTCGACTTGCTCCGATCCAGCGACTCCGTTCGAAAGCGCGTTCGGCGAGAGCGGTCCTTCGGCACTTCCTCCGGACGTGCCGCCTCCGCTACATGATGCGAGCGCGATGCTTGCAACGAGCAAACCAGCCGCGAGATACGCGACTCTCCATTGAGTCTTCATAAATAAACTCCCAGTGTCGTTTCAGAACAACGTGCATCATTCTAGCAATTTCGCAGTGGGCGAAACGGATTTCAGTGATGCATGATGGGTACATTTCGGGAGTGATGTTTGATGATCTCAAGGGCCTCGTGGAACAAAAGTTACAAGGCGCCGAGCCGCAGGCACTAACTGAGGCAGCTAAGGCTTCGATTGGTGAGATGCCGCCCGGTGAAGTTTCGCAATACGCGCAAACTGCGATGGTCAATCTGAACGATCAAGGACAGACGGACCTTGCAAAAGAGCTCGGAGACCTCTTGAAAGGCGCCCAAGACAATCCCGTTGTGGTTAAAAATGCCGTGATCGCGTTTATAGAACATCATACCGAGGCACTTGCGGCGTTCCCGCCCGAACTCGCAAAAAGTGTCCTCGGAAAAATCTAACGCGCGCGAACGCGAACCGCGTATGGAGGAGCAGGCACCCGGGCTCCACCACCGTTGACCGGCCCGAATCGCTCGCCCCTTTCCCATTGCTTGCGCGCTGCTTCGATTTCTTCCGACGTGCGCGCGACGAAATTCCACCACATGACGAGTTGTTCGCGCAGTGGTTCGCCACCGAGTAACAACAGCCGCGTATCGCGCTTAGCGTGAACGAGAAGCGAATTGCGGCCTTCTCCCACATCGTAAAGCACGTTGGTGTCGAGCTCGATACTTTCTGCGTTCGCGGAGCCGTCGACGAGTGTAATCCCATACTCATGCGAAGGATCGAGCGGCAATTCGCACTCGCCGTCGTCGACGAAACGAATCTCCGCGCCTAGGAGTGGCGTGTACGTGTGTGCTGCTGAGCGCGCGTTCGCGAGTGAACCCATGAACACGGTGATCTCAGCTTCACCGAGCCGCACCACCGGTAAATCAGCGTAGTGCGCAAACCACGGATCGGTATTTCTCGATTCGTCGGGAAGCGCGACCCAGAGTTGGACGCCATGGATGCGCTGGGGCGGAAGATCGACGGAGAGTTCCGCGTGTGCGATGCCGCTGCCGGAAGTCATGAGATTCAGTTGTCCCGGCGCGATGCGTTGCTCCGATCCGAGGCTGTCGCGGTGAACGATCGATCCATCGAAAAGCCAAGTCACCGTCTGCAATCCGATGTGTGGATGTTGCGTCACATTCATTGCGAACGTGACGGGACCATATTGATCGAGAAAACACCACGCGCCCATCGTGCGGCGCGCACGCGCCGGCAACAGCCGGCGAACATGGAAACCGGGTGCAATATCCGCATCACGAGACGGCAACGCGTTCATGACGATTTCTTCTCCTTACGCATTTGCCGCGCCCGGTAGAAACGAGCGCCGCCGCGTTGAGGGAGGGCGGCCCTGGACCCCTGGAGATCCCGGGAAGTACGCGGGGCGGCGACTAACGCGACCGAAATGTTCTCTGCTCTTGCGATCATCGCACTTCATGTCATTCCGTTGCCCGCCTCCGTTTCAACGGGGCCGTGTTCGTACGTCCCGATTCCTCGGACGATGCCGCGTTCGGTCGACGCCGCAACTTTAGACGAACTCAACGAGCGATGGAGCGCTCTAGGAATCGGAACGGTGCAGACTGGCCCCGCGGCTAACGTACGTTTCGCACGCGACGCGACAGTTGCGCCGCAAGCGTATCGGCTCCGCGTTGACACTTCCGGCGTGACGATTACAAGTTCCGATACTAGCGGCGCGTTCTACGGCGCAATGACCCTGGCACAGTTGCCGCTCCAGGTGAACGGAAGTTGGCAATTGCCGTGCGTGCAAATCTCCGACTCGCCGAAGCTCCAATGGCGAGTACTTTCCGACGACGTCTCGCGTGGGCCGCTGCCGACGATGCACTATTTCGAGGAACGCATTCGCACGATCGCCGCGTTCAAAATGAACGGTTACTCGCCATACATGGAACAGGTGTTTCTCAGCCCAACCGATCCGCTTCCGGCGCCGCTCGACGGCATTACGCCGGCGCAACTGCGGGAATTGAAAAACTACGCGGCAGGGTATCACGTCTCGTTCATTCCCCAGCAGCAAACCTTGGCGCACATGCACGATACGCTGCGCGTCGAGCAATACGCAAAAATGGCGGAGTTCCCGCATGGGTTCTTGCTCTCGCCTAACGTTCCCGAGTCGGGCGCGTATCTTGCGCGCATCATCGGTCAAGAACGCGAAGCGGTCGGCGACGTGCCGTTCTTTCACATCGGAACTGATGAAGCCGACACGCTTGGCTTAGGACAGACAACTGCATACGTTGCTGCGAACGGCGGCCGTTCAGCCGTGTACGCCGCGCACGTGACGCAGATGTCGAAGCTAGTGGCGCCGGCCCGCGTTATGCTGTGGAGTGATGGAATCGAAAGCGATCCGTCGATCATGAACCACATACCGAAGAACGTGGTCATCGTGAATTGGCATTACGGCGCCGAGAAAACGTTCGCGCCCTATATCTCGACGATTGCCAAAGGGGGCTTCGACCAAATGATCTCGCCGAGCGCGAGCAATTCGAACGAAATCTTTCCCAATTTGAGCAAAGCACTCCCGAACGAGCGGCAGTTTATCAGCGACGGGATCGACGGGCACGTATTTGGCTTGTTTGAAACGGTTTGGAACGACGACGGACAAACGTTTTTTGAATCGACATGGTATCCGGTGGTTTACGCGGCTGCGCTTGCCTGGGGCGGCAATCGCGCTGCTGTGCCGTTTGCTAGCGATTTTCCGGCGGCGTTCTTCGGCGTAAACGATCCGGGCTACGCGCGCGACGTCGACCTGCTCGGAGCGATGGATACACGCATGCACGGACTGAGCAACAAGAAGTTCTGGGCCGATCCTTTCGATTTGTTCAACGCGTCACAGATGTCGGGTGTGGACCTCACCTCGCTGCGGCTCGCGGCGGAGGAAGTGGAGACGCACCTTTATTCGGCCGCGCCGCCACTGCATCGCAATGCGGCCGAGGTTATGTTGCTTGCTGCTCGCCGGTATGACGCGCTCGGACGCCGCTATCAAATCGCACAAGAAGTGCGTTCTTACTACGATCTAGCGAAGGCGTACGGACCGGGTGCCGACCGCGATCTTTACTGGTGCCAGTTTTGGTTTTGGGAGCAGCGCGACACGGATGAGATGCTCGAGCCGCTCTACGCCCGCGCGTGGCGCTATGAATATCGAGAGAGCCACCTTGCGAGCAACCTCGAGCGATACCATCTCGACGCGCAGCTTGCAATCCGGCGAGCCGACGCCATCGATCGAGTGACCTATGAGTACTATGAAGCGAAGAAGACGCTGCCGGATCTGCAAAGCGTGATCGAAGACGCCGTCGTGAACGAGAAAGAAGGCGAGGCTCCGCGCACAGCCACAGAACACCCATAGAGAGTCACACCTCGGCCCCGACCAACCTGGACGTTTGAGCAGCGTTTTATGGTATTCCCGAGCGTTCGACTATCGTCGAGGTCGGAGCCCAGATCTATAACTGACGGGTTCCGATGCACGCAGCCCGGTAAAAAAACAAAAGCGAGCAAGCGTTCGCCCGAAACGTGTTTTACCAAAATGATGTCAATCACTGCACAATGCATAGAGGGCAGGCACTGCGGTTGTTCGGAGGGGCTTTAGCGCTGTGGGCTTCAGGATGCTCGAACGATGCCGCACCGGTTCCAAAGTCATGCGGTACGGCCGCAACATCAACTCGATTTGGCGCCACGATTTATGCTTCGGATGATGTGGATCGCGCGCTACAGCTCATCGCGGGTTGCGGCGGCAAGTTCGTCCGGGTCGGAGTAGATCAATACCAAGTTGATTTTACCGACGCTGTACTGTCGAAGGCAGCGCTCTACGGTTTGCGAGTCGTTCTTATTTCACCGTATAGCGAGCAGCCGGTGAACCGAGCGTCGTATGCGACTCAATGCGTCGCGATTCAGCGGCGTTATGCGCAATACAATCCAATTTGGGAACTCTGGAACGAACCGAACCTCGCGGCCTACTGGGGCGCACCGCCCAATGTTGACGACTACGTGAGGCTCGCCGTAGCAACCGGAACGGCATTGCGCGCGAATGGCGCAACCGACGTGTGGACCGGCGGTACGAGCGGAATCGATGTTCGATGGAGCTATGCCCTACTGCAGCGAGGCGTCTTCGATGCCCTCAATGGATGCGCCGTTCACAGTTACAAAGATCCCGGTGCAGCATCCGCCGATTACGTCGCCCTGCAAAAATTACTTCCGCCGAACATACCGATACACACCACCGAAACGTGCGTACCGTCCAGCCTCGAAGATCAATCGGCATTCCTCAGCGGCATGTGGTACATCCATCGGGCTCTCGGTTTGCCGACGATGATCTGGTGCGAACTTCGCGACTTTACCGCCGGCGATCATCCGCCGTACAACTATCCCTACGGCCTATTATGGTCGACGTATCGGCCGAAGGACGCATATTACACCGCGAAGTCGCTTACGTCGGCGTGCGATTAGCGCCGCTTCTTATCTTTCGGTGTGACACACGTCCCGCTGGCGCGGCACACGACAACCGGCTCGGAGAGAAAATCCGCGGCACTATCACTGACGTCGGTGCGCGCAACGATCACTTTTCGCGCTTCGAATTCCATCGCGCGCGAGGTGTTGCCGACTCGTGTGATGCGCCCTTCGGCTTCGATGTAGTCGCCGGCGTAAACGGGAGCAAGAAACTCGACCTTATCGTAGGCAACGAACAGTCCCTCATCTCCATCGAGACGGATGAGCAGCTCGGTCGCAACGTCTCCGAAGAGCGCGAGCATCCGTGCGCCGTCGACGAGATCACCGCCGTAGTGCGCATCGTGTGAACTCATGCGCAGGCGGATGAGACTCGTTATGCTGCTTGCGTCTTCGCTAGTTGCCACAATTCCTCAAGTTCGTCGAGTGAAAGATCCGAGAGCGCTTTTCCGTCCGCCGCCGCGCGCTCTTCCATGAACGCAAAACGCCGGTAGAATTTTTCGTTCGCTTCGCGCATCGCCGTTTCCGCATCGATGCCGAGCGCGCGGGCCAGATTGACGATCGTGAAGAGCACGTCGCCCAGCTCCTCGCGCACATGCGGATCGTCTTGTTTATCGCGCCGCGCTTCCGCGAGTTCGGTCATCTCCTCGTGCAGTTTATCGAGGACACCGTGGACGCCGGGCCAGTCGAAACCGACGCGCGATGCTTTCTCTTGCATTCGTTGTCCGCGCTGCAACGCGCCGAGGTGTTTCGGAATACCTTCGAGGCGGCTCTTGCGCTTGAGGCCGGTCTTTTCTTTGGCCTTGAGCGCTTCCCAGCTCTGCCATTGCGATTCGACGTCTTCGATCACCGCATCACCGAACACGTGCGGATGGCGGCGCACCATCTTATTCGAAAGCGCGTCGATCACGTCGGCGACGGTGAATTTGCCGACTTCCGAACCGAGTTGCGAATGGAAGACGATCTGCAGCAGAAGATCGCCGAGTTCTTCGCAAAGCGCGTCCATGTCGTCGGCTTCGATTGCTTCGACCACTTCGTACGTCTCTTCGATCAAATACGGAACGAGCGTACGATGCGTCTGTTCTTTATCCCACGGACACCCTTCACGCAGCCGCGCCATGATCTCGACGAGTTCGTCGAACGAGTAATGCTGCGATTGCGGCGGCAGCGGAACGAGGGGCATCGGCATCGAGGCGGAGAGCGTCGCGCGCGGCATTCCGGGCGTAATCTCCGTCGTGTGTCCGTTCGCTTCGAGGGCGCGCAGCAATGGAGGAAGTCCGCCAACATCGGAAAGGGGATTGCCGAGCACGCCGACGGCGAGAATGTCGTCGCCGAGCTTCTTGACGCGCGAGACGAAATGGTCGATCGCTTCAGCGCTACCGCGTACGAGTGGAGCGGCATCAGGTACGAGATCTCGCAGCAACTCGACGCCTGCGTCCGTGAGCGCTTTCTGCAGATCGGGTGGCGCGAGAAGCGTGACAGACCACCGTGCCGAGCGCATAGCGTCGATGCTTCCGAGCGTAAGATATCCGGGGTCGCCGGGGCCGAGCCCCACAATGCGCACGAGCATTATCCGCGCCTGGTTCTAGAAACAACGAAGGCGCCCATTTGGGCGCCTTCGCATCGGGTATCGCTGAGCTTTATTGGCCGGAAGGCGAGGCTGCCGGAGCGGCGGCCGTGGCTGCGGGTGCAGCCGACGCCGGAGCGGCCGGCGACGGGAACGCTGCCGCGAAGCGCGGGTCGTTCACTTGTATGTTCGCCTTCGACTGGAGATCCTGGAGGAACGGCTGGATCAACGGCGCTTCTTGCTGCTGGCGCAGAAGTTCGGCGATGCGATCCTTGCTGTTGTCGAGCGTTGCTTTCTGACCCGGATCGCGGCTCTCGACTTAGATGATGTGGTAGCCGAACGGCGACTTCACGGGCTGGCTCGTTTGACCGACCGGCAGCGAGAACGCGGCCTTGTCGAACGCCGGGACCATTTGGCCGCGACGGAACGTGCCGAGCTCACCGCCCTTGTCCTTGCTGCCTGGATCGATCGAGTACTGCTTGGCTTCAGCTGCAAAGTCTTTGCCGGACTTCAGGTCGGCTTCGACCTTCTGCGCCGTCTTGAGATCCGGCACTAGAATGTGGCGCGCCTTCACTTGTTCCGGCTTGTCGAACGCCGCGTGGTTCTTATCGAAGTACTGCTTGATCTGCGCGTCCGTCACGTGGACGTCTTTGCCGACGGCCTTGTCGATGATGATCTGCTCGCGCAGCGCGTTGTGCACGTCGGTCTCCGTGAGACCGCGCGATTTCAGCATTTCATCCCACGAACCGGCGGGGAAGTTCGCCTTGAGCTCGTCTTCGCGCTTGGCAATCTCGTCGTCGGTTACGTTAATATTGTTAGTTTTTGCGTACTGATTGATCAGTTCTTCGCGAACCATTTGCTGCAGCGTACCGACTGCAGCCGGGCTGCCTTCGAGCTTGTTGTCGAAGTCGGCTTTGCTGATCGGCGTGCCGTTGACGGTCGCAATGGCACCCCCGCCGCCGCCGCACGCCGCAAGCGAAGCGGCGAGAAACGCGGTGGCAAGGCCCGCTACGATGCGGTGGGCTTTCGGCATGGTCTCTCCAGGTGACAAGTGCGTAGTAAAAGCGGAGCCGGAATATGGATTTGCGCTGGACGCGCAAACCCCAGGCTCCGCACCGTCGGGCCAGGTTCGTCGCCCCCTTCCCGACCCCTACATGGCTTCTAAGAGTTGTCTTAAAAGCGGCATCCAGACTGCCTCCGGGCTGGCACCCTTTGCAAGGGGAGGCAAGTCCACGACGATCTTGCCCTCGCCGAAGCGGAACCGGTTCTTGGTGAGCGACTGGAACTTCGGAATCATCGAGGGGTCGAGCGTGAAGCTGGAGCCGACGCCGAGCGTCAGGCGCTTTTCGTCGACGACGACGCGGGTCACGTGCTTCTGCAGCGCGATGGCGCGCAGTTTAGTCAGCTCGATCAGCCGATCCAACGGAACGGGGAATGCGCCGAAACGGTCGCGCACGCCGGCGCCGATCTCCTCGACTTCGCTCTCCGAGCGCGCCTTCGCGAGTTGCTGGTAGACGGCGATCTTTTGCGAGACTTGCGGGATGTAATCGTTCGGAATGAACGCGCTGATCTTCACGTCGATCACCGCTTCGCGTCGATCTTCGAGCGACGCGGTCATGCCCCGCCGTTCCGCGATTGCATCGGCGAGCAATTGGCAGTAGGTATCGAAGCCGACGGATCCGATGAATCCCGACTGCGCCGCGCCGAGCAGATTGCCTGCGCCGCGAATTTCGAGATCGCGCATCGCGATCTGTAAACCGGACCCAAGATGCGTAAACTCGCGAATGGCTTCGAGGCGCGCTTTCGCATCTTCGGTGAGCGCTTTATGCCCTTGATACAGCAGATAACAATACGCCTGATGGTTCGAACGACCGACTCGTCCGCGCAGCTGGTAGAGCTGTGCGAGGCCGAATTTGTCGGAGTCGTTGACGATCATGGTGTTGACGTTCGGAATGTCGATGCCGTTTTCAATGATTGTCGTTGCAACGAGCACGTCGGTCTCGCCGTCGATGAACAACTGCATGACCGGCTCGAGTTCGTTCTCGTGCATCTGTCCGTGGCCGACGGCGATCCGCGCGCGCGGCACGAGCTTTTCGAGCGCCTTCTTGACCGCGAAAATCGATTCGACGCGGTTGTGTAGATAGTAGACTTGGCCTCCGCGGTCGAGTTCGGCTGTGATTGCGCGTTGGACTATCGCGTCGCTCGTCGGAATGACGACTGTCTTGACCGACATACGGTTCTTCGGCGCCGTCTGAATGAGCGAGAGATCACGCACGCCCATGAGCGACATGTGCAGCGTACGCGGAATCGGCGTCGCGGAGAGCGTTAGCACGTCGACCGACGCCTTGTACTCTTTGAGGCGCTCCTTGTGCATGACACCGAAACGCTGTTCTTCATCGACGATGATCAAGCCGAGATCGGCGAACGCAACGTCTTTTTGCAGCAGACGGTGGGTGCCGATGATGATGTCGACTTTGCCTTCGGCCAGATCTTTGAGAATCGTGCGCGATTCGGCTTTTGATTTAAAACGCGAGATCTCTTCGATGCGCATCGGGAATCCGGCGAAGCGCGAACTGAAGTTGCGAAAGTGTTGATCCGCAAGCAGCGTCGTCGGTACGAGCACCGCGACTTGTTTCTTGTCGGCTACGGCTTTGAATGCTGCGCGCATCGCGACTTCCGTTTTGCCGTAGCCTACGTCGCCGCAGACCAGGCGATCCATTGGGCGGGCGCGTTCCATGTCGCCTTTGACCGCATCGATCGCTTTGCCCTGATCGACGGTCGCCTCGTAGGGAAATGCTTCTTCCATCTCGCCTTGCCACGTCGTATCCGGGCCGAACGCGTGACCGCGGCTCAGCTCACGTTCCGCGTAGAGTTGCACGAGACCGTCCGCAATTTTCGCGAGCGACTCCGAGACGCGCGTCTTCGTGCGTGCCCAGTCCGCGCCGCCCATCTTGGAAAGGCGTGGCACTTGCCCTTCGGCTGCGGAGTACTTGCCGACTTGGTGCATTTGCGTGACGGGTACCAGCATACGGTCGGAACCCGCGTAGCGCAGATCGAGATAGTCTTGCGTTGCGCCGAGAATCGTCTCCGTGCGCAGGCCGAGATACTGACCGATACCGTGCACTGCATGCACCACGTAATCGCCGACTTTGAGATCGGCGAGCGTGACCGGCACGCCTTCCTTGACGGCGCGCAATTTGACGCGTTTTGGAGGCTGACCGAAGATCTCTCGATCGCCGAGTACGCGCAGGCGTAAATCCGGATACGCGAAGCCACTCTCGATCGAGCCGGAATCTACGAAAATGCGCTCTTGGTCGACGCCGGTTGCGCGCAGTAGGTCTTTGACGCGCGACACGCCGCTGGAAACGATGAAGAGCGTTTCACGCTGGCCAGTCCACTCGCGCACGCTTTGCGAGAAGAGTTCGATTTGACGGTTGAAATGTTCGACCGGTCGGCACTCGAGCACGTACGTGCGCGTGATGCGCGGAACGAATGCGAGTGACTCGCCGCTTTCGATTGCTCCGGGAAATACGAGCGCAGGACGCGACGCAAAGGCCGGTGCCATCTCGCGCAACCGCGGATGCGGCAGTGCCACTTCGGCCAGCAGAGCCTCATCGACTTCACGATCGCTGACGGAGAACTCGCCCGACTCGACGCCCGCGAGCAGCACGCTCTGTTCGCGTGTGCGTTCCTCTTCAAGCGCCGCTTCGACCGTTGCGAGCATTGAGGGTTCGTCGAGCACGACAATCGCGTCGTCGCGCAAATAATCGAGCAGCGTCGCGTGTTCGTCGTACGCGAGCGGAAGCCATGACGCCGGAACTTCGTTATCCGTTTCGACGAACGCGGAGAGCACCTCGCGAACGCGCTCCGGTCCCTCGAAACGCTCGAGGAGTCGCCGGCGGTACTGTTCTTCGCGCGGAATCTCGCCCCACGGAACGATCTCTACTCCGTCGAGCGATCCTTCGCTGCGCTGCGTCACCAGATCGAAAGGACGGATGCTCTCGACGGTGTCGCCGAAAAACTCGATGCGGCTCGGCACCTCTTGCGTCGCCGCAAAAATATCGAGAATGCCTCCGCGCACCGCATATTCGCCGACGGCGCTCACCACGTCGGTGCGCGCGTATCCCAAGCGATAGAGGCGTTCGAGCGTTTCGTCCCACCCGGCGTCTTCCCCGACGCGTAGCGTGAAGCGAAGCGACTCGAAGGTCGAGCGCGGCATCATATACTGACGCAGCGCAATCATCGGCGCAAAGATGATGCGGCGCTTACGGTTGACCAGGTCGCTCAGCAGCGACATGCGCGCGCTGCGTTCCGACGGCGATTCTATCGCGCCGATTGCTTCGTCACGCGAGCGAAGCAATGCGACGTCGTGCGGCTCTTGCTCGCCTAAGTAATAGAGAATGTCGGCGAATGCACGTTCGGCGACGTCGGTCGTCGGTACAACGACGAGCATCGGCACGTTCAGCGTGGAGTACATGGATGCGAGCAGCGCGGGGCGCGCGGCGGCGATCGTCTCGTGCGCGGCATACGCGCCGCGACCCGAGCGCAATGACTCGATCAACTCACCAAGCGGGCGGCTTTGCGAGCGAAGTATGTCGAGGAAGGCAGTATTCGGCGCGGATGTACCGGCAAGACGTTGTTCGGCGATCACGAGCGCACGATTATACCACGACGAAGCAGCGGAGCATAACTAAAAAGAGCTGTGAGCCCGAGTACCAATGCTGCAGCACCGGACGGGATGGCTACGGCGTCGGGGACGTAGCGCAAGAGCGCCGCCGCGGAGACGAGCGCGATCGTAAGCGCAATATGCCGGTCGGTCGCCCACGCTCCCAGCGGCACCAACCAGAGCGCGTACCAAGGGTACGGATTCGGAATGAAGAGCCAACCCGCAAGCGCCACGAGCGCAAAGAAATCGACGTCTGTTTTTGCGTACCGTGCACGGAAGAGCACCGCGATTGCGACGATCAGCGCTAGAGCAGGATGCAGCGACTGCACCGATGCGAAGGGCGCGTAGTGTCCGTGCGGCGCGAGATCTTTCATCGTGCCGGCAAGAAGTGGCAGAGAAGTCACGAGCACGAGGCCAATCGCGAGGGCGGCTGCCGCGATTGGACGCCAGTCGCGATGTTGGAGCAGTGCGCGCAGCGCAAGCGCGACGCCCGCAAGTAGCGCTGGAATTTTTATTGCCGCCGCGAGAATCGTAACGAATGTGCCGAGCGCAGCATTCCGCCGGTAGAGTGCAACCCCTGCGAGAACCAGCGCAAGCATCAATGCGTCATTGTGCCCCTCGGCGACCGCCCACAACGCGATTGGATTGAGTCCCAAAAAGAGCGCCGCTCGTTGCGCGCGCCGCTCATCGCCCGGTAGACCGCAGCGCGAAATGAGATAGATGCTGACAAGAAACGCCGCACTAGCGAGCACGCGAAACGCGTCGAGTTGCAGCGTCGCGCCGAATGGTTGCGTCAGCGTCACAACCGCTTTCGCAATTGCCACGAAGAGCGTGCCATAGACGCAAATGGGAAGACTCCCGCTCCATTGCCACGTCGCAGACGCAAAGAGTTCGTTCGTGTTCGGCAGCTGCGTATGCGCATAGGGGTCGATACCGAGGCGGGCCATCTCACCGTACGCAGCGTATGCGTACACGTCGCTCGAGAAGATCGGAAGCCAAAAGAGCGCTGCGATCAACGCAAGCGCAGCGGCGATGAGCGTATCGCGAAGTGCGGGCGGTTCGCGACGAAGCGAAAGAACAAACGGAACCGATGCTGTCGCAATGGAGACGAAAAGAATCGCAACGAAGAGCGCGCCGATGGTCCCCCACCACGTCACGACCGGGATTGGTTGAGCGAGGTCGATTGAAAAACGCGCAGGCACGGATGAAAGCGCTAGCCGGCTGAGGATCGCTCCAAGAGCGAAACAAACGGCGACGGAAATTAATCGCACGCCGGTGTGGATGTGCGCGCTGCCATACCGAGCGCCAGCAACGTGATCCATGGTTCGGCAACCTTCGGATAAAAGACCAGATAATCCGCAATTTGATGGATCGCAAGCGCAAGCGTTGCAGCAAACGCGGCGAGCGTCCACGCAGAGCGCGCGATCCACGGGCGAAGTTCGATGAGCGCCGCAACGTTGAAGAAGATCGTTGCGGCAAAAAGCACGATCCCGCCCTCGGCTAACGCTTGGAGATACCAGCTATTCGCGTGCGTTCGCACGCCGTATAATCCCGCTTCGGAAAGCCGGATTTCATAATTCCCGGCGCCGATTCCGAAGATCGGACTGCGTTTAAAAAAGAACCACGCCGCACGCCAGAGTTCGGGCCGGTTTCCGACGCCGCCGGCGCCGGCGAACGTGCTGGAGGGGTTGCGTAGCACCGGAAGCGTACGCGCCGCCTGAGCCCACGCAAGATCGGCGATGGCTCCTAGCGCCGCGCCCGCGACTATCGGTCTTGCCGCTTGCGCCCACCGTTTCCGTTCGAACCAGACCACGACCAACACAACGATGACCGATCCGATAACGCCGCCGCGCGAAAACGTCAGGAGAAGAGTTAGACCGATCGCAAACGCGAGCAAGGACGATTCCCAAGAACCATCGCGCGTGCGCCAGGCGATGACCGTTGCAAGCGCGACTTCGAGATATGCGGCAAGTTGATTCGGGCCTTCGATAACGCCACTGATCCGTGGCGCAATGCCTGGTCCGAACATGATCGCCCAGGGAGCGCCGGTGAACTCTTGCACGAGCGCGCTCGCGCACACGAATGCAATCGACAGATACAGCGAGCGTCGAATCCAAACCGGTTGCGGGTCGAGCATATACGCGACGTACGCGACGCAGAAGAACAACCCATACTCGATCCACTTCAGGGCTTCGCTCAGGACGACGCCGCGATCGCGCGCTCCCAACGCGGAAAGCGCAATCGCAATGATGATTGCGGTAAACGCCCACAACATCACGCGCACCCCACGTAGGCGCTCGAATGCTACACGCCACGAAGGAAGAAGTCCGACGATGACAGCCAAGACCGTGACCTTCCCCCAAGTGACCGTCGTTATTCCAACAGTGTGGTAAAACGCGAACGGTGTGATGAACGCGAGGACCGCGAGACCAAGCGCGGCGCGCCGTATCGTTGCCAATACCACGCCTGCGAATAACGCGGTAAAGAGCAGCAGCGCTGCCGGATCCAGCGGGGGATACGTAATAAACTGCTCGACCACCGGGTGATACTGCACTCGTGCGCCCTTCGAGACGGCGCTTCGCGGCTCCTCAGGATGACACCGCTCTAACGACGAACTCGTCGCGTGCATGAATGAGTCTGCGATGCGCCGCGCGATCGAGCGCAAACGCGACGGAGAGACCCTCTCCGCCGCGACATGGGATCGAATCGTCGAATCGTACATGGAAGGGCACGTAGCGGACGAGCAGATGGCCGCAATGCTCATGGCATGCGTGTGGCGAGGCCTGACGATCGCGGAAGCCACTGCGTTGACGCGCGCGATCGTCGAGAGCGGCGCGACGATCACCTATCCAGACAGCGTCTTCGTGCTCGACAAACATTCAACCGGTGGTGTCAGCGACGTCGTGTCGCTCGTCGCGGTGCCCCTCGTCGCAGCGTGCGGCGTACCGGTTGCAAAACTCTCAGGTCGCGCCTTGGGACACACCGGCGGAACGATCGACAAATTAGAGACGATTCCCGGCTTCAACGTGTCGCTGTCGATCGATGCGTTTATGAAACAAGTCGAATGGATCGGTTGTGCGATCGCCGCTCAGGGCGAAGGGTTCGTTCCCGCCGATAAACGGCTTTATAACTTGCGCGATCGCACCGGCACGGTTCCGAGCATTGGGCTTATCGCATCATCGATCGTCTCGAAGAAAATCGCCGGCGGGGCTAACGCGTTTGTCTTCGACGTAAAGTGCGGCTCCGCAGCGTTCATGCACGATCCGGGTGAAGCAACGGACCTTGCGCAAGCGCTCGTTGCAATTGCGAGCGGATTCGGACGTAAGGCACGCGCCGTGGTCACCGATATGAATGAACCGCTCGGACATTGCATTGGAACCGGCCTTGAAGTAATCGAGGCGCGCGAGTGTCTCCGCGGCGAGATCGCCGACGAGCGCATGCGTGAAGGCTGTTTACGCGTCGCGGTCGAGATGCTCGAACTCGCGGGAATGGAAGAGCCGATGACCGCTGCCGTCGCCGCGTTACGTAACGGCAGTGCGTACGAGAAGTTCACGGCGATGATCGAAGCTCAGGGCGGTGACGTTGGCGCAATGGAACGCTTTGCGCCGAGTCCGTCGGTGGCTGAGCTACGCGCGACGCGCGATGGTTACATTGAAGAGATCGACGCCGTAACGCTCGGAAACGCGGCACGCGAATGGAGTGCGAAGGATCACATGGCGGGCGTCCGTGTCAACGTTCGTTTGGGGGATGTGGTGAAGCGCGGTGACGTGCTCGCGTACCTCTACGGTGCGCATGCGAAGACGGAGCGCATCGAGGATGCCTTTACGATCGGTAGCGCTCGGCCTGCACTCCACCCGTTTGTGTACGCAACGATTTAGTGCTTCGTTCGATGTCGCTGATCAAGTACAGCGGTCTTCCTTTGACCTCATCATAGATACGGCCGATGTATTCACCGAGGATACCCAGGCTGATCAACTGCACGCCGCCGAGGAAAAGCACGGCGACGATCGTCGATGCCCATCCCGGCGTGTAATACGGCGCGTTGTGGCCGAAGAGTTTGAAGCCGATGACAATTATCGCATAAACGAACGCAATCGCACTCGAGATAAAGCCCAAATACGATGCGAAGCGAAGAGGTACGTCGGAGAACGACGTGATGCCGTCGACCGCAAACCGCAGCATCTTCGGCAACGGATACTTCGTGCTGCCGGAATGGCGAATGTCGCGGTCGTACTCGACGCCGATTTGGTTGTAACCGACCCAGCTCACGAGTCCGCGTAAGAATCGATGGCGCTCGGGGGCCCGTTTGAGAGCTTCGACGACGCGCCGGCTCATCAAACGGAAATCGCCGGTGTCGACCGGGATCGAAACCTTCGTCAGTCGCTTGATGGTGCGATAGAACATTCGCGCCGTGAACAGTTTGAAGGCGCTCTCGCCTTTGCGTGTGCGGCGCACTGCGTATACGACGTCATAGCCCTCGCGCCACTTCTCGAAAAACTGCTCGATCAGCTCGGGCGGATCTTGCAAGTCGCCGTCCATGAGCACGACGGCATCGCCCTGCGCGAGTTCGATGCCGGCGGTTGCGGCGAGCTGGTGGCCGAAGTTCCGCGAAAGATTGACGAGTACGATGTTCGGGTACTGTAGGAGCTCCTCGCGAATGCGCTCGAGGGTTTGGTCGGTGCTGCCGTCGTTGACGAGCACGATTTCGTACTGCGGCCGTTCCGGCAGACGCTCAGCGATCGAAACAATGCGATCAACGAGGGGCCGGACGTTATCCTCCTCGTTGTACAGGGGTACCACGATGCTAAGCGTCGGATGCATGGCCGCGCGGCCTTCGACGCGCCATCCCTACGCGCATGCACGGAACCACGCTACCAGGAGCGAACGATAGGCGATCGATGCGATTTCCACTCATAGCGGTCACCCTTGCCGCACTCTTGGCTGGATGCGGCCAGCCGAGCAATCAGGGGCAGCAGCCGTCACCTTCACCGTCCTCATCGTCGAGCGCGTCTCCGGCCGCGTCAACGGCGCCGCCCGTCGCGCAGCAGGTGATCGGCTCGCCCATTCCAACATCCTCGCCGGGATCGCTGCCAGCGGCAACGCCGGCGACTGCCACGGTCGCGCCCGGTGCTACGCTACCACCAAGCGCGGTGGTGCCGGCGGCCCCGCCGGCTGAAGATGCTCCGCCCCAGATCGTCGACCTTCATTTGGACAAAACCGTGTTCCAATCGGGTGAGGTGGTGTCAGGGACGGTGCATACGTCATTGAATACGGCAAGTGTGGAAGCGCGAATCGGCGGCTATGGAATTTCCGTCCCCAAGGTCGGCGCGGGTCGTTTCGCCTTGAAGTACACCGTCCCCGATCTACCGTTCTTCCTAAAGCGCACCTACGACATGGTGGTCATCGCGCGCAACACGGCGGGCGTGAAGACGGAGCGAGTAGTACCGATTACCATTCATTAGCGGGGATCCGGAGTTCGAATCACGCTCGGCAAATTTGGGAATGGCGCGGGGTTATACGGCGTCGGAACGACGTCCGGCTGCACTTGCTGACCCGTCGGCCCCGTTTGATCGGCCCATCTATAGACGATGTCGTTGACAGCGCGCACATCCGCGTCGGTAACGACGATTGAATGCGCGGGCGCGTCCAATCCGTTTTCCTGGCGTTCTTCCGTTTGCAACGATCCGCGCGTGTAGATGTAATGGAGAATCGTCCCCGAAGCAAAGCGGCGCACCACTCGGAAATGCAGCGCGTCGATGCGATCCATCTGAATTGCCTGGGGGTTCCACGACGTCGTATCGGTCGCTATATATACCTGAGAATTTAGCGGCGTCGTCGGCGGAACCTGAACCGTGATATTGAGCAGCACCATCCTGCCGCTAAAGGTTTGAGGAACGCCGTTGCTCGTCGTGCCGATGGTTTGTTGCGGGGCGAGATCGGGGTTCGGATACGACGGCGAAGCCGAAACGACATACGACTCAACTTGCGGCGAAAGCGGCTCGATCGGTAGCGGCGTTTTCGAAAGGTCGAGTTCGACGACTTGACCCGCGTCGTTGAATGTGGCGCGAGCGTAAAGCCGCGGCTTCGGCTGAAGGGTCGTAGCACCTTTGGTTGCGTCATCGAGAACTCGGACGTCTGGCGCTACTTTGAAACCGTTGCCGCTGGTAAAAAACACGTACCCTTGCTGGTACGCAAGAAGCTGCCCCGTAATGGAAACGGCGGGCGCCGCGCCGACAATAAGCAACGTTGAGAGAAATGCGAGCGTTTTCCGTAAACACGTCATTGTCCGAACACCTGCACGGTCGTCTGCGGTGACCACCGTAGGTTGCCATAGTTGAAATAATACGTCCGCGCAACGTCGATAACCACATGCGGAATCGCAAGGAAGCGGATTTCGGGCGTAATGTTATTAGGTGGTTGACCGAGATAATTTTGGTACTGCGGCAACCCGAGGTTATTCAGCGGGGGAATTGGATAGAGCCCAGGGTACGGCAACGGAAAGTCCTGGTGGTGTTGGTATGTCAGTGTGGCGATTAAGTTCGGGTTCGCTGAATAATTTGTCCCGACACTGAGCGTTCGCAGAGTCGACACGCCGCGGAACGCAAGAATGCTGTACACCGGCTGGCCGTCAATAACCGGCGGAATATCGGGAGCGGAGTACCCACTGTGGCGATAATAATCGCCGGTGTTCGCAATGCCGTACGAAACGTATGCGTTGACTTCGCGGCTAAATTGACGGCTGATGCTGCCCAGCGTGTTGTCAATCACCGTGTAATGAGGCACTGAGAACCACTGGTACTGCTTGGAGTACGTCGCGTTGAAGGAATATGACTTGTAGTCGTATTCTTTGTTCCCGAACTTGAAGCCAGGCAGATAGAACGTCCACCCGAGCGTGTGATTCCAGATCGTAGTATAGTTGTAACCGCCATACTCTTGCAGTCCATACGCGTCATGATTGTATCCAATGCCGTACGACAGATTTTCATACAGCGGCGTATTGCCGATCCGGTGATTGAACGACGTGGCGGTGATTTGAAGCGAGTTCGGATGGTTTGGTCTAGCAGGCTGCTCCGGCCCGATGAGGTTGTAATTGACGAAGTTCGCCGTCGCTTGCAAGAACGATTGCGGAAACGCCTGCGTAGCAGTGACGTAACTCCACGTTGCTGCCGCATACGGCTGCTTGAACCAATGTTCCTGATCGAGATACAACTGGGTGAACGTGTTGATCTGAAAATGCTGCCCAAGTCGCTGATCTAGGATCAGGTTCCAAAAGCGCTGCTGCTTGGTTCCCGGGTTGACAGAGATGACGGCGTAGCCGTGCGGTCCGGCAAAGTGTTGCTCGAACGATTCATAGACACCGTTTGTTTGATCGGATCGAACGTGGAGCGCGCTAATCGAATTATTGTTTCCCGCGAACTGATATGTGAGATCGAGATTCGCGCCTGAAAGCGAATTGACCGCAAGATCGGGGTTAGCGCCGAAGTAGACGTAGTACGATGGGAGCGGCGCGCCAAGTCCAAAGAGATACGACGTTACGCCTTCAAAGCGTGCGTACGAATTTTCGCCGATCGTGGCCGACTTTGCGACGAGGCTCACCTTGTTTGCGCTCAAGTCGGGAAAGTAGAACGTGTCGCCGGGCATTTCACGGCCCTTGAGCGGATGCGTGAAGTCGCCGTTCTCGTAGGTCCAGCGATCCGGCTTTTCGATGACCGGGAGGAAATAGATACGCTTGAAATCGAGGAAGTCGGCAATGGCCGCGCCGTCGAGATTTCCGCCGGGACTGGTCAAATGAACATTACTGGCGATTAAGAAACGATTTAATTTCAAGTCCATCGAGAACGTATCGCCGGTAATCGTCATGCCGTCGCTTGTCGTCACGGCAACGTGTCCGTCCGCCTCGACGAGATAGCGGTCGTAATAAAATGCGATCCGGTCTGCACGCAGCTTTATGACTGTCAGCGGTTGAGGGCGATTTACTAATGCAAGTGCGCGCCCTGTGGTCAGTGCGCATAAAGCGAGAACGAGTGCAGCAATAAGCCGCGAGTTTTGTCGCAAATCAGAAGTCCGGACGTATTGGAGAAATCCAGCGTGGATTTCGTACTGGACAGGAAGTCTCATCCTCGCGTAATCTTTGCGCTAGTCATTCTGAACTATCTTCGATGGCATGACTGCCTTTTGATGAGGCAGAAAGGCAGTCCCAAACATACGTATGCGTTTCGTTACGATCGTGTTAGATTCGGGTGGCGTGGGTGCACTGCCCGATTACTTAGACTACGCCGATGCACCGGGCGCGAACACGTTGGGCAATGTTGCCCGAGGTGTGGGCGGCCTTTCGCTCCCAAACTTCGAGCGCTTAGGACTTGGACACATCACCACCATCGAGGGAGTTACTCCGGGTACCACGCCGGCGGCGCGTGTCGGAAAACTGCGGGAACGGAGCAGCGGCAAGGACACGATCACTGGCCATTGGGAGATGGCCGGCATCATCACGGCCGAGCCGTTTCCGACGTATCCGAACGGCTTTCCGCCGGAGGTCATTGAGTCATTTACCCGGATCACCGGTAAGGCGCCCCTCGGGAACAAAACCGCATCGGGAACCGAGATCATCGAAGAGCTTGGTGCCGAACATATGGCAACCGGCCGGCCGATACTCTATACGTCTGCGGACTCCGTCTTTCAGGTTGCGTCTCACGAGGAGGTCATTCCTCTTGAGACCCTGTATGACTGGTGCGAGCGGGCTCGCGAAATGCTCGTTGCTCCCAATAACGTGAATCGCGTCATCGCACGACCGTTTGTCGGAGCCCCTGGCGCGTTTTCGCGGACCCCGAACCGTCGTGACTACGCCATTGAACCGCCGCCGAGTGTTCTCGATCGTTTAGCCGGCGCCGGTATAGGCGTGCACGCCGTCGGAAAAATTTGCGACATCTATTGCGGTCACGGGATAGCGTCGTCCGTTCGTGTGGTCGACAATCGAGACGCGATGGAGAAAACCTTCGAGTTGTTGGATCGGGTGGATCATGGCTTCATCTTTACTAACCTCAACGACTTTGATTCGAAGTACGGTCACCGGCGCAACGTTCGCGGATATGCGGACGCACTGCAACAGTTGGATAATCTCATCCCCCGTTTGGAATCGCTTCTGCGACCTGACGATCAGGTTATTTTCACAGCCGATCATGGGTGCGATCCTACAGCCCCAGGAAGCGACCACACGCGCGAGTATGTCCCCTTCATTCATATTGCTCGGCAAGGGGGCCAGGTTCTCGGCGAGATGGAAGGTTTAGATACGGTGGGCCGCACCGTTCTCGAAGCGTTTAACGGGTGAGCATGCAAGCAACGATACGTATCTCCGAACGCTCGGTTCCCGCTTCATGGTGGAACATTAAACGTGCAACGGACATCGTCGTGGGCGGCGTGTTGTTCATGCTTGCATTGCCCATTATTACAATTGCGGCGGTCGGTATCGT
>JAMXLG010000033.1 GCA_024281135.1 Vulcanimicrobiia bacterium | reverse complement strand
CTCTTGCCTACAAGCTCGGGTCGCTCACATTCGCAGAACTTCGCGAAAAGACGCACGCAGCGCTCGGCTCCAAGTTCGACATTCGCAGCTTCCACGACCGCATCGTCACCAACGGCGGCATGCCGCTAACGCTAGTTGCGAGCGAGATCGATCGGTACATCGAAGCCTCGCGATGAGAGAGAGCCAGGCCAATTGCATTAGAGAATAGACGCCAAGCAGCTGCTGCGGAGATCAATATAGAGCAAAATTATGCTCTATCGCCAATTTTTTGGAGGAAGCTGAGAATATCGCCTTAAATCGCAGCATGTAATTCACGTGTTTCGGCGACGTGATAAGGAGATGTCATGGTGATCGTTCGGTTTGGATCGGCGCTGGTCGTCGCCATCATGCTCTTCACTTCGTCCGTACAGGCTGCCGTTCAAACGGTGAGTACTGCGCCCGCGATGACGGCGCAAAGTCTTAGCGAATTCTACGCCGGCCTCGTGCCCTATGCACTGCATCGTGCCGACATCCCGGGCGCCGTCATCGTCGTTGTGAAAGACAACAAGATACTCTTTGCGCAAGGGTATGGTTACGCCGACACCAAGACGAACCGGCGCGTGAATCCCGAGACGTCCATTTTCCGTATGGGTTCGACCTCGAAGCTCTTTACTTGGACCGCCGTAATGCAGCTCGTGCAGGCCGGCAAGATCGATCTCGACGCAGACGTGAACAAGTATCTCGACTTCACGATTCCGCCATACCACGGCAAGCCGGTGACGATGCGAAACTTGATGACGCATACTCCCGGCTTTGAAGAGACCGTGCGCGATTTGCTCGTCGATCGCAGCGACCAACTGCTGCCGATCGACGTGTATCTGAAACGGCGCTTACCGACCCGCATCTTTCCGCCGGGCGAAGTCATCGCCTATTCAAACTACGGCGCGACGCTCGCGGGCTACATCGTCCAGCGCGTCTCCGGCGAGAAGTTTGAGGACTACATCGCAAAGCACATCTTAGAGCCGCTCCAGATGGCGCACTCCACGTTCGTGCAGCCGCTGCCGCCGAATCTAGCGCCCCTCATGGCAACGGGCTACCTCAACGCATCTGAAGGCGACACCAAGCCGTTTGAGTTCGTCGATACTGCGCCGGCGGGAGCGTTGAGTTCGACGGGGGCCGATATGGCTCACTTCATGCTCGCATATTTGAACAATGGAACGTTCGACAGCTATCAGTTGCTAAAACCCGCCACGATCGACGAGATGTGGACGCAGCAAGTCGTACCCGAAAAGGGGTTACCGGGCTTTGCTCTAGGTTTTTATGAAGACGATTTCAACGGATTGCGGATCGTCGGGCATGGCGGCGATACGGTCGCGTTCCATACCGATCTGCATTTGATACCGTCAAAGGGCGTCGGCTGGTTCGCTTCGTTCAACTCCGCGGGAAAGGATGGCGCGGTCGAAGATGTGCGCAACAATCTCTTCAAGCGCTTTCTCGATCGCTATTATCCGTATACGCCGAAGAACGAACCCACGATGCCGGATCCGCAGAAAGACGCGGCGCGCGTCGCGGGCTGGTACGAGAGCAGCCGTCGCGTTGCGCGCGCGCTTGCGTTCGTTTATACGCTCGCACAAAGCAATGTGACGGCAAACGCCGACGGTACGATTGTCATCAGTTCGATGAACAATGCTGCGGGCGAACCCATGAAGTGGCGAGAGGTGGCGCCAATGCGCTACCGACAGGTCGGCGGCGACTCCTACGTCGTCTTCGGCACCGACACGAACGGCAATGTGATCTCGTGGGCCTCCGACGACTCGAACATGGTCTCGGTCGAGCAGCGCGTCAATGGTTTGCGCACGCTCGGTTCAATCAAGCTATTGCTGGCGATTTGCACGGGCATCATCGTGATCTCGCTCCTCATCCGGCTCGGGGCGTGGATCGCGCGGCGTAAGCTCAAGCTCGCGCTGAAGCTCTCGCGCAACGAGCAGATTCTCCATGCCGTGGCGCGGATTGGCGCTATCGCGTTCCTCATCGCTCTAGCTGGATGGCCGATGCTTCTGTCGTCGGAGGCAGCGATTCTCTCGCCGTCTTTGCCCGGCAAAATGATCGCGCTCTACATCATCGGCGTCATTGCGATCATCGGTTTACTCGCAATGATTGCGGAGGCAATCGTTCGCGTGATTCGCGGACCCGGTGGCTGGCTGGTGCGAACCGGCGAGATCGTCGTCGCAATCGCTGCTGTCTACGCGATTTGGTTCCTCTTTGCGATGCAGTTTGTGAACTTCGTCACGAATTTCTAACGGTTGCTGATATCGAGCCTCGCCGTTCGACTAATGCGCGATGAGGAATCGTCTTCGTTGCGCGACGGCGCAGCCGAGCTGACTAGAGTACATAATGTGAAATTCGGCCGTTAAAGGCGAGCGGTGATCCTACGTACCGGCCAAAAACAATCCGTAAAACTACGGATGCTACCGCCCTTGACCGCTGATACGCTCGCTCACAAGTATGGCTTCATTTGCGTTCGATTCCAGCGCGGCGGAAGTTGCGCTAGCCGATTTGCGGACCCCAGCCTGCAAAGAGCGTCGCTACAGCGTGGCGGGCCGGATTGCGTACCAGACGGCTTTCAGCCGACTGAGCAAGGGCATCGATGGTTCGGTCCGTTTTGGCCTCGGGGCGGTATGTCATGGTGATCTGTTCCTCCGACGAGATCGTATCGCAGCGACCGTCCCCGGCACGTCCGTGGGATCACGCATCTTTCAGGCGTGCGATGCTTAGCGATCGCGCCTTTCCCCTAGAATTGCGCCCCGCGGACGCCTACAATGCGAGCACGATGATCGGCGCTCCGGTCTTTTGCCGTCGTTTCATGGCTCGTGAAGAAGAGCTCGGTCTTCTCCACGATCGCTACGGCGTTGCCGCCGGTGGACGCGGCTCCATGGTTTTGGTCGGCGGAGAGGCGGGCGTCGGGAAGACGCGCTTCCTAGACGAGGTACGAGCGCAACTGACGGCTCGGGGGGCGCGCTTTACGTTTGCGGCTGCGCTAGAGCATACCGAGTCGCCGCTCGGACCAATCGTCGCTATTTTACAGCAGCTCGACGAAGCGGACCCGGCGATTTTGCAGCGCGAGCCGACGCTCCGCACCGCGCTAGCGCCACTCTTCCCTGGACTTCTCGTGGAGTCGCGTGATTCGTTGCCGACCGCTCTTGCAGATGCGCGACGCGGACAATTTGCCGCGATAGTTGAGGCGCTTCAGCGATTCACGACCGACGCGACGATCGTCGTCGCACTCGACGACATGCAGTGGGCGGACGTTGCGACGCTCGACTTTCTCCAGTACGCCGTCGAAAAGATCGCGACGTTCCGGCTCGTGTTCCTTATCGCGTATCGCTCCGACGAGCTGCATCGCCGGCATCCTCTGACGCCCGTAATCGGAAAGCTCGAGCGCCGAGACGTCGTGTGGCGAATCAGCCTGACGCAACTGAGCGAAAGCGACACCCGCGCGTTCATACATGCGACGCTCGAAGATCGCGGGCCGCTCGACGCTGAGACGATCCGCGAGATCGTCAAACTCTCCGAGGGGAATCCGCTCTTCATTGAAGAGTTGGTAAAACACGCACTGGAAGCTCGGCGCTTCGGACGCGGAAACATGGAGCTTCCCTTGTCGATCCGCCACTCCGTACTGGAGCGTCTCACTGAGTTTGCCGAGGACGAACGTTCGGTGCTCATGCATGCGGCGGTGCTGGGCCGGCACTTCGACGCGGAGTTCTTAGCACGCGTCGAGGGCCGTCCACTCAATGAGATCACTTCGGTGCTCCGGCGCGCTCGCGACGCACAACTCATCATCGAGCAGCGTGAAGCTGCGCTGCGGTTCGGCTTTCGGCATGCGCTCATCCGCGAGGCAGTCTACTCGGAGCTTCTAGCCGCCGAAGCGCGACCCTTACACGCGCGAATCGCGGCCGCGCTTGAAGAACGTGCGGACGCCGAAGAGCGTCTGATTGAGGTTGCGTATCATTGGTGGGCTGCTCGCAACCCGGAGAAGGCGGCAAACGCGAACGAGCGCGCGGGCGATCTTGCAGCGCGCCGTTTAGCTCACGAATCGGCAGCGACGTTCTTCGAACGAGCGCTCGAGTTTGTCTCGGATCCGCTGCGTCAGGCGCAGTTGTACGAGAAACTTGGCGAGGTTCTTCGAATCCCGGGTCTCCCCGAACAATCGCGTCGCGCGTTCAAATGTGCGCTCGCGTACTATCACGAGCATGGTCCGTGGGACAAGGTCGTAGAACTGTCGCTTCACATCGCGCGGCAATACTTCTTGACGGGTCACACGCAAGAGTCCCTGACACTGCGCGAGCAGACGCTGGAGATGGTGCGCGAGCACCCCGAGCATGCGTACTATTTTGCGGCCTTCGTAGGTATCGCAAATCATCATGCCTTACGCGGCGACCTGGAGCAGGCAGAAAAATATCTCGATCAGGCCGATCGGTCGTTGGGTGCGCGCGAACTTCGGCACGTCGTCAGCTTCGAGGACACCGCCGGCCTTGCGGCATTGCTTCGAGGCGATTGGATCGGCGCGAAGGCGCACTACGAGCGCGCGATAGCGCTCGCGCATAACGTTGCCGATCCGTTAGCTGAGGTCCAGGCGCGTTCCAATTTAGGATATGTTGCTACGACGTTTGGTGATTGGGAGGCGGCGATCGAGTGTTTCGAGAGTACCGTTGAATTGGCTCGGGCGCGCTTCGTTCCGGGGCATGAAGCGTACGCGCTCGCGGGATACGCGGCGGTGCGCTACCTCACCGGTGATCTGCAGTCGGCGCGGACGCTGATCGACCAAGCATTGTCGGTAGTCGAGGAAGTGCAAGCGTATTTGCGTTTGCAGCTCGCAGGGATCGCGATTCCCCTCGGGTTGCGGCTTGGAGACGAGGCGCTCGTCGATCGGTTTGCGCGCGAGGAGAACGTTGAGCTCGCGTTCCGCAGCGATCAGGCCCAGCGGATCGCGCCGATCGGTGCGGCTTTCGCGGAGCTGTACGTGCAACGCGGGCAAAAGCAGGCCGCGATCGACCTGCTCCATCGCGTCGTCTGCACGATTCCGAGCGTCGCCCAGCGCCCGTGGTGGAGTCTAGCATTAGCGCAGTATGGGTCGCCAGAAGATCAGCCCGGAGTACGCGCATTGCTGGTGCGTTGGGCAGCGCATTCGGAGAATCGCGCCGGTAAGGCATATCTGGCGCTCTACGACGCTCTGCTCGCGACCGATGCAGCTGGGGCGCGAGAATGTGGCGAGCGCGCGGAACTCGCGTTCGCGGAACTTCACATGCCCCATTGGCAAGCGCTAGCGCTTGAGCTCTCAAGGCGGCCACTCGAAGCGCTGGAGCTCTATCGCAAGATGGGCGATCGAATGTCGATCGAGCGGCTGGAGAACGTTCTTGCCGCACCGAATCGCCGCGGCCGGACAAAGAACGAACTCACCGAACGCGAGCGCGAAGTCGCGGCGCTCGTTGCGTCGGGCAAGTCTACTCGCGCCGTTGCAACTATGCTTACGATTAGCGAACGCACCGTTGACACGCATCTCGCATCGATCTTTTCGAAGCTAGGTGTCGGCTCGCGCGCCGAAGTCGCCGCGCTTCTCGCACGCGAGCCTCTACATTAGCGGATCGCTACGACGCGATCGTGGCTTCCGCGCGCTCGCGCGGCTCGCATAAAGCCCGCCGTAGCGGGCTCAAGTTGGTAGCGCCAACGGGAATCGAACCCGTTGCCCGGGTTGCAGACGGTTGCGACCTCTCCGAAAAATCGCCCTAAATCCACAATCTCGCCGCGACACGTCATCCCCTCGAATCAAGCATCTCCGACAGATTTAGCGCAGCTTCGAGACTTGAAAGGCTATGGACATTGCAGCCGGACGTGTTTGGGGCCAAAAGCGATGAGTCTTCGCGGCACGTCACGCAGGAACGGGAGTCTGAGGAAGATCGGTGGACGGCTCTTTCGGCCTTCGAAGACCGGATCGAGGACTTGGCTTTGGATCATCCGTTGAAACGTTTGAATGATTCTCGTCGGCAATTCGCGCCGGGACTGTACCTCAGCGAGATCTCGTTCCGTTAACGCACCATCGAGCAAGGGTTGTGTCAGCACGTTTGCGGCTTCTATTGCATCCTGGACGGCGTAGTTGATTCCGACGCCGGCGATCGGTGACATGACGTGAGCGGCGTCTCCTATCAACAGCAGCATAGGCCGGTGCCATCGAGGACAGCGACTCGACTCGACTGACAAAACGGATACCTGGCGCCAATCGTGCAACGTTTCCGCCCGATCGGCGATGTCCGGAGCGCTGCGCGCAAAAGCATCGCGAAGCGCTTCAATGCCGGCGGCGCGCAATTCCCGGTACTGCCCTTTTGGAAAAACGAATCCGACCTGCCATTGATCGCCGCGGTCGAGCGTCACAAGCCCGTGTCGGTTGCGAAAACGGACCCGAATGTCGGCACCGTCTTCTGCTTTGCGTGGAACCCGAAACCAAAGAATATCCATAGTGTTGGCTAGCTTCGTCGGAACGAATCCAGCGAGTTGTCGAACTTTCGAAAATCTTCCGTCCGCGCCAATCGTCAGCGCTGCACGAACGTCGCGCACGCCGTCGTCGCATCGAAAGCGAACGCCCTTGATGATGCCTCCCTCGTTAAGGAGTTCCTGGACGCAGGCGCCCATTAGGATATCGAGGTTTGGATACTTACGTGCTTCGTTCGCAAGGAAGTTGAGAAAGTTCACCTGCGGCATGACAACGACGAATGGGAATTTGGTCGTCAAACGATCAAAGGATGCAAGCGTTGTGGTCCGGTCTTCAATGATAAACTGAAGCTTCTTGATCTTCCTATGCGGCATCGCAAGCACGGCGTCCGCAAGCCCGATCTGATCCAAGAGCTCCATCGTCGACGGGTGAATGAAGTCGCCGCGGAAATCGCGATCGAAGTCGACATGCATCTCGAGTAGCGTCGTATGGATGCCCTTGCGGGCGAGCAGCAACGCTAGGATCAGCCCGGCCGGCCCACCCCCGACGATGCAGCACGTGGTTTCGTAACCTGAATGATCCATACGTCCTCCATAGCTCGGCTTCGGACGAATGGTATCGGACGGCCGTCGAAAAAGCGTCCACGAACGCGAGTTTCACGATCCCTGTTTTCGCTGAAAAGTGACCGCGATGCAAAGACTCGCGAGAGCCATCACCAAGGCGGCGACATGGTAGAAGTCGGGGCGAGCCAACGAAAAAGGCCCGCGAAAACGGGCCTGGGTTGGTAGCGCCAACGGGAATCGAACCCGTCTTTCCGCCTTGAAAGGGCGATGTCCTAACCGATAGACGATGGCGCCACGTCGGGTGGCAAGGGAGAAGCTTACCGGGTCTCCTACCCGGGTGTCAATGTCATTTGGGCCTGGTAGGATTCGAACCTACGCGCAACCAGTTATGAGCCGGCCGCTCTACCGCTGAGCTACAGGCCCCGGCGGCGGACCCTTTCTGGACGCCCGACCGCTATCCTCGCCCGCGCGGAGACCCTTTACGTTACCCTCTATCGGAAGCGCCGCGAGCGCCAGGGCGAGTGCGAGGGCGAACAGCCACAGCGGATAGGTCTCGACGTGGAGCGCCGACCGATACATAAACGACAGCAACGCAAGCGTAAAACCCAAAGCGAGCAGCACGCTCCGTTGCGACGCGACGCCGGACAGGCCGATCAGCATCAGCACAAACGCGAACGCGACCGGTGCCCAAACCGGCGCAATCCATGGCACCGGGATCAGGAATAGCACGTCATCGTCCATGAGCGACGGAAATCCCGTGAGCTTCCAAAGCGCAATGTAATACACGATATCCCATGCGCCGAATGCAAAACAAAATGCTCGCGCGCGAAGTTCCCATGATGATGTAACGAGCGACGCGAACGCGCCGATGATAACGAGCGTCATGAGTTCGCGAATCATCTCCAGCGCGTAGGCGTTGGCCATGGACGAGCTTGGCAGATGCCGCAAGTAGACCACGATGATCGCCTCTTCAATCCCGAATGCGATCGCAAAAACGGTCAGCGAAATGAGCGGAAGCGGCATAGCGAAATTATACTGCGCGCTTGCTTGTCATCGAGATATAATTTCCCTATGGGCACCTCTCGAGCGCTTTGGCTGTTGTCCGCAGGAGCGGCAGCGTGCGCGCTCGTGCCCTTGCTGCATTCACCGTTTGCCGCAGCGCAGAGCTCCGTAACACTGCCTCCGGGAAACGGCAGAGATCTCGTCATGTCGTCCTGTACGAAGTGTCACGATTTGAATCGCGTCGTACAAAGCGGTTAC
>JAMXLG010000032.1 GCA_024281135.1 Vulcanimicrobiia bacterium | reverse complement strand
GACGATCAACCAGAACATTCCGAGCGACGTTGCGATCAACGTTGCGAAGAAGTTCGGCTTTAACGCGGTCGTCAAGGAAGCCGGTGAAGAAGTCACGGTCGAGCAAGAAGAAGACAAGCCCGAAATGATGACGGCGCGTCCGCCGGTCGTCACGGTGCTCGGCCACGTCGACCACGGTAAAACGTCGCTGCTCGACAAGATTCGTAGCGCAAACGTTGCTGCGGGCGAAGCGGGCGGCATCACGCAGAAGATCGGTGCGTATACCGTCGAGCGTAACGATCGCAAGATCACGTTCATCGATACGCCGGGTCACGAAGCGTTCACCGCAATGCGCGCGCGTGGTGCGAAGGTCACGGACGTTGCAATCCTCGTGGTTGCGGCGGACGACGGCGTCATGCCGCAGACGAAGGAAGCGATCGCGCACGTCAAAGCCGCGAACGTTCCGATCGTCGTCGCTATCAACAAGATGGATAAGCCTGACGCGCAACCCGATCGCGTGAAGCAACAGCTCGCCGAGAACGGTTTGCAGCCGGTGGATTGGGGCGGCACGATCGAAATGGCGCCGGTCTCCGCAAGAACCGGCGACGGGATCGACAGTCTCCTCGACACGGTGTTGCTCGAAGCCGACATCAAGGAACTCAAGGCGAACAAGAATCGCCGCGCGACCGGTGTCGTCATCGAATCGCAACTCTCGCGCGGACGCGGTGCGGTTGCAACGGTGCTCGTGCAGAACGGAACGCTGCGCGTCGGCGACATCGTCGTCGTCGGCGGAACGTTCGGTAAAGTGCGCGCGCTGATCGACGACAAGGGCAAGCAAGTGAAGAAGGCCGGACCCTCGATCCCGGTCGAGGTCATGGGCTTGCAAGATGTGCCCGCCGCAGGCGATACCTTGATGGTCGTTAGCGACGAACGCGTCGCGCGTGAAACTGCGGAGAAGCGTGCGGTTCGCCGTCGCGACGTCCGCATCCAAGGCGGTCCGCAACGCGTTTCCCTCGAGACGTTCATGCAGATGCCGACGGAAGGCAAGAAGACGCTGAACCTGATCATCAAGGCCGACGGTCAAGGTTCGCTCGAAGCGCTGCGCGCGCGAATGGAGTCGCTCTCGACGGAAGAAGTCGACGTGCGCGTCATTCACGGCGGCGTCGGCGCGATCTCGCCGAACGACGTCAATCTCGCGAGTGCATCGGGCGCGGTGCTCATCGGCTTCAACATTCGTCCGGATGAAACGGCGAAGCGTTTGGCCGAGAACGAAGGCGTCGATCTGCGGTTCTACCAGGTCATCTACGAGATCGAAGAAGACCTCAAGAAGGCCATGACGGGCATGCTTGCGCCGGTCGAACGTGAAGTCACGCTCGGTCACGCGGAAGCGCGCGAAGTCTTCAAGGTCTCGAAGGTCGGCACGATCGTCGGCTGTTACGTCAAAGACGGCAAGATCACGCGCAGCGCGAAGGTTCGCGTGCTGCGTGACGCAGCGGTCGTGTTCACGGGCGAACTTGAGTCGCTGCGCCGCTTCAAGGACGACGTTCGCGAAGTCGCTGAAGGCTACGAGTGCGGTATCCAAATCGCGCGCTTCCAAGACCTCAAAGTCGGCGACGTCATCGAAGCCTACACCACGGAGCAGGTCGCTGCGGAACTGGTACGCGCGTAGTGAAATCGCAACGTCTCGCGCGCATCGATCACGAAATCCAGCGGATCCTCGGCACCCTGATTACTCAGGAGCTGCGGGACCCGCGCCTCGGATTTGTGACGGTTACGCGCGCGGAAGTCAGCGACGATTTGCGTCATTGCAAGGTGTTCGTGTCGATCATTGGCGACCGCCATCAGGCGCGCCAATCGCTCGATGCACTTAAGAATGCTTCGAAGTTTCTTCGGGGTGAGCTTGGGCATCAGATCGACTTGCGGCATACGCCCGAGTTGATTTTCGTCGAGGACCGGTCGACGGAGCGGGCAATCGCACTTGCGAAGACGCTTCGCGAGGACATGGAACGGCATAACGGGACGGAGGGTCACGAATGATCGAGAGCGAGCTGCACAATTCTACGACCGCTGAAGTCGTGGCGGAATTGCAGCGTCGTCCGGCATTCGTCATGGTCAGTCACGTGAAGCCCGACGGCGATACGCTCGGTGCGGGGCTCGCGCTCGGCATTGCGCTCAAACGGTTGGGCAAGCCCGTGTACTACTTCCAGCAAGATCCCGTCCCGCGTAATTTGCGTTTTCTTCCGGATGCGCAGTGCGTCGCTCGCGCACTTCCGCCGGACTTGCCGCCCGATACGTTGTTCGTGTTCTGCGACATGAGCGACTACACGCGCGCGGGCGAGTATCTCCCGAAGATCGATCGCGCGAACATGCTCGATATCGACCATCACCTCGGCAACTCGCACTTCGGGGCGTTGAATTACGTGATCCCGACGGAATGCTCGACGGGCACGACGATCATGCATCTGCTGCGGGAACTCGACGTTCCGATCGATCGAGATATCGCGACGTGTATTCTGACCACGATCATGACGGATACCGGCGGGTTCATGCATTCGAACACGACGCCGGAAGTGCTCGAGCTCTCGGCCGATCTGATTCGCGCCGGCGCCGACAAAGAAGAAATCACCGAAGAAATCTTCGCCAACAAACGCATCGCGGCAACGCGACTGTTGGGCCGTGTCATCGACGCAATGGTGTTCGCTCACGACGGCCGCTACTGCTATTCGTATGTCGACGATCCGATGCTGCACGAAACCGGCGCCGACGGCGAAGACACGGAAGATATCGTGAACGTTCTGCGTTCGCAAGAGAACGTGGAGGTTGCCGCGCTCTTCAAGGCCTACGATGGTGAACTGCGCGTGAGTCTGCGTTCGAACGGACGCGTGAACGTGCAAGCTGCCGCGTCGCGTCTGGGCGGTGGTGGACATTTCCGCGCTTCAGGCCTCA
>JAMXLG010000031.1 GCA_024281135.1 Vulcanimicrobiia bacterium | reverse complement strand
GGTCGGCATCTCAGGGCACCACCGGTTCGTCACGCTCTTTATGCGCTTTGCGCATGCGGCACCCGAATGGGAAATGCGCGCGCTCGACGTGCGCACCTGGCGCTCGCGCCTTGCATCGCTTGCCGATTTCTTGCGTTGCGACGTCTGGTATACGATCGGTACCGGCAAAGCTACTGTCTGGTTCGAACTGCTAGCGTTTCTGTTGCAGAAACCGCGGGTCGTGCATTGGGTCGGCAGTGACATCACCGCGCTCGGGCGCTTTGCTCCATATCGTTTGCTTTGGAAGTTGCGCGCGCGCCGCACCATGCACGTCGCCGAGATCGATTGGACGGCGCGCGAACTCGCGACCTACGGGCTGGACGCGAAGACGGTTTCGCTTCCGCTTTATCTTGGAAGTGGCCCACCGGCGCCGTTACCGTCCGGCTTTACCGTGCTTCTCTATATCCCGGCCGGTGCAGAAGCGTTCTATGCTGTCGAACACTACGAACAACTCATCGAATCGTGCCGCGATTTGCCGATTTCATTCATTGTTGTCGGTTGCGGGCGTGTGCGAACCGGCGCCGGCGCCAAGGTCGAACGGTTGCCGTGGCTCGAAACGTCCGCGCAACTCGATGACGTGTATGCGCGATCGACGTTGCTGATCCGCATGACACCACGGGACGGACTCTCGTGCATGGTGCTAGAGGCGCTTTCCCGTGGCCGTTACGTCGTGTGGAGCAAGCCGTTCCCATTCGTCGAGCACACGCAGTCATTTGACGACGTGCGCGCACATTTGTCCGGACTGCTCGAACGTTGCCTCAGCGGAAAATTGCAGCCGAATGCAGAGGCTGCCGCATTCGTCCAAGAGCGCTACGCGGCAGCAAAGAGCGTTTGCGCGATCTCAGCTCATTGGCGCAGCCTTCTTTTGTCGCCCGCGCGCTACGACGAGATCGCGGAAGACGTTCTCTAAAGCGCGCGTCATTGCGTCAGGACGAAACTCGCGCTCGTACCGCTCACGTCCGCGTTCACCGAACTCCCTTGCGAGCTCCGGATTCTCGATAATCTCAATAATGCGCGATGCAAGCGCTTCGGGGTCGCCGTTTGGAACCACGAATCCTGTCACGCCGTCGGTCACTTTCTGAGGAATGTCGCCTACGTCGGTGACGACCCGCGGTTTGCGCAACGACATGCCTTGGATGATCGCGTCCGGAAGGGCATCTTTCATCGACGGATGCACGTGGATATCGATCAACTGCCACACGTCGCCGATTTTACCGGGATATCCCTTGATGCGCACACGATCGGCGATCCCGAGTTCGCGTGCGCGTTCCCACAATTCATCGACGTATCCGGCTTCCTTGCGATCGTATCCGACGATGAGCGCATACGTGTTCGGGTGACGCTCGAGCACGCGTGCAATCGCGTCGAGCAAGACCAACTGTCCTTTCTTCCGATAGAGGCTCGCGATGGTCCCGAGGATCAGCGCATCATCGTCGGGCAGATCGAAGAACGCGCGCACTTCCTCCGGCGATCGCTCCGGAACGGGTTGCGGCGCGCCGTTCGGAATGACTTCGACGCGCGCTCCTTTCTTGAGCATGAATTTGTGCGTAACGCGCCTGACCATTTCGGCATCCGTTATTATCACGCTCGCGCATGCAAACATCGCTTGCTGAATGACATAGTAAAACGCGTACGGCTTATACTTTTCTGCATTGTAGGTCGTAACGGCCGCAGGACGTCCCGTCAACAATCCCGCAAGCACCGCAACCGGGTTTCCCGTCGCCGTGTGCCCGTCGAGCACGTCAACGCCCTCTTTGCGCACGACGGAGGCGACTTGGCTCACGGTGCGCACCGTGCGCGCAAGCATGTACGCTGCCCATCGAAGTCCGCGTAACGGCAGGCGCTTGTTGAACTCGGGGACGTCAAGATCGATGATTTCCGCGCCGGCTTCGATGAACTGGCTGCGTAGGCTGCCGAAACGCTCGGCGAGTTCCGGCGTTTCGCCTTTGATGCAAACGATCTTGTGATCGAACTCGCTGCGGTCCAGCTCGCGCGTGAACGCTAAAAGACGATACTGATCGCCTCCAAAATACAGCGTGCGCATGACCGACAGAACAGTGATGCTCATCGGGCTTTACTCCTTCGTGTTGCTATGACGCGGTCGAGAAGTTGTGCAAAATGTCCGGCCAGATGCGGAGCGTCGAAGGTCGCGACTGCATCCGCTGAAAGCGTCTGCGTGCGGTCCTCTTTAAACTCTGAGACCGCGCGAAGCACTTCGGCTTCGATGTCGTCGAGCGTTGTAACGCGAGTACCGGCGGCCGCTTGCCGCAACACGTCGTCGATGGCGCTTCGCTCGCCGCCACCGATTGCCAGCACTCGCTTACGCGCACCGAAATATTCCAATGTTTTGCCGCCGACGACCGTATCGGCGCCCGTGCCGTCCGGGACGAAGAACAGCAACCGGTCAGCGCGGCGCTCGAGTCGCAAGATCGTTTCGCGGGGAACGTAGTCGAGCGCGCGCACGATACCGTTCACGCCTTCGGCTTGCGCGCTTCGTGCGATCATCGCCGTTTGATCGCTATAGATGTCGATGGATAGGTCGCCTCCAACGAGCGCACCACGATCTAAGAGGCGCCGAACCGCACGAAAGAGCGGCTCGGGCCGCATGCGTCCGCGATAGAGCGCGCCCGCAAAGAGCATAGTGCACCGGTCGTTACGCCCGAAGGGGACGTCGATCCAATCATCCGGATCGAACGCATTGTAGATCGTCGTCACGGGGATCGACGGAAACTCTTTCGAGAGGCGCTCTTGCGCGGGCTCCGATATCGTCGTGATCGCCGCCGCACGCCCAAGCATCCACCGTTCGATCCGGCGTTCGAGCCACCGGAGCGAGGGCTCGCGCACAATGAAATCCGTCTGCGTCCATAAATCGCGCAGATCGACGACCCACGGAACCTTGCATCGGGCAAGAGCGGCAACGATGCCGGATACATACGGCGGCGAGGTCGTCAAAACGGCATCGAATCGTTCGCGCTGCAACAGCTCACGTAGCGCGCGAAGCGCGTAAGGCGCCCATCCGACTTCACGATCGGGAAACGTGCAGAGTTGGTACGCGAACGAGA
>JAMXLG010000030.1 GCA_024281135.1 Vulcanimicrobiia bacterium | reverse complement strand
ATCGCGTCGGCGGCCCCGTCCACGTCTTGACGGATTCTTAGCCACGGTAATACAATACTCCACTGTATTGCATTTAGTCTAGGCGTCCTTCGACGCTGATACCCAGGGAAGCCATGACCGTAACGAGAGTGCAACCCCAAACCATCGCTCCAGTCGAAACCCGCGAGGAGCTGCTCTACCTCCTGACGCGCGCGTCGGAACTCGAACATGACCTCGCATGTTCGTACCTCTACGCAGGCTATTCGATAAAAACGCGGCCCGAAGAGGGCGGGTTGACCTTCGACGAGATGGTGACGGTACGCGGGTGGAAGCGCAAAATCGCCAAGGTCGCAGTAGAAGAAATGCTGCATTTGGCGCAGGTCTCGAACATCTTGACCGCCGTCGGCGGTGCTCCGCACTTCGTCCGCTCGAACTTCCCTTTGCCGGCGTCGACCTTCCCGTTCGGTATCCAAATCACGCTCGAGCCGTTGTCGCGTGCTTTGATCGAGCGCTTTATCTGCTACGAGCTGCCAGAACAAGGCGTGCTCGCGCCCGAGCGGATGGCCGAGTACGAAGCGCTGCGGCAGCGTACGTCCGGCGACGTGGATACCGCCGAGCTGGTCCGCTTGCGGAATTCCGTCGAGCCGTTCGACATCGACTTTAAGACCGTTGGCGAGTTTTACCATAAGATCGAGTCGGCGTTCGGCTGCATTCCCGAAGACCGCCTCTTCATCGGCGATCCGGCAGTCCAAGCGAATCCGACATACCTCGATCTTCCCAAAGAGCTTGTGCAGGTCGTCGATGCGGCATCGGCGCGCCGAGCGATCGAAATGATCGTCGAACAAGGCGAATCTCCAACCAAGGATCATCCCGACGCGCATTTCGTGGTGTTCGAATCGATCAAGACCGAGCACGATGCGCTCGTAGTCAAGGCTCAACGCGAAGGGCGGATCTTCGAACCGTTTCGGCCGATGCTGACAAACCCCACCACAAGAGGCGTTGCAACGCTGGACGGCACGAATCGGATTACCGATGCGGTCGCTGCGGAGCTTGCCGGGCTTTTCAACGGCACTTACGACTTGATGCTGATGATGCTCGTTCGGTTCTTCGCGCACGGCGGAGAGAACGAAGACGAACTGCGCCTGCTCGCGCGCGGAACGTTGCGCATGATGGCGTCGGTTTTGCGTCCGCTGGGCGAGGCGCTGGCGAGAACTCCCGCGGGTCCCGAATACCCGGGCCGCAGCGCAGGGCCAACCTTCGGCTTTGCGCGTAGCGTTCATTTGCTGTCGCACAAAGACGCTGCGTGGATCTTCTTTCTCGAGCGGCTCTACGATCTCGCGACGCGTTTGACTCGCCTTGCACAAGAAACGTCGCTGCCTCAGGAAGTACCCGAAGCCGCTGCGGCTTTGGAATCGGTGGCCGAGTACCTGACGCCGTTCATTCCGGCGCAGTTCGCCACGATCATTCGCAGCGAGGCCGACGAGCGTAACGCGCGCGCGACCATCAGGCCCGAAGTGGACGGCCCGTATATCGTGCGTAATTTGGCTAAGCTTACGAACTCGAAGGGCGAGTCGCTGCGAGTTCGGCCGATCGTAGCGCTCTGCAGATGCGGAGGCTCCAAGATCAAGCCGTATTGCGACGGAACCCATGCGACCAATGGATTCTGTAGCGCGAAATCTTCGGAGCGCACGCCCGATCGATTGGATACCTACACTGCCAAAGAGATCGTCGTGCTCGACAATCGCGGAACGTGCTGCCATTCCGGCAACTGCACCGATCATCTCCCTGCAGTCTTCCACAATGCGAGCGAGCCGTTCGTAACAGCGGACGGCGCCGGGCCCGATGCGATCGAGAACATCGTTCGCGCCTGCCCTTCGGGGGCGTTGGGATTCATCAGAAACGGCGTTAGCTACGAAGGCGAGGAGCGAGAGCCTGAAATTTACGTGGCCCACAACGCGAGCTACTACGTACGCGGGGGCATCGAGCTTGACGGAGAGCCGCTGAACAAAGGTGCGCTACGGGAGCATTACGCGCTCTGCCGGTGCGGGCAATCGAAGAACAAACCATTCTGCGACGGCTCGCATTGGTACGCGAAATTCAGCGACGAAAATAACTGACCGCTGACGCCGTGCAGAAGACCATTTAAACCCTTAGCCTATATTTAGGCGTGCCTAAAAAGAGCTCTCCGGCAAATTTAGTACTATTAAAGCGCTTCACGGACTCGCCAAAGCCCGTGTAGCGAGAGGGTGGGGAGATCGGCGTGAGCCGGTCTCCTCTCTTGCCTGCCCCCTGCAGAAGCAGGACCGAGACGCGTGTCGTCGCAGCCTCACGACCGGTGGAGACGTAGTGGCGGAACAGTTTGTCGAGCTAGCAGGCGAGTATGACCTCAGCCGAAAGGCCGAAGTGGGGGCGCTCTTCGAGTCCCTTGAGGGAAACGAGCCGCTTGTAATCGACCTCGCAAAGGTGACCTACCTCGATTCAACGCTGCTGAACGAGCTCTCCGTTTTGCGGCGGCGAAATAACGAGCGTCAGATCACGCTGCGGGGAGCGAACGCAAACATTCGGCGCATTCTGAACCTGGTCAATTTCGGCGCGCTCTTTAGCATTGCGGATGGCGAGTCATGAGCGGCCCGAGGTCGCTTCGATCAATGCGTCACATTTTGCCGCGAAGATGAAGTCGCTTTCCGTCAATCCGCCGATCTTGTGGGTCCACACCTCAACGTTAAGTCGTCCCCAGGAAACGTGCAGATCGGGATGGTGCTGCTGTTCCTCGGCCATCTCGCCAATTCTCAGGGCAGCTTGCATCGAGTCGGCGAAATTCTTGAAACGGTAGGTACAGGTCAGGATCTTGATCGTGCCGTGCTTGGCGTCGCTGCGCTCGACGACGTGCCAACCGGGTCCGAGCTGCGCCAGCAGCGGCGCAATCTGAAAATCGTCCATCGGTGGAACCCCACCGCGACAGGGGACGCACGCGCGCGTCGCAAGTTCGCTCACGCTATCCCATTACCGCGGCCAGCTCGATGGTCACGATTGCACCCCCTTCCGCTCCGTTGGCCAACTCCATCCTTCCACGGTTTGCTTCGACGATTGTTCGGGCTATTGCTAACCCGAGGCCGGTGCCCCCGCGCGGATGTGCAGTATCGCCGCGCCAGAAGCGTTCCGTCGCGTGCGCCAGGGCGTCGGCGGTGAATCCAGGACCGTCGTCGGCGATCTCGATCCGCACTGCGTCGTTTCTGCGGAGGGTGCGCAAGCGAACGACGCCCTCGTCGCGCCCGTACTCGATTGCATTGTGAACGATGGCGAGCAGTGCGCGCTCCAGGGTTGCACGATTCGCGCGCGCCAGGGCGGCGCCACCCGATTCGACTTGAACGTCCATGCCGCGAGTTGCGGCGGCTGGGCGGATTCGATCGCCCAACTTCTGCACGAGCTCGCTGGCGTCGAGCATCTGTTGCTGCTGCGCGTCTACTTCGGCGCGCGCCGCCGCCAGCAGCTCGTCTACGAGCAGTTCCAACCGCGCGGCTTCTCGCGCGATCGAGGTCAGCGCTGCGCGGTACTCGCCGCCGTTGCGTTCCCGCCGTAGCGCGAGCTCCGTCTCTGCTCGCAGGACCGCTAGCGGTGCTCGAAGTTCGTGCGACGCGTCGGCGACGAAGCGGCGCTCGCGCGAAAAAGCCGATTG
>JAMXLG010000029.1 GCA_024281135.1 Vulcanimicrobiia bacterium | reverse complement strand
AAGTTTCTGGCGTCCATAGCGGCGGGGTCCCACCCGTTCCCATCCCGAACACGGCAGTTAAGCCCGCCAGCGCCAATGATAGTCGGACCGCAGGGTCCCTCGAAAGTAGGTCGGCGCCAGATTTAATAGAGCGAAAAGCCCGCGCAGTATTGCAGCGGGCTTTTTGTTTTGCAAACGTTGTGCGCTCGCTAGTCTACACCGCAATTCCCATTCGTATTTTACCGGCGCTTAATCCGCGCTCCAATACAGTGATAACGGCATCCTTGCCACTCTCACTTATTGAGGAGCTTCGTTGTGTTTGGAAGAGCAACTTGGGTAAGCGTCGTCGCGCTCATCGCCGTATCTGCGTGTTCGGGAGGCGCAAATCAAACGACACCGCCGGCTGATGCCGGAATCGCGCCGCAATCACTCGATGCGCAAACGCAGGCCTTACCGGCGACCATCCCAAGCGGTCCGGGATACACTGTCTCGGTATTTGCACGCGGAACGTCGACGCTCAAAAATCCGGATGCGATTGTTTCGGCCGGCGGATGGACGTTTGTTGCATATCAAAACGGAACGGCGTCGACCGGCGGCGGTGGAGACAGCACGATCGTACAGTACGCTGCCGGCGGCGTTATACACCACAGGCTAAACCTTCCCGGGCGCATCGACGGAATGCGTTTCAATCCGTATGACGGGAAGATGTGGGCGACGGTCAACGAGGATGCGAACTCGTCGCTCTTTACGATCGATCTGACGAGCTGGGCCGTGAAACATTACTCGTTCTCCTCTGCGACACACGGGGGCGGCTACGACGATCTCGCCTTCGCAAACGGAAAAGCATTTATCGCAGCGTCGAATCCAACGCTGAATTCGTCAGGCATAAACACGCACCCGGCGCTTGTGAGTGTCGTTCTCGATGGCGGCGTTGCCGTGGTAAAGCCGGTCCTGATGGGGAATGCATCCGCCTTCGACCTGCGTACCGGCAAAAGGGTAACGCTGAATTTGACGGATCCGGATTCAATGACGGTTGCGAACGGAACCGACGTCATTCTGATCTCGCAAGCAGATCAAGAATTCGTACGCATTTACAATGCCGGACTGGGCGGACAAACCGTGGGCCGGCTCCTCTCGACGGCGCAACTCGATGACACCCAGTTTGCGCTCGAGTCGGATGGGACGTTCTATGTGGTCGATGAGAACGCCGACGTCACCTACATCGTCCGCGGAGCCATCAAACCGGGCGCGATCTACACCGAGGCGAACAATTTCGTCGCTATTATGAACCCTAACACCGGCGCGCTTACCGACCAGTTGACGGGGTTCCAAAAGCCGAGCGGATTGCTGTTTGTCAGCGATCGTGACGCCGACGCGCTCAAGCCGCGCTAAGATTGCTGCAAATCACCGCATCGAAAAACAGCAAAAGCCCTCTGCAGTAATGCAGCGGGCTTTCGCGTTTCGCGTTGGGTACGCGCTCGTTACAGGCGATCCACAAGCCATGATTCCCATTGACGAAAAACATCCTCGGAGCGAACGGGGTCGGTCGGGAAATGTCCGACGACCGGCCAGACAACAAGTTTGACAGGCGTTCCCGTTGCGCGAATGGCGTGGTAGAACTCGTATGAGAGCGGTGTCGGGACGCGAAAATCGCTCGCGTCGGTAAGAATCAGCGTCGGCGTTTTTACGCGGTCCGCGTACGTCGTCGGTGATTCGTCGCGATAGATGTTCATGCGCGATGCATCGGACCACGGATTCGGCCCGAGCAGCGTCTGCAGATAACCCTTCGAGTCGCTCATGTACCCGAGCGCGAGGAAATCGTCGACGGCGGCGCCGTCTACCGCGGCTTTCCAGCGCGTGTCGTGCGTTATCAGCCACGACGTCATCATGCCGCCTGCTGACCAGCCGGAGACGCCGATGCGGGCCGGATCCGCACTTGTGTGTTTCAACACCGCGGTGACGCCGTCTTCGATCGTCGGACCGGCGACGCTGGTAACGTGTGGAACGATGGAATCGGCGAATGCGACGCCTTCGTTGTCGCTGCCCGCGTAGTTCGGCGAGAAGACGATCCATCCGTGAGCTGCGAGGACATCGGGCATTCCAAACGATGTGGTCGATGCGCCCGTCGGACCGCCGTGGATGTACAGCACGAGCGGCAGTTTTTTGCCTCCGGAACGGAGCGTGTCGTATTCCGGCGGATAAACGAGAACGCCGGCGACATTCAAGCCGTGCGAATGCCAGGTAATCGTTTCATGTTTTCCGAGCGCATAGCGATTCACCCATCCATTGAGGTTCGTAAGGCGAACGGGACGCGTCGATTTTGCCGGAAGAAGATAGAGTTCGGATGGATGATTTGTCGTTGCTGCCACGAAGGCGACGCTGCCGTTGCGCGCGATACTCGGTTCGCCGTGAACGATGAGATCGTCGTTCGTCAAGTGTGTCGATCCGTGCGCGGTCACATGGAAGAGACGCGTCGTCGTGCCGTCGTTCGCAACCACAGCGAGAGAGTCGTCGGGAAAGAACGCAACGCTTTGCACGTTCCGATCGAGCTGCTCCGAACTCCACAGAACACGCATGCCTGATCCGTTGCGGACCACGGCTTCGTTCACCGGGTCGAACCGGGGATACGATGCGAGATGCGCTACGTACTCTCCATCGGGAGAGCGAAGCGGCTCGCTCGCGATCGTCGCACTCGCAACGGGCGTGACGCTGCCGTCGGCTCGATCGATTCGAACGATCCGGTCTCGTTCTTGCGAAGGATCGGTTCCTGGCTGCATGACGGTTGCGTAAATCGCACGTCCGTCCGCACTATAGGCGATGCCTCCCGAGATCGTGTCGATTTTCCCGAGAGATGATCGAGGCTTACCGCCGGTCGCGTCGACCTCGGAAAGGACGTGCGAATCGAATGCCTTTTGCTCTGTCCACGACTCGCCGGTTTCGTCAAATGCGTCCTCGTGATGTTCGATCGCCTTTGCGTCTTTTGGTTCCGGCGTCGAGACGTATGCAAGCGCCTTAGCATCGGGTCGCCAATCGAATCGTTCGACGCCGTTCTTTTCGTGCGTCAGTTGAACGGGTGCTCCACCCGCCATCGGTAGGACGAAAAGCTGCGGAGGCTGCGGCGATTTTTCATCGCCGCCTTGCGGCGTGGCGATGTATCCGATGCGCGATCCGTCCGGCGACCACTCGACTTGTGCGGCGCGTGCGCCCGAGACGAGCACACGTGTCGTTCGCGTTTTGACGTCGACGATGGTCAGATCGCCGACATTGCGGTCCTTTTCATAATCGCCATGACTCACCACGACGGCGACCGATTTTCCGTCAGGCGAGATCTGCGCGGCGGAAAGCGAGATTTGCGAACGCATATCGGCCAGTTTCAGTGCCGGCTTCGCCGATGCGCCGGCGTGTTGCGTTAGGAGCAGCGCGACCGCGAGCGTCGCACCCAGTGCGCGGATTACTTGTTCCATTGTTCGATCCACCCCGTCCATGCGCGTAAAACTTGCTCTTGTCCAACCGGGTCTGTGGGGAAATGTCCGGGTCGCGGAAACGCCGTGAAGCGCACCGGGACGTTACGTTGCTTAAGCGCTTGATACAATTCAAATGCTTGCGGAACCGGTACTCGCTGATCGCGTGTGTCGGAGAGTATCAAGAGTGGTGTCTTCACCTGGCCGACGTAGGTGATCGGCGACTCGGAGTCGTACGCTGCGCGCCCTTCTTTGCTGAAGGGCAGCACGTTGAAGAACGCCTCGTTGAAAGGCTCGTTAATGTCCGAGAGCAGCGCTTGCGCGTATTGATCGTTGACCGCGGCCCCGCTGACGGCCGCGCGCCAAAAAGATGCGTGCCCGATCAGCCACGAGGTTTGCAATCCACCGCCTGACCAGCCGGAGACGAAGATGCGCGAAACGTCGATCATGCCGGTCTTTCGCAGCGCATCGACTGCCGCGAGATTGTCGCGTCCGGGTCCGCTCGCCATATCACCAACGATGGCTTGCAGAAACGCATCGCCCATATTATCACTGCCGCGATAATTGGGACGAAACACGAAGAAACCGCGAGCCGCGAGTACTTGATCGAGCGAACCGCCCTCGAACCCGCTCATATTCCACGTTGACGTTGAAACCGGGCCGCCGTGTATGTCGAGAACGAGCGGATATTTCTTGCCGGCTACATAGCCAACGGGATACGTGAGCACGCCGACCGCATTGACGCCCAAGTCGGTCTTCCACGTGAACACCTCCGGCTTGCCGAGATCGAACGACTCCACCCACTTGTTCTCATCGGTCATGGCTTTCGGCGCCGAGGCGTTGGGCGCAAGATAATACAGCTCGGCATAATGATCGGGGCGCATCCCGACGAACGCAATTGCGCCGTTGTTGGCGACGGATGCTTGCGTCATGTCGACGTTGCCGAGTTCGATACGCTTTGCTTTACCATCGCGGCTCACGATCCACGCGGCGTTGCGCACGCCGTCGGATGCTTCGTAGAGAAGCCCTGCATCGTGCGGCATCCACTGATACTCGTGAGCGTTGCGATCGATCGATGAAGCACTGAAAAGTTCATGACCGTCGCTCGCCGATCGCACGGAAACGTCCATCGTCAGGTATATATACTTATGCCGCGGCACGCCGATCGCGATCATCGAGCCGTCATGCGAGAGCGCCTGATCCGCGCTCACGTTGTTTATTACAGGCGTGTCAGTCTTCGCGGCGATGTCGTGCACATAGACTTCCTGGGACACGATGTGCGCAAAGATCGCGTCGGGCATCCTGGTGTAGTAAATTTTCTTTCCGTCGGGAGACCAGGCGGGTTGGGAGCTCGGCATGACGCTCCAGGTCCCATCTGTCAATCGCGTGTTGTGGTCTCCGGTGACGTCGATCGTCCACAGATGCGATGGCTGCGGCGTTGTTCGCGTCAGGTAACTATTGTCCGTAATGACGACGGAGTCGAGATGCTTCTCGATCTCTTTTTTATTGGGCGCCTCGTTTGCAGCAACGTATACGAGCGCTTTGCCGTCGTTACGCCAGCCATAACCGCTGACACCGTCGGGTGCGTCGGTCAATTTGTGCGAATCGCCGCCGTTCATCGGGAGGACGTAGAGCTGCGGCGGTTTTTCTTTTTCAGGCTCTGCGAGATACGCGATCGACGTCCCGTCAGGCGACCAACGCGGATCGGTGACGCCCATCCGCTCGCGCGTGAGCACGCGCGAGGATCCGTCATGAACGTCCACGAGCACGAGCTCGGTGTCGCGGCGATTGTTCTTCCAATCGATCGTCGAACGGATGTATACGATGCGCGTGCCGTCCGGCGCGATCGACGGCGCCTGCACGGCAACGATCTTTCGCAGGTCTTCGTAGTCCAGACCGCGCGCCGCCGCGGGAAGAGCCGCGGATGTGAATCCGAGCGCGAGAATAGCCGCGCCCAGAGAGCGTGAAAGCCGCATGCGCTGCTCCTATCGAGATGGCGATTGGAGCGGCTGGTTCGCGCTTACTTCGGTCGAATCCGGTATATCGCGCCGGTTAGGTCGTCGGCGATGAAGAGTGAACCTTCGGGACCGACGGCAATCCCGGTTGGTCGACCGATTCGCTCGATCGTACCGCCGTTCTGATAACCGCCGACGAATTCACTCCATTGCGTGTCGGGATCGTTCCAGTTTACCGGGTGTTCCGGCTCGTCACCGTGCATTGGAACGAAAGCGACGCGCGGTGGAACATAACCGGGAAGACCGTTTCCTGGTCCGTGCCATGAGCCGTGAAGCGTGACGAATGCCCCGCCGCGATATCGCTGCGGAAATGTGTACCGTCCGCGTTGTGCGTTGGGGTAGAATATTGCACCGATCGGCGTGTCGTATGCGGGGAGTACCACGCGCGGTATGGGTGTGTGCGAACAGTCCGCCGGCCAACTGGGATGAACGCGCCGGTTGTCATAGCAGCTGGGCCAGCCGTAATCAACCGGCAGCGAGTGAGCGGTCACGTCGTCGAAAATTTCGTAAGGTTGACCCGGCGGAAGATCGTCGATCCCGGCGACACCGGCCCACAGCGCATGCGTTTGCGGATCGATTGCGAGCGCGATCGCGTTGCGAATATTGGTCGCGATCGGCGAAATCGAATGGTGCTGGATATCGACGCGTTGGATCGTCGCGCGCGTTGCGTCCAGATCCGGTTTGCATCCGTTACATGACGAGCCGACACTCGCATAAAGCGTCGCCCCGTTCCAAGCGACGGTCGTCGTTCGATGATCGCGCGCGACGCCGGACGGCCGGACGCCGGCGAGTTTTTCGGGTGATGAACGCGCATGCGTATCGCCGACTTGATACGGAATGCGGTACACGCCGAATTGCGTGCCGACAAACAATGCGTCGTTCGACAGTGCGACGCCCGCAGCCGGCTCGTCATTGAAGTGCACGAAGGTTTGCGGTGACGACGGGTGCGCGGCTTCGGCGTGTTGCACGATGTCGACGTCACTGTCTTCCGTTCCCACAAAGAGATCACCGTTCGGCGCTACCGCTAACTCGCGTGCACCGTCTACGGTGGCTATCCGTTCGATCGTGAATCCTGAGGCGACGTGCGGCACTGTGCCGCCTGAAGCCGATGTGGCGCACGAAGCGAGAACGAGTGAGAGGGCTAGCAGATTACGGGCGAATACGATAAATGGCGCCTGCGGCATCGTCGGCAATGAACAAACTCCCTTGTGAGCCGACGGCCAGTCCCGTCGGCCGGCCAATGCGTGTGAGGCCATCGGATTCTTGGAATCCCGTGGCGAAAGCGTTCCACTGTTTCGTTGGATCGCTCCAGTTCACTGCCGTTTGCGGCGTATCGCCGTTCATCGGCACAAAGACAACTTGTGGTGCGGCGGCGTAGCGCCCGTTGATTTGATGCCACGAACCATGTGTTGCAAGGAAGGCACCACCGCGATACGTGGCGGGTAACGCGTACGCTCCGGACGGGGA
>JAMXLG010000028.1 GCA_024281135.1 Vulcanimicrobiia bacterium | reverse complement strand
CCGCAACCGTCATCGCGTCGCAGTCGCTCATTGCCGGCGTATTCTCGCTGACGCATCAGGCAACGCAACTCGGACTTGCGCCGAGGTCCACGGAAGTGCATACTTCGAGCACCGAGATCGGCCAGATCTCCCTGCCGTTCGTAAACGTCATGCTTGGAGTCGTGTGCATTGCGCTCGTCGCGACGTTTCGTTCGTCCGCGGCTCTCGGCGGTGCGTATGGGCTTGCGGTCTCGCTAACGATGTTGGCAACAACCATCGCCTATGCAACGCTAACGCGCGTACGTTTCAAATGGCCGTTGTGGTATCGGATTCCCGTGATCGGCCTGTTTCTCTTGTTCGATGTACCGTTCGTGTTAGGCAACCTTTCCAAGATAATGGAAGGCGCGTGGCTGCCGCTCGCCATTGCCTGCGTGCTGTTCGTGTTCTCGGTGACGTGGAACCGAGGACGGAGCAAACTGGTCAGCTTCATTCGCGCGAACAGCGTTCCGGTCGAACAATTCGCAAGCGGCGATCGCCCGGTAGAGCCGATCCGCGGTACCGGGGTCCTTTTCACGCCAACCCCCGACGCAATACCCGCAGCGCTTGAGAATTGGTGGGTTCGCGAGCATCTTCAGTACGGCATCATCATTCTGATGAACTTTGTCGATGTCGCGCGTCCTTACGTGCCTGACGAACAAATCGTGCAGGTCGAGCAGCGCTCGCCCCATCTGTTCTCCGTTCGCGTGTCCTACGGCTTTATGCAGAATCCAAAGATCGACGATGTGATGAGGCTCTTGAAGGCTCAACGCTCCGGTCTCAATGTTGTCGATCCGTTCTACTATCTGCTCGCGCCTGGGTTCGAGAAGGACACGTCACCACATGCACTACCGGCGTGGCAGCGTCTCCTCTACATCGTGATGTCGCGCAATTCTAGTCCGAGAACCGATTCGCTGGGAATCCCGATGGCGCGCGTCATGGAATTCGGCGTCAGCGTGCCGATCTGAAGCTCGAGGCTGCGCACGTGCCGAGGATAAGCGCGGGTCTGTTGCTCTACCGAAAGCGCGGCAACGAGCTGCAGGTGCTGCTGGTTCATCCGGGCGGGCCGTTTTGGGCTAAGAAAGACTTGGGAGCGTGGTCTATTCCGAAGGGCGAGGCGGACGCCGAAGAAGATTTGCTTGGCGTCGCTTTGAGGGAAGTGCGCGAAGAGACCGGCTTTGCCGTCGATGGGCCGTTTCAGGCACTATCGCCGGTAAAACAGTCCGGTAAGATCGTGCATGCGTGGGCCGGGGAATACGACGCCGACGCAACGGCGATCGTGAGCAACACGTTCACGATCGAGTATCCGCCGCGCTCCGGCAAATACCGCGAATTTCCCGAGGTGGATAAGGCCGATTGGTTCGATCGCGCGACGGCCGAACAGAAAATATTACAAAGTCAGCGTCCACTGCTCGACGAGTTTTTTCAACCGCAAGCGGGCGGCTAGTTCGCTAGTTAGAGAACGCTTTTGACCGCTGCTTCCATCTGCGAACGCGAAAGTTCGCCGATGATAACCTTTCGCACGATGCCCTGACGGTCGATAAAGACATGCACCGGCAGACCGTTGACATTATAAGCGTCACGTAGCGTGCCTTCGTCGATCACCGCGGGATACTTCAAATGGTGCTCGTTGACAAAATACTTCGCTTTGGCGGAGTTCTCAAGAACGTCGACGCCCACGACTTGCAAGCCCCTTGAGCCGTATTTCGCTTGCAGCGAATTCACATCGGGGGCTTCTTCGTTACACGGCGGACACCATGACGCAAAGAAATTGAGGTATACGGCTTTTCCATGCAACGATTGCATCGAAAGCGTCTTTCCGCTCGTTGTCGGTTCTTGCCAAGACGGCGCGGGCTTACCCACCGCTGCAACTTGAGCTGCGTCGTTTTGATCGCCTCCATGGCATGAGGCGAGCCAGGCCGCTAAGACGAGGAAGGTGAATTTCTTGAGCTTCATGCGTAACTCGGGTACGCCACAGCGTGGAGATCGGTTTGCATTTGCGCGACTAACTCGTCGACCGAGTCGAAGACCCGTTGCTCGCGGACGTAGCGAAGGTCCCGTAGCGCGAGCTCGTGACCGTAAATCGTCCAGTGGAAGTCACGTAGCCACGCTTCGACGGTACGACGCTGTCCGTCGAATTGCGGATTCGTCCCGATAGAAACGAGTGCTGCATAGTCTCGGCCGTCATAACGTGCAACCGCGGAGTAGACGCCGTCTTTAGGCAGCAGCTTCTCTTTCATGCGCAGATTCGCAGTGGGAAATCCCAAGTCGTGTCCGCGCCCATAGCCGACCTCGACCGTACCGCGAAGCTCGTAACTGTGACCGAGCAAATGATCCGCGAGATCGAGATTCCCGTCGCGTACTAGTGCACGGATGCGTGTGCTGGAAACTCGCTCACCGTTTTCGGTTACGTTCTCGACCGTAGTGAAACTGACGTCACGTTGCTCTAGATACGCCTGCATCAACGCCGTATCGCCGGCGCGCTTGTGTCCAAAGCGGAACGTTTTACCAACGGCGATACCTCGGACACCTAAACCGTCGATCAATCGATCTAAAAACGCTTCCGGTGAAAGCGTCGAAATCGATTCATTAAAAGGAATGAAGAAGCACTCTTCGAGTCCCGCTTTCGCAAAAAGATCGATCCGCTCTTCACTAGTGGTGAGCATCGGCGGTTCGGTTCCGGGTCGCAGAAACGACGCCGGATGGTTCGAGAAGGTCAGCACACCGCTGCGCCAGCCGGGTTTGCGCAGACGTTGCGCGCTCCGGACGATCTCGCGATGACCGCGATGCATGCCATCGAAAAAGCCGATGGCCAGTACTAGCGGCCGGCTGTTGTCGCGGAAGAGTTCGTGGTAGATCTTCACAGCTTTCCTAACCCTACACGAAGACTTTTCGAGGCGCCAGCATCGCGCCGTGGGCTTCACCCACGCCGACGAGCGTGCGCGACTCGTCGCG
>JAMXLG010000027.1 GCA_024281135.1 Vulcanimicrobiia bacterium | reverse complement strand
CGGAGAGAGGATGGATAGCATCAATCCTGTTTCCTTTGGTCAAACCACCGATTTACTCGGCAATGCGATCAAAGGCTCGAGCCTCGAGAACGACCAGATCTCGAATAACCTCTCGAACGTCAATACGCCGAACTACCGGCGTTCTACGACCAATTTTCGCGAGGCGCTGCAGGCAACGCTCGGGAATCCGGCGCCGGCCGACGAGCTGACGCTTCAGACCGACAGCGACCGGCAGTTCGAGATCGACGGAGCCGAGATGCCGGTGGCGTTCGACCCGCAGGCCACCGTTGATAACACGATCCAGATGGGCGTTGATAAGAGCAACGTCGACGTCGATCAAGAGATGGCGCAGCTGTCGGAGAACGCCGGCTACTCGCAGACGATGACGCAGCTCTTACAAGAGCAGTATAAATTCTTACGCGAAGCGATTACGGAGCAGACGAACTGATGGGCTATTACGATTCAGTCGAGATCAGCGCATCGGGTCTCTCGGCCGAGCGCCTTGCGATGGACGTCATCGCGAACAACATCGCGAACGCGAACACGACGCGCACGCCGCAAGGTGGCGCCTTCAAACGTCAACTGGTCGTTTTCGCGCAGAAGCCCGGCGCCGAGGACCCGAGCGCCGATCCGTTCGATCCGACGCAGCCGGAAAAGCCGAACGTCGAGGGTGTCCAAGCTCTGGGCATCACCAACGACAACAGCCCCGATCGCCTCGTCTTCGATCCGGGCAATCCCGAAGCGGATCCCCGCGGCTACGTGCACTACCCGAACGTCCAGGTCGTCAAAGAGATGGTCGACCTTATGGCCGCCTCGCGCGCATATCAGGCTAACGTCGCCGCGATCCAAGAGACGCGCTCGATGAGCCAGGCCGATATCTCACTCCTCAAGAGCTAGCACTGCGAGATATACAGAGGAAGATGGACATCAACAGCTACGGCAACGCGATCAAGTCCGTTACGCCGGGAACCTTCGCTCCGGACATCGCGCCCGGTGGTCCCAAAGCCGAACCGCTGCCGGAGGACGCGGATCAGAGCGCGTCGTCATCGTTCAAAGACACGCTGAGCCAGATGCTCGGTAACGTGAACGACCAGATGCTCACCGCGCAGCAGAAGTCGACTGATCTCGCACTGGGCAAGAACAACGACGAAGTGGGAACCGTGAAGTCGGTCGAAGAGGCCGCCCTCGCTATGCAGTTCACGATGGCCGTCCGCAACAAGGTGATGGACGCGTACACCGAAATCTCGCGCATGCAGTTCTAAGAAGATTTTCGCCTAGGCGATCAGGCAGAGGCCTCGGGGATTAAACTCCCCGGGGCCTCTTGCCGAATAAGAAGAGGAACGCATAGCAGGATGCTGTGCGAACACGCGGCTGGACTACCTGCGCACGAAGGGTGGGGGCCGCGGCGGAACCTGACCGATTGACGGTTCCGCATTGTCCCCCCGGATTTACGCGTAGAGCGTAAATCCATAAGGGACAAACCAGTTCGTGCGGAGGTTTTTTCTTTTGGTACGTGGGCTCTACACGTCGGCCAGCGGTGCTCTCGTAGCACAAGCGCAGGTCGATAATATCGCGAATAACCTCGCGAATGTGAACACGAGCGGCTTCAAACAGACGCTGCTTCAGGTGCAGTCCGCGCCGTCGTTCAACATCTTCCGCATTCAAACCGATCCGGGACAGTCGCCGAAGACGCCGTTGCCCGGCATCTCTGTCGCGCAGTTCGTCGGCCTGCTCGGAACGGGCGCACTCGTTCGCGACACGCCGGCCGATTTCCAAGAAGGCGCGCTGCAATCCACGGGCAATTCGCTCGACCTCGCGATCACGGGCAACAACGGCGCGTTCTTCACGGTGCAAACGCCCAACGGCGTTCGCTACACGCGTAACGGCGAATTCGTCCGCGATGCAGCCGGAATTCTGCGCTCGCAAGACGGCAACGCGGTCCTCGGAACCAACGGTCAAACGATTCAACTGCGCGACCAAGGCGAAATCAATGTCGCGAACGACGGCACGATCACACAGCGCGTCAACAACGCAAATGTCAACGTCGGTCAGCTGCAGATCACGCAGTTCAACAGCCTCCTGAACTTGCGTCCCGAAGGTGCGAACAACTTCGCGCCGAGCGGCAACGCGCAGCCCGGGCCGGCCGGAACGTTCAGCATTCAACAAGGCTTTCTCGAGAAGAGCAACGGCAATGTTGTTCGCTCGATGGTCGATCTCATCACCGCGGAACGCTGGTTCAGCGCGAACGAGAAATCGATCAAGACCCAAGACGATGCTACTCAATCGGCGATCCTCGAAGTCGCTAAACCACAGTCATAAGTAGGAGCACGATACTGATATGATGCGAGCCCTCTACAGCGCGGCAAGCGGCATGATCGCCCAGCAATACAACATGGACACGATCTCCAACAACTTGGCGAACGTGAACACGACGGGCTTCAAAGGCAACATGGCGCGCTTTCAAGACCTCGTGTACCAGCAAATTCAAGCGCCCGGCGCACCGGTTGGCGCATCGATCGTCCCGGTCGGCCAGCAGGTCGGTCTTGGTGTGAAGGTTGGTTCGTCGGAGAAGATCTTCACACAAGGCTCGCTGCAGCAGACGGGCAATCCGCTCGACGTTGCAATCGAAGGCGACGGAATGTTCCAAATCACGTTGCCCGACGGCACGACGGGTTACACTCGCGACGGTTCGTTCAAAGAAGATGCGAACGGATCGATCGTGACGGCTTCCGGCTATTTCGTGCAGCCGCAGATCACGATTCCGCAGAACGCGGTCGCAGTGAGCATTGGTCCCGACGGAACGGTGACGGCGCAAGTTCCAGGCAGCGCACAGCCGCAGACGCTCGGACAACTGCAGCTTGCGCGGTTCGTGAATCCGGCAGGTCTCTCGCCGATCACGGGCGGTAACTACTACACGGAAACCGCCGCAAGCGGTCCGCCGATCGTGTCGCAGCCGGGACTCAACGGCGCAGGACAACTGCAAGGCGGCTACCTCGAACAGTCCAACGTGCAGGTCGTCAACGAAATCGTGAACATGATCGTGGCGCAGCGCGCGTACGAGGCAAACTCCAAGGCGATCGGTGCATCGGATCAGATGCTGCAGACCGCCGTCCAGATGTCGCCATTCCAATAAGCTAGATGACCATTCGCACCATCGTCGTTGCCGTCGCCGCTGCCGCGCTCGCACTCCTCGGATGCGTGCCGGCTGCTGCGTTCGCGCAGCCGACGGTGCGCATCTCCGGCAAACGGTTCGAAAAACTCGCGAAACCGGCAACGCAGTCGATTCAATTGACCGGCGATGCCGAACTCGTGCAAGCGTATCCCGTTCCGGATCAAGTCGTTCCGGCCGGCGACGTGACACTCTCTGTCGGCACCGCGCTCTACAATCCGTCATACATCAACGTGCCGGTGACGATCGACGTCGACGGCAAGTTCTTGCGCCAGGTCTTCGTCGGCTACCGCATTCAAGAGTATGTTCGTACGGCCGTTGCAGCGCGCGATCTGGTGCCGGGTACGGTCATTACGCCGGACGACGTGACAATCGAGCGCGTGCCGTTCCACGGACAGCGCATCAACGGTGTCGACGCGTTGATAGGACGCAAAGTTGTCAGCGCGACGCGTCAAGGCCAGCCAATTGCGATCGAAAGTACGCAGACGAATCAGATCGTCAAACCGGGTAGTACAGTCGTGTTGATCGTGCATGACGGCGGTGTCGCGATTGCGGCGGACGTCGTAGCGCGCACCGGCGGCGGACTCGGTGATGAGATTCAGTTGTGGAATCCGCAAACGCGCAAAGCGCTTTCGGGAACCGTCGTAGGCCCGGACCGCGTTGAACTCGATATAACCGGAGGAGCACTGTAATATGCGACGAGCGATTGCACTCTTTGCGATTCTCACTCTCGCGCCGGTCGCAGCGATGCCCGACTCGCTCTACGTGGCGGCTCCGCCGCCTGCCGGACCGGGACACCCGCTTCGTTTGGGGCCGGATCATCGAGCGCAGCAAGTCGGCGACCTCCTGTACGTGCAGTTCGATTTCAACGATGCGAACTCGCACACGAACAACTACTCGAGCAATAAGAATTTCAACACGAACTTTGCGGGCGGAACCGGCAACTTCGCGGTATCGCTGCTTCGCAACGTCTCGTCGATTGCCGGCGCTTCAAATACCTCGACTGCGCAAGCCGCGAGCGGCGCCGATTCGTTCATCTCGACGATGATGACGACGGTGACGAACGTGCTCCCGAGCGGCGCGATGGAAATTGCGGGCGATCAAGATGTGAACATCAACGGTCGCAAGCAAACACTCCACATCACCGGAATGGTTCGTCCCGAGGATCTCTCGTCAACTGATTCGGTGCTCGCGTCGCGGGTCGCGAACGTGCACGCGGACTTCAAAGGTAACGATCTTAAAGATAAGGGTCTGCTCTCGCGGATCTTGAGTTGGTTGTTCTAATGCAAAAAGTCATCTGTGCGTTCTTTGCCTTCGTGCTCGCCGTCACCGCGGCGGGCGTTCCGGCAGTTGCGCAAAATGTGAGCCGTCCGGTTCGCGTGCGCGATATTGCCAAGGTGCAGGGCGTCACGGCGAACCAACTCGTCGGCTACGGCGTCGTCGTCGGTCTTCAGGGAACGGGCGACTCGACGTCGGTCATCTTCACCAGCCAAACGATTCAAAACATTCTGCAGAGCTTCGGGCTCTCGGTGAGCCAGCAGGGCGTTCGCACGCGCGACGTCGCGGCCGTCATCGTCACGGCGACGCTTCCCCCGTTCGCGCACTCCGGTGACAACGTCGACGTCACGGTGTCCCAGATGGGCGACGCAACGAGTTTGCAAGGAGGCACCCTTGTACTCACCGAGTTGCGCGCGGCAAATAACCTCGTCTACGCGACGGCGCAAGGGCCCGTCTCGGTCGGTGGTTTCGTTGCGGGCGCAAATTCCTCGGGTATCGCCTCGAACTTCACCGGCGCCGGACGCATTCCGAACGGCGCAGTGATTGCGCGCGACATGGTGACGCCACTGCAAAACGATCCAACCGGATTCAACTACGTGCTGACGACGCCGGACTTTAAGACGGCAGCGAATCTGGCTTCAGTGCTCAACGGTCACTTCGGCGGCCGATTCGCGCAAGCGCTCGATGCGGAAACCGTTCGCGTCACGTTGCCGCCTGGTTACATAGGCAATCCCGTACAGTTTCTCGCCGACGCGTCGGACCTGTCGTTCGCGCAAGACGAGCCGGCGAAGGTCGTGATGAACGAACGTACCGGCACGGTCGTTTTCGGCGGCGATATCAAGCTCGCGCCCTGCGCGATTG
>JAMXLG010000026.1 GCA_024281135.1 Vulcanimicrobiia bacterium | reverse complement strand
GCGAAAATCGCCGATCCGGCTCACTGCACGTCGACGTCAGCGATGATTCGCTCGCTCTTCGATCGGCGTCCACCCGTCGGAAGCAACGAATGGGCGGCAGGTGCCGCGCACACGTCTACGGGCCGCTCACTGCTTGCGAGCGACCCGCATCTGCGGCTCGGAATTCCGGGCGTCTGGTACCTCGTCGATTTGCACGCACCGGACTTTCACGCCGCCGGAGCCGTACTGGCCGGCGTTCCCGGCGTTATTCTGGGACACAACGATTCGATCGCATGGGGCGCAACCAACGGCAGCGTCACGGCGCTTTCTGTTTTCGATCCTCCGGCGCACCTTGATTCGCGTTTCTGGCCGACGGAAACGTTTCACGTGCGTTTCGGCTCGAATGTCACGAAGCGTTACTACCGAGGTCCGCGCGAGTTTGGCACTACCGTACATGTACGCGGCAAAGACCGGTTCGTGCTGGTGCGGTGGAATGCGTATGCGACGCCCGCTTCTCCACTCTCGACCTTCCGCGGGCTCGATGAAGCGCACAACATTGCCGGCGCGATTCGCGCGCTGCGTTCGTATCCCGGACCCACGCAAAATTTTGCACTCGCCGATACGAGCGGGCGCGTCGCGTATCAACTCGCGGGCGAAATTCCCGACGATCCACTATGGTCGCGAGGACTTCATCCTTCGTCGGACCTCGCGAAGACCTACCCGCCGATTCCATTCGACGCGCTGCCGCACGTTGCGGCGTCGCGAAGCGCCATCGTGTGGTCGGCAAACAACAAAATGTATGGAAACGGCTATCCGTACCGCCTTACCGCGGAATTTCGTCCACCCTACCGCGCACATCGCATCGCTGAACTGCTGCGCGCCCGCACCCATTACGACGTTCCGTATTTTGCAGCAATGCAGATGGACACGCTTTCCACTGCCGAGCGCGAATTTGCGCAGTACTTCAAACCGCTACAATCATGGGACGGACGCTTTACGCCCGATTCGACTCAAGCGACGGATGCTTTTCACGCTCGCGAACAACTGACGCAACACTATGGCGAATTCTCGACCGGACTGATCGCAGCGCGGGGCAAGCCCGGCATCGTTGCAAGTATTACGCTTCCCGCGTCGCCGCCGCCGTGGAGCGTCGCCGGTGCCGTAACCGTTCGACATCCGCTCGCATTGCTCGGCATGCGTTTCTTGAATGGGTCAACTTTTGCAGGTAACGGCGATGCGTACACCGTGCACGTGCAAAACAACGGATTCTCGCAAAGCTATCGTGCCGTGTGGGATGTCGGAAATTGGGATGAAGGCGGCATCACGATTCCGCAAGGCAACTCGGGACGGCCGGGATCCGGCCATTACACCGATGAGGCAACTGCTTGGATTGCGGGTGATTTGCTTCCGTTGCCATATTCGGATAGCGCCGTCGATCGTGCCGCAGTTGAGCGGCTGGTCATTACTCCATAATTTTCTCTCGCCGTTCACTAGAATCGGCGGATTGCGTTGTTATGCTGCCGCTTGTCTAATAGACGAAAGGGGCAGCAAGAAATGAAATCCTCATTTTTCACGCGCCTGGCAGTCGCCGTAGTTGCAACCGGGATGCTCGTTGTATTTGCTCCGCAGGTTGCGCAGTCGCAAGCACCTGCGCCCGCATCGACACCGACGCCTGCGCCGTGCGGTGAATCGAACATGTCAAGAACGAGCAGCGGCAGTCAGCCGATTCAAAGCAGCGGTTCAGCATCGAATTCCCCGTCTGGATCTGCCGTATCTCAGCCCGGATCAACGACGGCAGATGAAACGAACTGCGCTTCACCCGCGCCGGCGAAAGCAAGCCCTTCACCTGCTCCTCACGCATAACGTGAGCGTTCGTCGCGACGATATCCGATAATCGCGACGACTGAAAACGCAAGCGTAAAACATGCGAGCATAAGCGTCGCTTGCGATGCATTATGTCCCGGCGCGGCGACGCTCCACAGAAGCTCACCGTACTGACGGGTCGGCAGATACGGAGAAATCGCCGCCGCGAAGCCCGGAAGCTCTTGCGGCGGCATCCAGAATCCGCCGGCAAACGACGCGAGCAGATAAACGATGTTCGTGACCGGTAACGCTCCGCGCGGCGGTACCAGATAGGCAATCGCGATTCCGAGCATGACGAACGGTACCGCGCCGGCAATCGCGTAGAGCGCGAGCGTCGCCCATTGCGCCGCGTCGAACGACACGGGTGTAAACACTTTTCCGATGACGGCGACGAGCAGGGCGGCCATCAACGCAAAGGTCATCGCAACGATGACGCGCGATGCAAACCGCACTTCAACGAAAACCGGTAGCGAGCGGAGATAGCGTTCCCAGGGACGGCCGCGTTCCGTCGCTATGCCGACGCCGAATTGAAAGAGCGCCACGCCAACGGCGGCAAAGCATATGAACGACGCGAGAATTTGATTCGCGGCGTCCGCACTCGCACGCGCGTATGGCACGCCGAAGATCGTGTAGAACATCGCCGGGAACAGGACCGTGGGAATCACGAACGCCGGCGTGCGCACGATATCGAGAAATAAGAGCGCCACATGCGCTTGCAGTTGACGAATCATTGCTGTGCTCCCGTAAGGGAAAGAAAGACATCTTCAAACGAAGATTGAGTCACGCGCAAATCGGTGAACGGAATCTCGTCGTGCACGAGTGCGCGCACATAAGCATCGGTATCCTTGGGTGTGACGACCGTACGCACCCCATCTTGAACGTACTCGACGCGGCGGCGGCCGAACCGGTCGCGAAATTGCGCGGGTGTTCCGTCGAAGAGAATGATTCCGCGCTCGAGCACGACGACGCGGGTCGCGAGCGCCTCTGCTTCTTCCATGTAATGTGTCGTAAAGAGCGTCGTCCGCTGCGCGAAGCCGGAACGCAAGTGCGTCCACAACTTCCGGCGCGACTCCGCATCGAGTCCGGTGCTCGGCTCATCAAGAACGACGATCTCCGTGTTCGCGACAAACGCGAGCGCAAGTGCAAGACGGCGCTGCTCTCCGCCCGAGAGATCGCCCGCGCGTTTCGCCTGCAATTCAGCTAAGTCGAACGCGTCAAGCACGTCGATCGGGTCGGCGGCATCCCGATAATGCGCGGCGGCAAACTCAACGAGCTCACGCACTCGCAAGGCATCCGGAAAGCCCGTCGTCTGCGGCGTACACGCAACGCTCCCGTCGATCGATGCGAAGCCCGCGTCGGCGTGCCGCATTCCGAGGAGAATCTCGAGCGCGGTCGTCTTCCCCGCGCCGTTCGGGCCCAGTAGCGCAACGCACTCGCCGCGCTCGACCGAGAACGAAACGCCTCGCAGAGCGTCGGTCGCGCCATAGCGCTTGCGAACATCGTGAAAATTAATCATGCACGTTCCTCTGCGTTTCCGAGCAACTGCTCGAGCGTTTTCACGTGGGCGACGAAAGCGTCGCGCCCTTTTTCGGTGAGGTGATAGCGTGATTGCGGCCGCCGGTCGACAAACGTTTTTTCTTCTTGGACGTAACCCGCGTCAACAAGCTTGCCAAGGTGAGCGCCCAGATTGCCGTTCGTCGTTTGAACCGCTTGCTGCAGTTCCGAGAACGAGACCCATTGCGATCCCAGCAACTCCGCGATTATGCCGAGACGAATTTTGGAGAGCAGCAGTTCGTCCATGAGCTAGTCGCGCGCGAGCAACTCCGCAGCGCCGAATCCCGCGTAAGCGAAGAGCGGTCCGGCCGCAAGAACGTATCCGCTGTATGGCAGCACGAAATTCGCGAGCCCGACCGTGACCACCATGAAAATGCCGGCGATTTGCGCGCGGCGATTACCGTGGATTCCGATGTAGAGAAGCACGAGCGCTTCGAGAACATTCCATATCGCCAGTTCTCCGGTAAAGGAGAACAAATTGAATCCGATCAGATTCGTTACGAAGCCGAGTGCGATCGCAAGCCACAACACGTTGAAATACTCGCGTTGCAACAGCGACAACCGCCCCAGGTTCTTTCGATAGGCACGTCCCCGGATAATGGAGAGCGTCACCGCCACGATCAGAATCGCCGCGTTGCCCCACAGCGCGGCGGTCGGCAAATGTCCGGTGTAGACGAGCGTGCTCAGGACGTCGAGCGCGGCGCCGGCAACGCCCCAGATGACGAAGAACTCGCCACCCGCCTCCAGCTTCTGAGACGACGCCGCAATGATCCGTTCGATCATCTCCAGGTGCTCGCGCGCGTCGGATGCGTCCATAGCGCCCCTCCAGACTAGTCTATAACTTAGACTTATCTGCACGATACAGCTTCTTCGCCACCACGTCAACTGGGTCGTTGACAGTGGGGTGGGCACCCTGGTATCGTGTCACGGTTATGTACGCGATCATTGAGACCGGCGGCAAGCAATTGCGCGTCGCCGAGGGCGATATCATTCGAACGGACCTCGTCGACGCCGAGGCCGGCGCTGACGTGACCTTCGACCGCGTCGTGCTCGCAAGCACGGGCAGCGACGTGAAAGTGGGCGCCCCGCTCGTCTCGGGTGCGACCGTTACCGGCACCGTTCTCCGCCAGGCCAAAGACAAGAAAATCCTGGTCTTCCGCTATAAGCCGAAGAAGCGCGTTCGCAAGCTCAACGGCCACCGCCAGCGTTTCGCGGAAGTCAAGATTACGAAGATCAGCCTTTAAGGCGCGCTTGCGGTGCTGACCGTCACGTTTTATGAAGACAGCCGTCACAGGCTGTCTTCTTTTGTCGGCCTCGGACACGTCGAGATTGCAGAAACCTCGAGCGATGAATATTCGCTCGTCTGTGCCGCGGTCTCCGCGATTCTTCAAGCGGCCCGGCTTGGCCTTGAGGCCGTCGTCACTGTCCCGGTCGAGGTCCGCCAAGAGCGGGGCGACATGCAGCTCCGTATTCCAGAAACTCGCCGCGACGACGAGGGCGTTGTGGCTATCGTGCGAACGGCTGAGCTTGCGGTCAGACAGATCGCATCGCAGTATCCGCAGCACGTTCGCTACGCGCGGGAAAACGAGCCGCAACAACCGTAACACGCGCAAGTAAGATCGGGTACGATAGGCATCTACCACAGGAGGCATGCATGACTGACAGCTTTCGCACTACTCCCCCCGAGGAGCAGTGGTCGCCCGAAGCGTCCCGCGCGAACGGCTACCAAGGCGCATTCGGCAAGGAGCCCGAGAGCACCGATGGGGGCGAAAATGAAGTAGGCCGGGCGCTGCTCGTAGGACTCCTCGGCGGCCTCGTCTCCGCGGCTGGATATTTCGTGTACCGCCGGTTACCGGACGAGCAAAAAGAGCGCTTGCACAAGCAAGTGCGTTCGCAACTTGCGCAGCGCATCGCCGAAATCCGCGAAAACTTCAACATCTAAGCGGATCAGCGTCCAAAAATCGAATTGCCGCGGCACCTACAAAGTGCATGCGGCAGTTTGCGATTTTGGCGGTACTCTACGCGCATGCGTTGCGCATTTTCAATCCATCGCTTCCACCGGACGACGCGCTGCAATACGCGCGTGCGACCATTCGCGAAGCTGATGCTCACGCGTTAGATGCACGACTCCTCGTCGCATTAATCGCCGTCGAATCATCGTGGCGGCGTGATGCCGTTTCGAGCGCGGGCGCGCGCGGACTCGGTCAATTGATGCCTGCCACCGCCGGCGATCTCGGCGTTGATCCGGACGACGCGTTCGCAAACATTCACGGTGTCGCCGCGCATCTCGCGGATCTTCTCGAGCACTACGCAAACGACGGCCGCACCGAGCAATACGTCGATGCGATCGCGGCATATAATGCGGGCGAAGGTGCAGTCGACCGGTATGGCGGCGTTCCGCCGTATCCCGAGACGGAGGCCTACGTGCGGCGAGTTATGCGCTTGTGGCGTCGTCTGGCGGGTGAGCCGTAGGGGGCGGCGGCATCGGCGGCGGCGTTTGCTGCTGCTCGTTCACATCCGCAGCTCGCTCCATTTCCGCTATGAACGAGTGCGACGTATTCTGCACTTCGCGCATCACCCGTCCCGCTTGGCGCATCAGCTTCGGCAGCTGGTCAGGACCGAAGAGTAAGAGGGCGAGCACCGAGACAACCATGATGTCGGGGACGGAAAACACGCGTAGGGGTTCCGCTTTTGCGACGCAGGTACCCTCCGTTAGCAGGGTCTCCTCCCGCGGCTGTACAAGCTCTGGCGTCCGCCGTGAAGATAATCTACACGCGGGGCAATCGTACGGAAACGCTTGCTTCGCTCGCGACGCTGCGCAAGATACTGAACCGGTTCGTCGCGCATCGCGTCTTCTACGAAGTCTCAAGCCGCAGCAAACGCGGTCATGAGTTCTTTTCTGCGAAGAACGTGTTCGTCGTTGGATTGATCGAAGTCACTAATTACGAACACTTGAAGATTCTAATCTTCGACGCGAACAATCAAGCGCACTCGATCGAAATTCTCAACCCGCAAACCATGCGGATCTACGACGAGATGCCGGGCCGCGGTTTCGCCGTTTCATTCATCAGCGAAAGCGAAAACGGCGTCGAAACGCGCTGCTACATCCGCGATGAAGGCGAAGACGAAAGCGGCATCAAGGAGCAGACCGCGCTCGAAAAGATTACCCTCCCGCAACTCTTCGAGTATCTCGAAGAACTCACCGCGGTCGAAGCATCGAAGAAGTAACGATCATCATTCCGGCCAGTTCCTTCGCTAATTTGGCAGCGACGATGGCCGTCATGTTGTCGATATCGCATTGCGGATTATACTCGACAATGTCGGCTCCAACGATTGGCCGATCGATCGATTGAATCAAATTGATGACCTGACGCGTCGAAAGACCGCCGGGCTCACGATGTCCCACGCCCGGCGCAGACGCCGGATCCAGTCCATCAATATCGACGGACACGTAGACGGGCCCCTCAATCTCTAATGTGATTCCATCGTGCCAATGACGCGCTTCGATGATCTCGACGCCGAATCGTTCGAATTGTTCGCGATGATGGCCGTTGATCGTGCGGAGGCCAATTTGAATCAAGCGCTTCGCGAGGTTCTCTTCCATGATCCGCGCGAATGGCGATGTATGCGAACGCCGATTTCCTTGGTATATGTCGTAGATGTCGGGATGCGCATCGACGTGCACGATTGTCAGCTGCGAATAGCGGCGATGCATAGCGCGAACTATCGGATGCGTGATTGCATGATCGCCGCCCAAACAGAGTAACGGCGTCCCTCCATCGATCGCCGCCGTTACGTACTCATCGATCGTTTCCCAGTCGTCGCCCTGGTTGAACTGAATGTCGCCACGGTCGGTCAGCCGTTGCGCGCTGAGGTCGATGCCCGTTTCCGTCCACGAACTGTACACGTCCGAGTAGAGTTCTTTTCGAATGCAGGGCGCTGCTTGCGATGCACCCTTGAGATACGACGAGTTTTCGTCATGCGGAATACCGAGCAGAGAAACGTTCACGGAACCCCCATTGCTAAAGCAGTGAGGGCTGAGCGCGCATGGGCCCCTATGTGGCGCGTGACGCGACTCGAGTGCGCGTCTTATGTCAGTTTAGCATGCGGGTTGAATTTCAAAAACTAGATCGAGTGCCATTACGGCAAGCGATGCCTTGAGGTCCGGTCGCGTCACTCGCAGCGTGATATCGCCGCCAAGCTCGCGCGAACGGCGCAGTAGGATTACGAGTCCGCGTGTTTCGCCCGATTCCAAAACCGGCAGGCGATCCAAATCGAGCACAACTCGTTTTGCGCCGGCAATAATTGCCGAGCGTAGCCGCGTCTGTAGTTCATGAAGCGCCTGAGGCACGTATTCGAACGTTGTTGCATTCATAGCGCAACCGGAAGCCCCCGTACAAGATCGTCGAGCATCGATTCGGCGACCGCTGCAGGCGCACCGAAGGTCATCGTTACTGCGAGCACCACGAGCGTCCGGGGCACGGCGTGCATGAACGTCGGGGCGAGGATCGTGTGAAGAGCGCTGACGGCGGGTGCCATGCACTCAATATAGCAATCGTACTTTCAAAAAGCAAGTGTACTTGCTACTCGAGTTTCAGGATGGCCTCGTTTATTTCGCCCGGCGAGAGATGCATGGCTGCGAGCACGGCGGGCACGCGAATCGCGTCGGCGGCAATCCCGAAGGCCAAGTGCTTGGGCATGTATGGCGAGCCTTCACCAACTCGCTTTGCGCCTTCGTGCCAGGCACTGAAGGCCTCGCGGCTGAGCCAGACGCTTTTCGTTCCGCTCGGAACCTTGAACGCCAGCGTATCGAACCGGAGCATTGCAGCCCGTTCACCATCCTGCATCTGAGGTTCGGAAACGCGCGAGGCGATGTTGGCCTTTGCAGCCTCGGTTGCCATCTCGTACTCCAGCAACTTCGCGCGAGGAAGCACGTCTTGCAGTGCGGGGCCGAGTTGAGGATCCTCGAGCAGTGCGAGCAGCATGGTTCGCACCGTGATGAACGGCTCGCGCACGGCTCCGGCGAGTTCCGATGCGCGGCGCATCAACACGAGGATCTCGTCGGAGAGAAAAATCTGCTCGAACGCCTCGGTCATGTGCGCCTGCTTGGCTTCCGGCGCGGACGCACCTCCAGCTTCGACGCGCGGCGCATTGCGCGAACCGCGTCATCGTACCGGCCCAGTTTTTTGTACGCCGACGCGAGGTTCGCGTGCACGAGCGGATATTCGGGATCCGCCGCGATCGCAGCTTCGTACCAGCGCACCGCTTCGGTCGCGTTCCCCGCCTCGAACGCGAGGTTCCCGAGATTCATCATCGCGGGCGCGTGCGACGCATCGGCGGCGAGGGCCGCTTCGAAGTCAGCGCGCGCCTCATCGCGTCGACCCGCACGGACGTGGCGAACGCCACGTTTATTGAAACCGCCGGCGTCACTCGGCTCTTCTTCAAGCGAATGCTGTTCACGCTTCTTGAAAGCGAAGCGGCGTAGGAAATGGAACACGGTCTCGTCCTATGTTCACGATCGACGTCGTTACGCTCTTTCCCGAGGTCTTCGCGCCGTTCGTCGGCCTGTCGATCGTTGGGCGCGCGGTTGAAGCGGGCCTCGCTGACGTCCGCTACCATCATTTGCTCGATGCGCTCACCGGAAGCGAACGGGCGGACGACACGCCCTACGGCGGGGGCGCCGGAATGGTACTCCGTATCGAACCGATCGCCCGGACGCTAGACGCGCTTCTCGCCGAGGCACCAGTGGACGAACGCCGCGCGATCGTCGTCCCTTCTCCCGCCGGGAGACCCTTCCACCAGAGCGATGCAGAGCGGTTCGCGGCGCTGGACCGCCTCGTCATCGTGTGCGGCCACTACGAAGGCATCGACGAGCGGATTGCCGAGCTCTATCCGGTCGAAGAGCTCTCGCTCGGGGATTTCGTCCTCACAGGAGGCGAGCTGCCGGCACTCGCCTTTATGGACGCGACCGTCCGGCTGCTCGAAGGCGCTATCACGGCCGAATCGGCCGCAGCAGAGTCGTTTTCGGACGGACTGCTCGATTACCCGAGCTACACGAGACCGCCCGTTTTCCGCGGCGTCTCGGTCCCGGAGGTTCTGCTCTCGGGCAACCACGCGAAGATCGCGGAATGGCGCCGGCAGCAATCCCGGGCTCGCACAGAAGCCCGACGCAAAGACTTGATGCGCGACCCCGAGGCGTGATATATTGCCAAGGTTGTCGCGCGGGTTCCCGCGCGCTTATTCGTTCGTCCGAACTACGAGATTTGTGCCATGAACGTCATCGACGTCCTTAATAAAGAACAGCTCAAAGAGAGCGTCCCGGACTTCCGTCCTGGTGACACGGTTAAAGTGTATTCGAAAGTCGTTGAAGGCGGCAAAGAGCGCATTCAAATGTTCGAAGGCGTCGTCACCGTTCGCAAAGGCGGCGGCGCGCACGAATCGGTCGTCGTTCGTCGTGTTGCGCACGGCGTCGGCGTTGAAAAGACGTTCTTGCTGCACAGCCCACGCGTCGATCGCATCGAGTTGAGCAAGCGCGGCGTGGTTCGCCGCAGCCGTCTCTATTACTTGAGCGACAAGGTCGGTAAGGCCGCGCGCATCAAGGAAAAGAAAGCTCCAAAAGCTTAAGCTGCCCTGACGCCGCTGCAACTACTCGGGCTGGTCGCGGTGTTTGCGGTCGCTCGAGTGACTCTCAGTTTTAAACCCATCGCGGCCGGCGACCATGAGTCGTCGGCCGTTGCTGTCCTACGCGGCTATCTCGAAGCGTTCATCATCGCCGGACTTGCCGCGCTGCTGCTCATCACGTTCGTGGTCCGAACATTCTACATTCCGTCGACTTCGATGATTCCGACGCTGCAGGTGCACGACGTAGTGCTCGTCGATGAGCTGCGTTACCGTTTGCAGACACCGAAGGACGAAGATATCGCCGTCTTTCTTCCGCCGATCAACTCTGGGGGTAACGAGTTTATCAAGCGGGTCATGGGCACGCCGGGTGACACCATTTCGATAAGAGACGGTATCGTTTACCGGAATGGCAGAGCGCTTAAAGAACCATACGAGAACGAACCGCCGGCCTACGATCTCGAAATCAAGAATTACGACATCTACGTCAACGGTACGGCGCTCGACCGGCGTAGCGCCAATATCCCGGCCCGCGCGAAGTGGAGTTCGCCCGACCGCATTCCGGCAGGCTATTACTTCATGCTAGGCGACAATCGAAACTATTCGGATGACTCTCACGTGTGGGGCTTCGCCTCGCGCAGCGCGTTCTTCGGGCGCGCGTTTCTTAACTTCTGGCCGCTGAACCGGTTCAGCATTCTTCACTAGAAAAGACAAAGACCACTACATGACGCCATACGAACTGCTGGGATTGGTCGCGATTATCGCGGTGGTACGCGTTGCGCTTTCGCTGCGCCCCGTTGCCACCGTATCGAGCGGACGAAGCACATCGATTGCCAAGGAATATCTCGATCCGTTCATCTACGCGGGAATCGCTGCGTGGCTGCTGATCACGTTCGTCGCGCGCACGTACTACATTCCCTCGGCTTCGATGGTGCCGACGTTGCAGATTCACGACGTGCTCCTTGTCGATAAATTCGAGTACCGCTTCCGCAAGCCGACCGAAGGCGACGTTGTGGTATTTCCGCCGCCGATTCCGACGCCGGACGACTTCATCAAACGCGTCATAGGACTACCCGGCGAACGCTTCCGCATTACCAAAGGCGTCGTCTACATCAACGACGTGCCACTCTCCGAACCCTACATCGCGCAGCCTCCGAATTACGACCTCGAGATTCGCAATTACGGAATCTACGTAAACGATGGATTCGGATGGCATGCGCTCGACCCGTCCGCGGCAAACGTTCCTCCGAAAAGCGAGTGGACGTCGCCGAATACGATTCCGCAGAACTGCTATTTCATGATGGGCGATAACCGCAACGACTCCGACGACTCGCACGTTTGGGGCTTTGCGCAACTTGACGGCAAGTTCACGACCGGGCCGCGTGCCGGCGAGCGCGCGGGCTTTACCGGGCGCGCGTTTCTTATCTTTTGGCCGCTCTCACAAGCGAAGATTCTCCACTAAACCCGTCGAAGCTCACGCTCCGTGGTCCGGTTCGTGCAATTGCGCTCGCTCGCGAGCCTCGCGCTGCAACTCGCGATCCTCGGTGCATTGATCGCGGCGTTTTTCGTCCGCACGCCGCAGGTGAGTGGACTCTCGATGGAGCCGCACATCGACTCGGGCGAATACGTCCTTATCAATACGCTCGCATATCGCTTCGGGCACCCGCGTCGCGGCGACATCGTTGCGTTCATGCACGTGGCGGACCGCCCTGAGATTTACATCAAGCGTGTGATCGGCATTGCCGGCGATCGCATTCGAATCGATCGCGGCAACGTATACGTCAACGGCACTAAACTCGACGAGCCCTATGTCCGTTACAACGACCAGCGGAGCTTCGGCGAAATCACCGTTCCGTCGGACAGCGTTTACGTGCTCGGTGATAACCGCGCGAATAGCGAAGACTCACGCTTCTTCGGTCCGGTGGGGGACAACGACTTAACGGGACGCGCCCTCGCAGGCATCTGGCCGCTACATAATCTCGGCACACTATGAATGCCGATCTTCAGCGCGCGGTCCAGTGGTATCCGGGCCACATGGTGCGTGCGATGCGCAAGATGGGCGAGTATCTCAAACTCGTCGATCTCGTCATTGAAGTCATCGACGCGCGCGCGCCTCGCAGCGATGCGAATCCGATGCTCGACGCGCTCATCGGCAATCGCGAGCGCCTCACGATTCTCAACCGCGACGATCTCGCCGATCCGGCGACGACGAAACGCTGGATCGAAGATTTCGAAGCACGCAATCGCGCGGTCATCGCGGTAGAGGGGCGTCAACAGCAAAGTGTTGGCCGCATTTTGCGCGCCGTTACCGATCTCGCAAAGCAGCGCACGGGCATGACGCGCGCGATCGTTGTCGGGTTGCCGAACTCAGGCAAATCATCGATCATCAATGGGTTGCTTAAACGCGCGGCTGCCAAAACAGAAGATCGCGCGGGCGTTACGCGTCAATTGCAATGGTTCCGTTTAGCGCCGGCGATCGAGTTGATGGACACGCCGGGCATTTTGGTGCCGAAGATCGAGACGCCGGAATCGCAATGGAAACTGGCATTGATCGGTGCGGTGCCGCGCGAGCGTTACGATCCGGAGGAGGTGGCAATCAATTTCCACCGTTGGCTGGTTGCCAGGACGGACGGCCGGACGTCCGTGCCGGACTTAGAAAATTTCGCGCGCACGCGCGGTTTTGCGCGGCGCGGTGGCGAGGTCGATTACCACAACGCGGCGCAATCATACATCCGCGCGTTCAACGACGGAACCTTTGGACGCTTGACGTTAGAAGCACCCGATGACAACGAAGTTCGACAAAAAACGTAAAGCCAAGAACGCATACGAACGCGAACGCCGCCGCCTGCACCGCTTGCACCGGTACGAGTATGCCGTACGCGAAAAAGGCTTTACCTTTATCGGTGGTGTGGACGAAGCCGGCCGAGGTCCGCTTGCCGGTCCCGTCGTCGCCGCCTGTGTTGTCGCACACGAGCCGTTGATGCTCAAAGGCTTGAATGACTCGAAACAGGTGCGCCCCGAAATTCGCCTCAAGCTCGCCGAGAAGATTCGCGAGTCCGCTTGCGGATGGGGTATAGGCGTCGCAAGCGTCGACGAGATCAACCGCCTCAACATCTATTGGGCGAGCGTGCTCGCTATGGAACGGGCGATCGCAACGCTGACATGCGACCCACCGGAATATCTGTTTACCGACGCGGTTCGCATCAAATCTTTCGGCGGACCGCAAGAACCGTTGATCAAAGGCGACGCAATCTGCGCCGTCGTTTCGGCGGCGTCGATCCTCGCAAAAGTGCACCGCGACGCTCTGCTTACCGAATTGCATGCACTCGATCCGCGCTACCGGTTCGATCTCCATAAGGGCTACGGGACGCCGGTACACATCGAAGCACTGAAGCAGCATGGTCCAAGCGTGCATCACCGCACGGCATGGTGGCGCGTCCGTGATTCGCAACTCGAACTCTTGTTCGAGGGCGAAGACGACGCAGTCGATGCAAGTGAATACGAAGAGCAAGGGACGCCGGGGTGAGGACGATGCGGCAGCGTTTTTGGAGTCACTCGGTTACCGCATCCTCGCCCGCAACTATCGCACCTCCGCGGGAGAGGCCGACTTGATCGCGATAGAGGGTCGCACGCTGGTCATCGTCGAGGTCAAGCGACGCGACGGCCGCCGCTTCGGGACGGCGCTCTCTGCGGTCGATTATAAAAAGAGGGCAACGTTACGATCCGTTGGTGAGGACTTTGCCCAGGTCGCTGCACCCGGAGCGCGATTGCGCTTCGATGTTGTCGCGATAGACGGTAATCGCTTAGCCCTGCATAGAAACGCCTTTTAATTACTATGGACAGAAACGGCTAGTGGACTCGCTCCAAGGACGGACGCTCGGCGGCCGCTACGAGATCGCCGAGCTTATCGGGCGCGGCGGTACGGCCGACACGTATCGGGCTCTCGACGCCACACTTCACCGTGACGTAGCCGTCAAGGTGCTCATCGAGCGTTCCGACGAGACGAATGCGCGTCTCTTGATGGAAGCGCGAGCGATGGCACGTTTGAATCACCCGCACATCGTCGCCGTCTACGATGCCGGCGAGGACAACGGCATTTCATACATCGTGATGGAGCTGGTGCGTGGGAAGACTCTCTCGCAATTGGAAGCCGGCGAGCTCGCTTACCGTCAGGCGCTCGGATACATTCACGAAGTCCTCGAAGCGCTCGACTACGCAAACTCGCAAGGCATCATACACCGCGATATCAAGCCCTCGAACATCATGATCGTCGAAGATGGCAAGCACACGAAGTTAACGGACTTCGGCCTCGCCCGGCGCGCAAGCGAAGTGACGCAAACGACGCGCACGGGCCAAATCGTCGGGACGATCTCCTACCTCGCTCCCGAACGTTTTCTTAGCAAGCCCGCCGACGTGCGGAGCGATCTGTACTCGGTGGGCATCGTGATGTACGAGATCTTCACGGGGACGCTGCCGTTCCGCAACGATCGCGACGACATCGTTGCGACGATGTATTCGCACGTTCACGATCTTCCGACGTCGCCGCGCGAAATCAACCGGAATATTCCCGAATCGCTCGAGCACGTCATCATGCGCGCGATCGAAAAAGATCCGGGCAAACGCTATCAAACGGCGCGCGAGTTTATGGCGGATATCGCCGCGCTGCTCGGTCCTGCGGTACCGGCCTCGCACACGGCGCCCGTATCCGACGTGAAGCCGCTCAAAACATTCACGCCGTCGGCAAAAGCAACGGATCCGACGCTCCGTCAAGCGCTGGATAAGGCGCTCGCGAGTTCCCGCAACCGCACTGATGCGTTAGAGAACGTTCTCAAGGGAATGATCGCAACCCGGCGGCGCGATTACGACGAAGCAAAAGACGCCTACGTTGCCGCAATGCACGAGCTTTCGGTAAGCAACAACGAATCCGAATACGCGAAGACGGCACTGAAATACGCGACGATGATCTTACAGAAAGCCGCCGACGGAAGGCGCGAACGTAACGAACTTCGCGATGCCGTCAATCGTTTGAACGAGGCGCTTCGCATTTTCCATGACTACGGACTTCACGAACAGTACGCCCATGCGGAATACATGATCAACGCCCTCGAACGTACCGCGATAGGCATTATCTTTTAAGTACGTATGTCGAAGGAACAGAATCCGGAGCTTCGCCGCTCCGTCACGCCCTGGGGATCGTTTTCTTGGGGCTACTCGGATGTGGGCGCCGACATTTTCGTCGGGCTCGGTCTCGTACTCGGCGCGGCCGCAGGCGCTTCGAACATTGCATTCCTGTTCGCCGGTATCGTCTATGTCTGCATAGGTCTTGCCTACACCGAACTCGCGGCAACCTATCCGGTTGCCGGAGGCGGCCAGTACTTCGTCCTTCGCGGCCTTGGCGATATCTTCGGATTCGTCGCAGGGTGGGCTGTACTGCTGGACTTTACGATCGATATTGCGCTCTTCGCATGGAGCTGCGTCGACTATTTGAGCGAGTTGCTTCCGATGCTCGCGAGCGGTCCACATCCGTGGACGCATTTTGCTTTGACGACGAGCCTCGTCATCGGACTGTGCACGCTCAACTTCATCGGCGTGCGAGAGTCGACGGCATTCAACGGGTTCGTCAGTGGGCTCGATATCGTCAGCGAAACGGCGATCCTCACACTCGGCTTTCTCTTCGCGTTCACTCCGGACTTGCTCGTGCATACGATGAAAACGAGTTGGCCTTCGACGTTCGATCTCATGAAGGGCACGTCGCTTGCCATCGTGTCCTTCGTCGGGCTCGAGTCGATTTCGCAAGCCGCCGAAGAGACGCAGCGGCCCGCATCGATCATTCCGCGTACCTCGACTGCGCTGATCTTGACGATCTTGATCTTCGCGCTCTCGTACGCGAACCTCGCACTCGGCATGCACACGTGGCATCCGATTCCGCCCGATGCCCACGGAAATCCGCAGATGCTTTGGCAGTGGCTGGGCAACTCCGATAACAACGGCAAGGCGGTTGCGTTGATCGCGAAGCAGGTCCCCTACTGGGGAGCCGTCGCCGCGTTCTACGTTCCCGTACTCGGTGCCGTGCTGCTGTTGATCTCGTCGAACTCAGGCGTCTTCGGCAGCTCGCGCATCGCGTACGCAATGTCGAAAGGTCAGCTACTTCCCTCGATTTTCCAGAGCGTACATCCACGCTTCCGCACGCCGTGGGTCTCGCTTTTGGTCTTTAGCGGCGTAGCGCTCCTGGAAGTCATCTTCGCAGCGCTTCCATCGCTGAATTCGCACATGGCAGACGTCTATGCGAAACATTTCCGAGGTGAAAGCGGAATCGACTTTTTAGGCGACCTGTATGCGTTCGGTGCGGCAACGAGTTATTCGTTCGTTTTCGTCGCGCTCGTCGCACTGCGTCTAACGGATCCGCTCAGTCCGCGGAAGTTCAAGATCCCGGTGAACATTCCGTTCACGTTCCGGGGCGAACGCGTCGAGTTTCCGGTGTTCGCTGTCATCGGTTTCATCGGCATCGTCGCGATCCTCGTCTTTACGATGATCACGCATCCGATCGGCCGTATCGCAGGCCCCTCGTGGATCGTGCTTGGCATGATTCTGTACTTCGTTTACCGCAAAAGTAGGGGATTGCCGTTGCTCCACTCGCGCAAGCGTGATTGGCGGACGGAACAAATGGAGATTTTACGCCGCGCGGGTGAACTCGAGCTGATGGACGAGTACATTGCGAATGTCAAGGCGAGCGACGAGCGCCATGAAAAGGTGGCGGTGTAGCGATGCTGATGGTTCGGTGCGGGCTTGCGGTATTGATGGTCGTGGTCGGCGCGTACGTCGTGTTTCAGATGCTCCGTTATCCGCTCGCTCAATCGTTCACCGGTATCGTGCTCGGTGGCGCAATGGTCTTGCTAGGCATTCTTCGCTTTCGCCAAGTTCGTGAGGCGATGCGTAAACGATGATTTATAGCAGTGCGAACGTCCACGTAACCGTCGCGGGCGTCGTCATCGCCGTTCTGATCATGGTTTCGATTGTTGCGACCCTCTACTGGATGCTGCATCCGCCGGCTTCGTTCGTCCAGCGCTTGGCGAAGGAAGCCGAAACGTCGCTCGAGCGAATGGTCGGCTCAATCGTCGTCGTGTTCTCGCCGGACATTCTCTCCGGCCACATGATGGCGCTCGCGGCGAAGCTCGCGCGAGGCGAAAAATCGGAGCTGCTAGCCGTGTACGTCATCGAAGTGCCCTACACGCTTCCTCCGGACGCCGAAATGCCCGTCGAAGAGCGCGCCGGGCTCGACGCTCTCGGTGCGGCCGAAACGATTGCCTCCAATACTGACGTTAATCTGCGGACGGAGATCATCAAGGCTCGCTCGACCAAACAGGCGGTACTCGACCTCGCCAAGCGCGAAAAGGCGAATTTGATCATCCTCGGCTCGTTCCGTGAGGGCAAGTATACCGGCGCTCCGCTCGGACGGACCATTGAAGAGATCGCGGCTGACGCCAAGTGCGACGTCCTCATCGGGGTTGAGGGCAAGCACGGAACCTTGCTTTACGAAGAGGCGGGAGCTCCAGGCGCTCAAGCTTAGGGATACTGCTAAACGGAGGACACATGCAGAGATCACGTACACCGCTCGTCATTCTTGCAGCGGCCCTCGCCGCCGTGCTCTTGCCGCACGCGTTTGCGACGGCAGCATCAAGCACACCAGCAGCTTCGGCGTTTGACGAGGCGTTCGGAAAGACGAACAGCTTTACGTACAAGCTGCATTCGCACGAAGTCAAAGGCAACGACGTGCAAGACCGCGTCTACGACTATTCGTTCATGAAACCGCACTACGCAAAGACGCTGATCGAGTCGGGCCCGGGCAAAGGCGGCGGCGGCGTGTGGGCGGGCGGCGATCAAGTTAGCGGACACCAAGGCGGGTTTCTTTCCGGCATCCATTTGAAGATAGGATTGCATGACGGACGCGCGGTCTCGCTTCGTGGTTATACGCTTCCGGACGGTCTGCCGCAAAACATCATTGCGCAATACACCACCGTCAAAGGTGACCTGTCGCAGACTTCAAACGCTGGAATGATCGACGGCGCGCAGACCGATCTGCTCACGCTCAAAGTGGCCGATCCGGCGAGCTACGACGGCATTTCGCTGATGAAAATCTATCTCTCGCAGCAAACGCACTTCCCGCTCCGTCAAGTCCTCTACGAAGGTGACAAAGTCGCGCTCGACCAGTCCTTCACCGACTGGAACCTGAACGCAAACCTCTCCCAAAACGACTTCCCGTTCTAAGGCGTACAAAACATAGCAAAGATATGAACGCGAGTGCGTCTGATTTGAGCAACCGGTTCGTCATCTTCTCGCGGGAGATGGCGCAGACCATTGCAGTTCCTGGCCGGTACGCGGTTATATCGATTAACGACAATCGAGAAGACCCGGAGAAGACGGCTGAAGACCTCTGCAACGTTAGAACCGGATACGTCGACATCTTGCAAGTGGTCTTCGACGATCTCACGCCGGAATCGCACGATCCCATCGAGTTTCCGTACCTGATGGTGATGAAGGAAGAGATGGCCGAGGAGATCGTGCGTTTCTGGGATCGCTGGCGCAACGATGTCGACCGATTTGTGATTCATTGCACGGCCGGCATATCGCGAAGCGCAGGCGTTGGATCGGCGCTCGCACGCCTAGAGCAAAATCGCGAAGCAGAAGCCGCGTGCTACGTTGGAACCGTGCCCAATATGTACGTCCGCCAACTGATCCATCGCGCAGCGGAAAGGCTACACGTCGGCCCGTACGCCTAAGTGTCAGATCTTTCCGTGTTGGGCGCAGCTTGATTCGTCGCCGCCGAAGATGACGGCGAGCCCGCAGGCGGAGCGAAACATACGGCGGTTGTCGTGTGGTACGCCTTGAACGAACGCGAAGTCTTGTTCGGTTCCGGCGGGGTGGCGGTCACGCATGTAAGCGATGTAGTTCTTGCCGCGTGCAAAGCGATATGGGCCTTGCGCTTCGCCGGCGCACGTGCGATCGAGATCGTCTTCGTTCGGGTTCGTATCCGCGGTGCCGAGTAAATACGTAACGCGACGGTGCACGTATTGCTCTTCCAGTTCTTCGTCCGTTCCCGAGACGTAGGTTGGAGCACCGGTGATACCGTAACGCCAATGGTTGAAGTTCGGGCAGTTCGCTACGTGCACCGGGCGGTCGTCACTGAAATAGAAATACGACGAAGGATTCGCGACGATCAAATGCACCGGAACGGTGGCGCCATCGTCGAGCTCTCGCGCTTTGCCAACCGTCGCGTAACGCTGCACGATTTGACCGCCCGCGGAGTGTCCCGCGATGACGATTTCTTGGATCTTCGGAAAGCGCGAACGATCGGATAATCGTTCGACGATCGCATCGAAGACCGCGTAACTGCTTATCGGGGCCGGCGCTACGGCCGGCGATCCGCCCGGCCACGTCGATTCCCAACGCAGTGTATCAGCGGGAACATTTTGCCCTTTCAGATCGCCCGGTTCAACGAACTGCGGCGAAATGACGATCACGTCCGATAGACCTTGATCGTGCACCGCTTCCATCCCGGTGTCGTAATAGTAGTCCGCATCGCGCAGTATTCCGTGGACGACGATGAGCGCGCGCGTCGCGTTTTTATCGCCGTCGAGACTGCCGTTCGAAAAATACAGTGCGCGGCCGCTGCCTTGCGGCGTCGTCACGGCGAATTGGAGCGGCGCTAGGCGATTGAAGTGATCGGGTTGCGGCGTGTCGGTCGGCATCGGCGACGCAATCGCGGCTGCGAGGATAAGCGCCAGAACTTTAAACATCGCTACGTTCGCGCTAGGTACCGCTTGCGCAACTCGTCGAGAACGACGGCAAGGAGAATAACCACGCCGAGCACGACCTTCTGCAGATACGAATCGACGTGAATCAGGTTCATCGCGTTGTAGAGCAGCCCGATGAGCAGCGCGCCGAAGAACGTGCCGATGATCGACCCCTGTCCGCCCATCAAGCTCGTACCGCCGACGACCACGGCAGCGATTGCTTCAAGCAGCTCGTCTCCCGTGCCCGTTTGAGGCGACCCGGACGAGAACAACGACATGTAGAGGAAGCCGACGATCGCCGCGCACATACCGCTGATTACATACACCATCGTCTTCACGCGCGCGGTCGCGACGCCGGCGAGGCGGGCCGCTTCTTCATTGCCGCCGATCGCAAACACGTAGCGCCCGAAACGTGTGCGCATGAGCAGCACCGATGCGATGATGATCACGACGATCATCCAAATCACGGGAATCGGAAGGCTTGGGAGATGCAGCGCGCGGGTTACCGGACCGAGGAACGAGCCGTAGCCGACACCACCGAATGCGTCGGAACGAAGCGGAATCGGACGCCCGCCGGAGATGATGTACGAGAGGCCGAGCGTGACTTCGAGCATCGCGAACGTTGTAATAAACGGCGGCAGATTCAACTTGACCACGGGCAATGCGTTGATCCAGCCCGCAGCGCCGCCGACGATCAACCCGACGATCAGCGTGACGATCAGCAGTCCGACGCCACCGAAGGGCAGCGCATTCGCAACGGTTGCCATCACGACGCCGGTGAGTGAGACGAGTGAGCCGATCGAGAGATCGATGCCGGCCGTGATAATAACGAACGTCTGTCCGACGCCGAGGATGCAGTTGTACGTGATCTGGCGGAGGACTTGAACGATATTGCCGGGCTGCAAAAATGCGCCGTGCGCCGCAACGTTCACCCCTGCCATCAAAATAATGACGACGACGATAGCCGCCGCGATACGCAGCCAGTAGTTGCTCAGCAGAACGTTGCTGCTAGTCTTGGCGAGTCCGTTCATGCCGCTGCGCTACCCGTAGCTGCGGCGATCACCGCATCCGGCGTCGCCTCGGCGCGCGAGAATTCGCGGACGATCCGTCCTTCACGAACAGCGAGAACGCGGTGCGACATGCCGAGCACTTCCGGCAGTTCGCTCGATACCATGACGATTGCAGCTCCGTTCTTGATCAAGTTGAGCATCAAAGCGTAGATCTCAGTCTTCGCGCCGATGTCGATGCCACGCGTCGGCTCATCAAAGAGAAACACCCGAGCCTTTCCGAGCAGCCATTTTGCCAGCACGACTTTCTGCTGGTTGCCCCCGGAAAGATTGCGCACGCGTTGCTCGGGGCTCGGCGTACGAATGCGTAACTCATCGATCATTTTTTCAGCTGTCGCTTCTTCTCGCTTCTCGTCAATCAGCAACTCGCGATTGACGAACTGCGAAAGATGCGCGAGCGTAATGTTCTCTTCAACGCTCATGCCGAGCACCAGCCCCTGGCCTTTACGATCCTCGGTGATGAACGCAATACCGGATTCGATACCGTCATGCGGGCTGCGAATCCGAATGAGATCGCCACCGACATGAATCGTTCCGGAGTCCGGCACGTCCGCTCCCGCAACAGCCCGCACGATTTCCGTTCGCCCCGCTCCGACGAGCCCTGCGAGCCCGACGATTTCACCGGAGCGAACCGAGAACGACACATCGTTGACGACGGGACGACGGATGAGATGCGCGACGTCGAGCATCACCGGCGCATCCGTTGCGACCGGAGGTAAATCGGGAAAGTGCGCGTCGAGCGGACGTCCGACCATTGCGCGAATGATTTCATTCGGCGGAAATTGACTGGTGGGGCGCGTCTCGATCACGCTACCGTCTCGCAAAACCGTGATCCGGTCCGCAATCTTCGGAAGTTCTTCCATACGGTGCGAGATATAGACAATGCCCGCGCCGTTCGCTTTCAGCCGCGCGATGATCGCAAAGAGCGCATCTATCTCACGATCGGTCAGCGCCGCCGTCGGCTCATCCATGACGATGATCCGCGCGTGCTTGGAAAGTGCTTTGGCAATTTCGATCAACTGTTGCGCGCCGACGGACAGGCGTGAAGCCCGCTCGTCGAGCGGCAAATCCATGCCCAACTCTTCCACGATCGAACGCGCGCGTTTTCGAGCTTCCGCTTCGTCCAAGAAGACGCCGCGCGTCGGTTCGGCGCCGAGTACGATGTTTTCCATCGCCGTCAGTTGCGGAACGATGTTGAACTCTTGGTAGATCATCCCGATGCCGAGCGCTTCGGCGTCGTGCGGCGACGTGATATGCACCACGTTTCCGTCGATTGCAATCGTGCCCGTATCGGCCGCTTGCGCACCGGCTAGGATCTTCATCAACGTCGATTTGCCCGCGCCATTCTCACCGACGAGCGCGAGCACTTCACCGGAATTGAGCGTGAGCGAAACGTTGTCGAGCGCGCGCACGCCGGGAAACGACTTCCCGATGCCGCGCATCTCGAGGAGCGGAGCCTTGTCGATGATTACTGTGCCTTCTTCGCGTCGGCTTGCGTGTACGTGCCTACGTTGACGTGCACGATCGCCTGAGGCGTCTTTCCGTTGAAGTAATCGTGAATCGTGTCGATGGTCAGCGAACCGATCTTGTCGGGATACTGGATCGCGTCGCCGTACATGTCGCCGCTCGCGATCGCCGAGCGCGCCTCCGGCGTCGCGTCATAGCCGATGACTTTGATCTTTCCGTTGAGACCCGCTGCGCGGATCGCGGTCAGCGCGCCGAGCGCCGAGTCGTCGTTGATGCCGAACACGCCGCTCAAATTTTTGTTCGATTGCAGCAAGTCGCTCATGTCTTGATTGGCCTTGTCGCGCGCGCCGCCGGCATCGACGTCCGCAACGATCGTCACGTTGGGGCAATTCGCTTTCATTGCCTCTCGGAACCCTTTGACGCGATCTTGAACGCTCGTGACTTCGGGCTCATCGATGATTGCAACGTATCCCGTCGTTCCCACTGCCTGGCACATGAGCTTACCTGCCTGCTGGCCGCCTAACACGTTGTCACTCGCAACGTGCGCAACAACGTGCCCCTGCTTGCTCGTGCTCGCGATATCGGCGGTGAACACCGGGATGTTCGCCTTATTCGCTTCGGCAATCGCGCTGCCGATCGCGGTCGAATCGTACGGCGTCAGGACAATCGCGTCGACTTTATTTGAAATGAAGTCTTCGACTTGGCTCTGTTGTTTCGCGTTATCTCGATTCGCGTCGACAACGATCAGCTTGTAGCCGTATTTGTTCGCCTCGGATTGCATGCCGCTTTCCATCTGCTGATAGAACTGCGCTTCGCGATCCTGAATCGAAACACCGATCGTTTTTGTCGCACCGTTCGCGGCGCCCGGCGACGAACTGCTCGCAGTCGATGAACTGGATGAATTATTGGAACATGCAGCGAGCACGGCGGAGAGCAAAACGAGTACAAGCGAGCGAGTTGGCTTCAAATCGATACTCCTAAATGCGAATGCTGAGCAATAATTGTCCACAAGCAGCGACGTTACTCTTGTGCAATCTGTGGAGAAGGTGATCTTTTTACGAACATCACGAGGCCGGCGACGGCCAAAACGGTGACAATGGTCCAAATTGAGCCCATTCCGAGCAAGCCGTAGACGAACCCGCCGGTCGCAAAGAGCGCGCCATAGACGGCGGCCAATCCGAGGACCCAGGCGGCGAAGGAGGCGGTCGGGGAGTCAGGTGAAGCCGGCAGCCCATACCGCCGGCGGATCCCGGTCCACCCAGGGCCTGCCGGACGAACTTTCTCGTAGAACCGGGCGAGCGTCTCCTCGTCAACCGGTGGGGTCATGAAGGTGACCGCGACCCACACCACCGTCGTCGCCAACACCGTGACGAGCAGCACCGTCGTGGGGTCCGCGCCGTGCCCAGTCTTCGAGGCGACGAAGAATCCCAGAGAGACGACAAATGAGGTGATCATGGCGCTCACCTCGCTCCAGGCGTTGATCCGCCACCAGAACCAGCGGAGCAGGTAGATAAGACCCGTTCCCGCGCCAATGGAGAGCAGCAGATTAAAGCCTTCTTTGGCGGTGTCGAGCCAGAACGTAAAGCCGACGCCGACGAGCATCAGCCCAACCGTGACGAGCCGACCCGCGAACACGTACTGCGTCTCAGTTGCGTCCGGCCGTATAAACCGCCGGTAGAAGTCGTGAACGAGATATGACGTGCCCCAATTCAAATGCGTTTCGATCGTGCTCCGGTAGGCCGCAAAGATTCCGGCGATCATTAAGCCCGCGAAGCCGGCCGGTAAATAGACGAGCATCGCCGGATACGCGATGTCGTTGCCGAGCAAATTCTGCGGAACATAAGGAAACCGCGCGTGAATGTCGCCGAGCGTTGGATAGACAAGCGTAGATACGAACGCAACGATGATCCACGGCCACGGACGCAGCGCGTAATGCATCACCGCAAACGAGAGCGTTCCAAAGAGCGCATCGTTCTCGGTTTTTGCCGCTAGCATGCGTTGCGCGACGTAGCTTCCGCCGCCGGGTTCGGCGCCGGGATACCACACGGACCACCACTGCACGGTCAGCGGAATGATGAAAATTGCAAGCGCCGTCTTCCAATCCGCGAAGTTTGGCAGAATCGAGAGCAGAGTCGGATGCAGCTGTGCGACGCGTGAAACGGCACCCTGCAGCCCACCGACGCCCGGCGCGTGCAAAGCAAAGTACGCAGCGGCAAACGCGCCGGTAATGGTGATGCAGAATTGGATCATATCCGTCACCATCACGCCCCACAGTCCGGCTGCCGCAGCAAAGACGATCGGCACGAATGCGCAAAAGAGCAGCGTTTCCCAACGTGGCCAACCGAAGAGCACGGATGCAATTTTTACTGCAGCAAGGTTGACCGTCGCAATGATCACACAGTTGAAAAACAGTCCTAGATAGACCGCTCGAAAGCCGCGAACGAACGAGGCAGCTTTACCGGAATAGCGCAGTTCGTAGAACTCGAGGTCGGTAAGCACACCACTGCGCCGCCATAAACGCGCATAAAAAAAGACCGTTGCCATACCGGTCAAGAGAAACGACCACCACACCCAGTTCTCGGCAACACCACCTTCGCGAACGAGATTGGTGACGAGGTTCGGTGTATCGGTAGAAAACGTGGTAGCGACGAGCGAAATGCCGATCAACCACCACGGCGCTTGCCGTCCGGCAGCAAAAAACTCTGCCGTATTCTTACCGGCACGTCGCGCAAGCACGATCGCGGGGATGAACGTGATGCCGAGCGAGACAACGACGATCACCCAATCGAGCGTGGTCAAATGCATTCGCCGCCGATTCGCCTTCGGCGGCGCCTGCGCCTACGAGGGAAGTCTAAACGTTACGGTTCGATCCGCCTCACGGTGATTGGTCCAAAAGCGCTTGCCGTCCCACGCAAGCCCTCGCGCGTGAAACGGCACGAGCGCGAGGTCTTCAGAAGCACCGGTTGTGAGATCGAGTCCGGTAATCCAGTAGTCGCCCCCGTCTTCGTCATCGGTTGTCAGCAGGAACGCCTTGTCGCCGTCGACGGCGATTCCCGCGATGCCGTGCGGAGACTCATACCGCCGTACGATATGACCCGCGTCATCAAGTTCCAAGATCACCTGGTTGTACCACTGGGCGAGAAGAACGCGGCCATCGCGAATCGCGACGTGCGAGCCTGTATCGTCCGGACACCCAATCATCGACGAGTGCCATCCGCGCTGCGGCTCATAGCGGCGAAGCCGACGAAAATCGTCCTCTTCCTCACCGCACGTCATGACGAGATGTCCGTTCCCGTATGTCATGCCCCATGGCATGCCGGGCGGTTCGAGTTCGTCGCGCTTCGTCCACGATTCGCGATCGAGCACATCGATGCGTCGTGTTGCTCGCGAACTCACATAAACCGTGTCACCATCGACGGCAACGGCGTGCGGTTGCGGTGATGACGAAACGAGGCGGTCGAGCTCGACAATCGGCTTAAGCATGCGGGCGAAAATTCGAGAACGGATTATGGACTGCCTATCGGTGCGCTCCGATACGTCTGCGCGACATGACGCTGCATGATCTCGGAACCGGCATCGACGAGCGCTTGGATACCTTCCCGCGCATCCTCCGGCTGCAAATCCAAAATCCACTCGAAGCGTGAGCGACTATTTCCATCGTTAAAGACCTGCATCGACGCATGATGATACGTGAGTTGACCACCGCTCGCGCAATACGCAACACGTTTGCGGTCCTCGTCGATATCGATGAGCCTCTCGCGCACGACGAGTCCATTTGCAAAAGTGACGATCCGCGAGTCTCCATCCGGCACAACGTCTTGCAGGATTTTTGGGAATAATCGAACGTGCACGGCGCCGAAATCTTTCAATGCCGCCCATACATATTCGACCGGCGCGTCGATAACCAACTCTTTGTGAATCGAAGCCACGCTACTTACTCTCTCCAACCGTCGATCGTTTGTTCCAAGTGCCAGGTTGCGCCCCCGTCATACGAGGTGCGGCCTTCCCAATGAAACGTTTTCGGCGCGATTTTCTCGAATGACCACACAAATCGCTTGGTCGCCGAGTGCTGCCCCTCGATCACGATGCGTGAATCCTCAGCGCGCACGGCAAACTCGATCACAACGCCGCTCCATGCGCCGACCCAGACTTGCCGCCACGCGCGAAGTTCGGTGTCGAAAAAACGCACGGTGATGCCCGAACGGTACGGGGCATCGGCCGGTGCATCGATGAGACGATAGGCGATCACATCGTACACGGCGCGGCCGCCCAGGCCCCATCGAAACGACCAGAAACCATCGTAGGTCGCGCTGGGTTTAGAGAACGGAGTGTGCACCGTGCGAATCTGCCAATCGCCGATCAGCGGTGCAAAGATTTTCGCTTCATCGCCAAGCGCGGGATCCGGCCCGGCTGCGGCGAGCCCGGGCATCACTTCATAAGGTGTATCGATCATGCTCGAATTGTCTCAGAACACCAGGACCGGCGCTTTCAAATTCGTGCGGTGCACGCCATGAGTACGATGACTAGGACGAAGCGTTTCGCTTCGACGTTGTGTTCGGCCGACGACGTCGCATGCCGGGCAACGCGTCACACTCGAGCCGATGAGGAGACGTCGCTGCTGCCCACGGTCGTCATTCCTCGCCGAGGTGTGTTCGAGTGGCATTCCGGTGGAAAGTCAACCGTCGCCGAGCCGAATACCGTGCTACTCTTCGACCCCGAGCGGCCGCATCGCATTATCCATCCGACCGACGAAGGCGACGATTGCACGGCCGTGCGGTTTTTGCGCGAGCAGATCGATGAAGTGTTCGGCCCCGAACGATCGACGCGCCACTGGATACTCGACGGTGACTCGCAGATCGAACTTCACCTCGCTACGCATCGCATGCGCAACGCTTCCGACACTTTGGAAGGCGAGGAAGCCGCAATGGCGATTCTTCGAATACTTGCGCGAACCGACGCGTCCCGATCATCGTCGCATCGTGTCATCGAACTCGTGCGCGAACGGATCGCAGCCGATCCCGGTGAGCGCGCAACACTTGCGGAACTCGCGCATGGAAGCGGGCTCTCGGCATTCGAACTCGCGCGACGCTTTCGGGCGGTGACGGGCTCCTCGATCCATCAATACCGTCTCCGGCTTCGCGTGCTTCTCGCGCTTTCTCGATTGCAAGACGGTGAAGATGACATCACCGCTGTTGCGCTTGACTTAGGATTCGCGAACCATGCGCACTTCACGTCAACATTCGCGCGCGCGTTCAAGCGTCCGCCCCGAGCGTTGCGCCGGTTCAAGCGTGCGATCGTGGAGCACGAGGGTGCGCTCTAGCGTTTTTCCCGACGCAGTTCGTATCACGAGGGCAACGCGCGAACCCTCAGGTTGCGCGGCGAGCCAATCGCGAATCTCTATCGCGCTCTGATCGCTTACGTTACGACCGTTCACCGATAGCAGTGATTCTCCGGCGCGAATCGAGGCTTCATCGGCGGATCCGCCTTTCGCGACAAAGGCGATGATTGGCCCGCGAGAACCGTTGGAGATCCACATTCCCGCCGGATCGTAGCGATCGGTCTTAGAAAAGAATCGGCTCGGCCAGGCAACCATCGTGTGATGGGGGTAGTCGACGATCGAATCGAACCGCTTCATCAATCCGAGCCCGACACTTCCAGCTTCCGTTGATGTTGCGAAGAAGCCGCCCGTATCGAGCGTTGCTCTCGTAATAACATTGGGAATCGTCTTCCCGAACATCACCACGCCCGTACGAAAAACATCGGCGAACAACGGGCCCCCGATGCCAAAGCCCGTTAACACGTTTTTGACTTCACCGGGAACCTGATAGAAATCATGCCCGGTTGCGAAGCGGCGGAATAACGTCATCGATGAGCGATCTCCCGAATCGAACATCACCGTGGCGTGAATGCCATCGATCGTGGCCGGAAGATAGATTTGCGTGTCGCGCAACGTAAACGGAATCGTTTGTGCACCCGTCGGATGGTTGAGTGCTGTACGCGATAACGTGAACACGCTACGGTCCATGTCGAGACCGACACTGTAGAATTGCAAGACGTCGTACCCGATGACGCCATCGAGATGGGGAAAACCGATGTTCTGCGCAATCTGATCCATGCCGATGACGGTAATCGGGAGATGCGAAAAGGTCTCTCCGGCAACCGTCAAACGCTCCAGCGTCGCCGCTGAAGCGGTGACCGTTCGGCGTCCCGCACCACCTACTGCACCGAACGGCTTCGTCGCGAGATGTAAGCGATGTGCTGCTGACGGAGTCAGAGTCGTTCCCGACGATCCCGTATCGACAATCAAGTAAAACGGACCAGCTCCGTTTACGAGCGCTTGCACGATAATGCGGTTGTCCGTTAGTTCGAACGGCACGCTTCCGGCGCGCGCGGCTTGCGCCGCTAACGCCACGATCAACGATATCGTTACGAGAAATCCGACCATGCGCATGCCCTAAGCATCATACGCCGCTTTGCGCGCAACCGGCGTCAAATTTTATTCAATCCTTTCTCTCGGGGCCCGTTGTCGTGATCGAAGCGTGATATGCTCGCGCTTTCATTCTCTGCCGGAATGCTCGGCATCGAGGGATACGTCGTCCGTGTAGAAGCGGATAGCTCCGCAGGCTCTCCG
>JAMXLG010000025.1 GCA_024281135.1 Vulcanimicrobiia bacterium | reverse complement strand
CCTTAAGTGGCTTGACATTTGTAAAGTCGGGCCCTACGGTGGGGAAATGAGTGTCTTCGCGGATTCCCTCAACGCGGCAATGGAAGCCGCAGGTCTCTCCGCTGCAGAGCTGGCCCAGCGGTCGGGGGTAACGGAGTCGGCGGTGTCGCTACTGCGCTCCGGCCGCCGCGAACCCTCGTACCGAACGCTGCAGCGCCTGACCCGCGTGCTACCCGAGCTCGCGGCGGGAGCGGACGCCCAGCCTGAGAGCCAGTTCGATTCGATTGAGGATGCCGTCGACGATATCCGCGCCGGAAAGATGGTCGTCGTTCTCGATGACGAGGATCGCGAGAACGAAGGTGACCTAGTGATGGCTGCGCAGATGGTGACTGCCGAAGCGATCAATTTCATGCGCAAAGAAGCCGGCGGCCTGATCTGCATGCCGATGCTCGGCAACCGTCTCGACCAACTGCAGATTCCGCAAATGGTAAGTGAAAACACCGCGGTACACGAGACGGCGTTCACGGTTTCCGTCGAAGCGCGTGGCGTCACCACCACCGGCATTTCCGCATACGACCGCGCGGCGACGATCAAGAAATTGATCGATCCGAGTGCAACCTCAACGGATTTCTTGCGTCCTGGGCACACGTTCCCGTTGCGCGCACGCGAGGGCGGCGTGCTCGTCCGCGCCGGGCAGACGGAAGCTTCCGTCGATCTCGCGCGGCTTGCGGGGCTTTATCCGGCCGGCGTGATCTGCGAAATCATGGCGGAAGACGGAACGATGGAGCGTCTTGACGGGTTACGGAAGTATGCCGATCGTCACGGCCTTCGGCTTATCACTGTCAAGGATCTCATTGCATACCGAATGCGAACAGAAAAACTCGTAAAAAAAGTAGCGGAGTTCAATCTGCCGACGACAACCGGCGATTGGACGGGCGTCGCGTATGAAACAACAATCGACGGCAACACGCATGTCGCGCTCGTAATGGGCGACATTCGCGACGGCAAAGACGTGCTTGTGCGCGTCCACTCCGAATGTCTGACCGGCGATGCGCTGCACTCGATCCGCTGCGATTGCGCGGCGCAACGCGACGGCGCTATGACGATGATCGCGAAAGAGGGCCGCGGCGTGTTCCTCTACCTGCGTCAAGAAGGCCGCGGCATCGGGCTTGCCAACAAGTTACGCGCATACGAACTACAGGATCGCGGTGCGGATACCGTTGAGGCAAATCTAGCACTCGGATTACCAGTCGACAAGCGCGACTACGGGATCGGTTCGCAGATTCTCGCCGATCTCGGCATCAAAGAGATGCGCTTGATCACGAACAATCCGCGCAAGATTTTTGGACTCGAAGGCTACGGCCTGAAGATCATCGGTCGCGTCCCGATGCAAACGCAGCCGACAGTTCACAACAAGCGGTACATGGCGACGAAGCGCGCTAAACTCGGCCATATGTTCGACGAGACGGTTGCGTCGTGAAGCCGAAGAGCCAGGAAAACGGAAAGAATGCGATGCCCGCGCCGGATTGCGCGGGGAAGCGTTTTGCGATCGTTGCCGGGCGTTTCTACACGCAGCTAAGCGATTGGCTCATTGACGGCGCGAAACGCGCGCTCACGGATTGCGGGGTAGAACCACACGACATCGCGCTTTTCGAAGTCCCCGGCTGCTTCGAATTACCGCTCGCGTGCCGGCTCGTGATCGAAAATGAAAGCATCGACGGCGTGGTTGCCCTCGGCGCGGTGATTCGCGGCGAGACACCGCACTTCGACTTCGTTGCCGGCGAGTGCGCTCGCGGGATTATGGACGTGCAACTCGCATTAGGCGTGCCGATCGGCTTCGGTGTGCTGACGACTGACAACATGGCGCAAGCGCAAGAGCGCGCCGATCCTAATCAAGGCGATAAAGGTTACGAAGCAGCGATTGCTGCTGCGACTTTGTTGCAGATTCCGAAGAAGTTACCGCGCGCGGGATTCCGGGCGTAGCCGTTTAGATCCGTTTAACCGTTGCGAGCCAGGCCGGTGCGCCGCGTTCTCCGTGAAATCTCGTCTGAAGGTTGACCGGTTCGATCGACACCACATTCCATCGCGCGCTCGAGTTGAACGCTGCTCGCAGCTGTTCTTGAGCAATGGGATGCGGACCGGTATCCGGCCCATCGTTCCTGAAGCACAATACGAATACCGTTCCATCGTGCTGCGTTATCGCCGCTAAACTCGCCACGTATCGTGCCTGTTCCTCAGCGTCGAACGTGTGGAACAAGCCGCAGTCCAGCACCGTCTCAAACATCCGGCCTAGGTGCTGCAATTCGAATGCATCAGCCGCGACAAACTCAACATTGAGTCCCCGGTCGCAGGCCTTCTTTCGAGCCATTGCCACTGCCGTTTCGGCGACGTCAACGCCGAGAACCGATAATCCAAGTGAAGCGACGTATAGCGTGTTCTCGCCCGTCCCGCAACCCACATCGAGTACCGCCCCGGTAAACGCGCCTTTCGAACCCAGTTGCACGACCGATGGTTGGGGTGTGCCGATGTCCCACGGCGCTGGGCCACAAGTGTAAGACGCGTCCCACGGTACTCCCGCGCGCCGTTCGTGACTGGTTGGCATTCGTTGACTACGGGTATCTCCGGCCATCATGAAAGATCGTAACAAACCGACGCCGGATGACGAAGATTGGGATGAAGATCCGAATCCGCCGGTCGACGAGACCGACGACGGACCGGAGCCCGTCATCATCAAGAACGATGACGATGACGAGCTCGACGATACCGACTAGACCGCTGCTGCTTGCTGGACTTTGACGGCTTCGAGCGTGAGATCGATCTCGATGTCTTCGCCGACGAGTAGACCGCCGGTTTCCAGCGCCTGATTCCATGTCAGACCGAAATCTTTGCGATTGATCTTCGTCTTCGCGCTATAGGCGATGCGATCGTTGCCCCACGGATCCTTGAGCCGGCCGTCGACGGACGCGTTGAGCGTTACCGGGCGGGTCGTGCCGCGAATCGTGAGATCGCCGTCGATCGTGAAATGGTCGGGTGTTCCGCTGATTTTCGTGCTCCGGAACGTGAGCTTGTCGTGGTGTTCGGCATGGAGGAAGTCCGCCGAGCGAAGATGGGCGTCGCGGTCGGCAACTTTCGTGTCGATCGAAGCTGCATCGATTTCCGCATTCACTGTTTTCGGAAGATTGGTGGTTTCGTCGACGTCGAGATCCACGTGGAACGAGCCGAAGCTGCCGCGGACCTTCGAGATCACCATATGGCGTACGACGAACTCAACCTGCGAATGGGCCGGGTCGAGGGCAAAAGCCGTCATTATGTAAGCACTCTCCTGTAATTTAGCTACTTAACGTACGTAGGCTATCATATATAAGTATTGACCGCAAGGGGAGTCCGCTTGCCTGACTACCGGTTCAAAGGAGGGGTTCTCTTACCAAAGTCGCATTTGAGCTAGCCCGGATATGCGCTTACGGCGCAAATCCATATCCAAATGACGCCCGGAGGCTCCGACTCAGTGGAAGACAAGATGCTGACCTGTAAGGACTGTGGAACGCAGTTCGTTTTCTCTGCGCGCGAACAGCAATTCTTCGCAGAGAAGGGCTTTGTAAATCAACCACAGCGCTGTCGCGATTGCCGTCAAGCACGGCGCGCACAGAGCGGAGACGGCGCGCCTACGACGCAGCGCCCGAACTTCGAAGCGGTCTGCGCCGAATGCGGCGTCACGACCACGGTACCGTTCCGTCCGCGCGGCGACCGTCCGGTGTATTGCCGCACCTGCTACACGGCCCGCGTTCCGGCCGGCGTCTAACGCTTGGAGTTTGCGCGCCCGCGCAAACCCGCATGGACTCATCGCGCCGGGCCCGAAGCTCGGCGCGATGTCTTTTACCGACGAAGATCTTTCTGCCGTGACGTGGGACGGCGACGCCGTCTCGTACATCGATCAGCGCTTACTCCCGCATGAGGTCGTGCGAAAGCGCGCGCGCACGGTCGACGATATCGAAGAAGCCATAAAAACGCTTGCCGTCCGGGGCGCGCCTGCGATCGGCGTTTTCGGCGCATACGGCATCGCCTTATTGCGCAACACGATCGCGGACGACGCGGAATTCCGCCGCGCGGCCGAACGCGTGCGCCATGCGCGCCCGACGGCGGTGAACCTTGCCTGGGCCGTCGACCGCGTCACCGCCGCCAATGATATGGTGGCGGAAGCGCACGCGATCCATCGGGAGCAGATCGCCATCGATAAAGCGATCGCCGATGCGGGACTCGACGTCATCGCGAAAAACGCGAAGATCCTCACGCACTGCAACACGGGACCGATAGCTACCGCCGGCGGAGGCACCGCGCTCGGCGTTATCATTCACGCGGCGCGTGCCGGGAAGAAGCCGCACGTCTTCGTCGATGAGACGCGGCCGCTGCTGCAAGGGGGACGACTGACGTACTTCGAGCTCGCACATGCGAATGTCGACGCAACGTTGCAAGTCGACGCCGCCGCCGCTATCGCGATGCAGCGCAAAGGCATCGATCTCGTGATCGTCGGCGCCGACCGCATCGCGCGCAACGGCGATACCGCAAATAAGATCGGTACCTACGGCCTTGCCGTTCTTGCCGCGCACCACGGCATTCCGTTTTATGTCGCGGCGCCTCGCAGTACGTTTGATTTCTCGATCGAAAGCGGTGAAGCGATTCATATCGAGGAACGGCGGTCGGAAGAAGTGACGTCGTTCGGTCCGGCAACCGTTGCAATGTCCGGCGCCCACGTGTACAATCCCGCGTTCGACGTGACGCCCGGACATCTCGTGACCGCTTTCATCACGGAATATGGTGTGATAGCACCACCGTATTTAGAGACGATCCCGTCGCTGCAGCAACGTCCGAATTTCAGCACGCTTGTGTAGTGCGGCGCGGCAATGGCGGTTTCCGATCTACAGTTTAAGACGCAGATCGCCGCTTCGCCGGAGGCGATCTTCGAAATCGTCGCCGACCTGCCGAATTACGGTACGTGGCTTCCAAACTCGGACGCGTTCGGTGGAACGAATAACGTTACGCCGTATCCCGTGCGCCTCGGAACGACATACGTCGATGCACCGCCAATCGAGAAACCCGGCGTCGTTACCGAGTTCGAACCCCCGAACCACATCGGCTTTCATCAGATCGTGCAGGTCCGCCGGCCCATCAGCGTCGACGTTGACGCGCGCATTCGATACAGCTTCGAAGCGAGAGGCGCCGGGACGTTCGTGATTCGCGAGCTGCGGCTGACGTGGGATTTACCAGGCCTCTTTAAAATAGCTACACCGCTGCTCGTCTTGAGTTTCCGAAGGGAGAATCTGCGAACGCTTGCGCAGCTCAAGCGCTACGCGGAATCGAAGTGAAGTATTACGAGTTCGTCGACAAGGAACCCAAGATCGGTTCGCTTGTCGTCATCGAGGGGACGGAACGCGCGCTCGCGGAGAGAGCGGTCGATGCGGTGCTCGATCGTCTGTTGCCGCCGGATATGCGCGATCTCAACCTCGAACGGTTTCCCGCATCGGAATGGTCGGACCCGGGACGCGTGCGCGAAGCACTGGCGGCGATGCCGTTTCTTGCCGATCGCCGCGTTGTGCTCGTAACGGACGCGCAGGCGCTCAAAGCACAGCCGCGGCGCGATCTGCTCGACGTGGCCGAAAACGTCCCGGCGGGAAACACGCTCGTCATTACCGATTTGCTCTCACCGCGCTCGCAGCGTCCGCAACCGCTTGGCCCGCAGTTGGGGCGAGCCGCGTTACGTATCGATACGACGGCAAACGAAGAGACGCGGACGCGCTTCATCAAAGAAACGCTCGAGCAACTCGGCGCGACCGCCGAACCGCGTGTCATCGCCGAACTCGTGCGAAGCGAATCTGAGCTCGCCGCAGTGCGCAATGATCTCGAGAAGCTGTCGCTCTCCGGCAAGAAGATCACATATAAGGAACTCGAGAGCGAATCCCTCGCAATCGAAGACCCGAAAGCGTATCTCTATGCCAGCGCACTCGTCGAAGGCAAGATCGCGCAGGCGATGGGCATCGCGCACGAGTTTTTCGCAAACGATCCGCGCGGAGCGGCAATTCCACTGCTCTCGGCGCTTGCCACAGAGTGTTCGTTGATTTGGGAGCTCGCGCGTCCCGGCGGCGAGTTGCCTGCGCGTGCGAGATGGCGCGAACGGGTCCTTCGGCCTATCGCTACGCGAATCGGAGAAAGGCGGGCGCGGGTGGCGTACGAACGGGCGGTTCGAGGAGTGGAATCGATCGTCACCGGGAGCGCCGGCAGCGACCCAGACGATCACCGGACCTTGGTTGAACGGATAACGGCAGAGCTTTCGGCTCTTAGCCGCCGATAACAACCTATAATATGGATGTCCTTACCCAGCAGGAGGCCGGGACGAGCGACGTCGATCCGAAGCACGAGCTTCAGAGCGACGTTGAACGTTCGCGTGCAGAGCGCGAAGATCTCGAGCGTCAAATCCACTCCGACCGCGAACGGCTCGGCGAGATTCGCACGGCGCTCGACGCCATGGTAAACGTGACGTGGCGAGACGTCTTTGGACAACAGCGAGCGATTCGCGAGCGCGAGAACATTACGTCGGCGCTCACCTTTGCGTGGCTTCCGGGGTATCAGTGGTTTGCGATTGCCGGCGTCGTCGCCGTTGCGGTGGGCGCGATTGCGTTACTACAAGTAGCGGGCGCGCTCGTCGCGATCGGGATCTATCTCGTTCTCGCGTTGATCGGCTACTCTGTCGCACGCGACCAATGCTTGACGTTCGTGCGTAAAGCGCGTTCGTCGTATCTCGCGGCTGATGGCAAGGACGTGCGGTTCGTCGCGTTCACGCACTGCGAGCCGGGTCTGAATCACCCGCTGATCGGATTCGACGGACCGCGCAATGGTACGATCGACGATCGCGCGTGGAAAATTCCGGGCGTCCGAGAGAAAGACGCGATTGAGGAAACGTTCGTTGAAGTCATCGACGAGCGCGGAAGCAACGTGCTGCTGACGAGGTTCCCCGATAAGCGCCCAACGCTCGTGCACGCCGATCTTGAAAATCCGTTCATTCGCGCCTACGGTGTCTCGTTTCAGCGCGCGCTCGAACGCCATTTGCCGAGCGTGGCGAAAGAAGCGGAAGAATTTCGTTCCGTAGTGCAGCACTTCGGCCAACGCAAAACCCTCGACGAACGGCTGCGCAAACTCGAAGCCGAACTCCACGAATTCGACGGTACTGCTGCGATCATACGTTCCTTGCCCGTTTCATCGGTTGTCCGCAGCAAGCTGCTGCGGCAAGTGCTGCTGTTCCGGCTTGGCGATCCGGCCGCGCTTCGTGGATTATTTTTGGTTACGGGCGAACGCGCAGAACCGATGGACGTCCTGCAAACCATTGCGCGCGCGAGTGCGGCGTCGGTACTCCATCTCTCGTTTTCGCAGATAAAGATCGGGTATGTCGGACAAGGCGCATCAACGGTGGCGCGTTTGTTCGATTCGGCAAAGCGCGCGCGTTCGATCATTTTTATCGACGAAGCGGAACGCTTCTTCTCAGCCGGCGGATCTGCGGCGTATGAATCGATGCGGCGCGAAGTCGTACAAGCAATCGCCAAAGAATGGGAATCGCTCGACGGCAACGCCGACGTGTGGGTCGTTGCGGCTGCGAAGTCGCGCGAGGATCTCGACCAAGGGATGGTCGCACGATTCGGAACGCTGATCGACTTCACGCCGCAGGAAGCGGAGTTGGATCACATCACCACCGTTATCGACGGAGCTGCGGCCGCCATTACGCCGATCGAAGGGGTCGCGCTGCCTGACCTCGCCGTCGAGCGGTTGCGGTTGCTCTCCGCGATGTTTGCGCACGTCGGTACGATGGAATCGCAAGGCATTACGGTGCCGCGCGGTGTTCTGATTTCCGGTCCTGCGGAGAGCGCGAAGCAGTACGCGATCGAAAACCTCGCGGAGCAGACGTCGCTTCCGGTCATCTATACTCTGATCGACGATATCGATGACGCGATGCGGCGGGTGCGCGGCGGTCGCGCGCTCGTAGCCGTTGATGTCCCGGAATGCGCGGATCCCGGTGCCGTGGCGCACCTTGCCGTGCTCATCGATGAGCTCGACGCCAAAAAAGTGCCGGTCTTTATTTTGGCGACGACGACTGACGCCAACGCAGTCGATCCGGAACTGCGGTCGCGCTTCAAAGAAACCATCGATCTGCGCGAGCTCGACGCGGACCGCCGCCGGGCGACGCTTCACGAGCTGCTCGATGGGAAGCCGCTCGAGTTCGATCTTGGGTCAGTGCTCGATACGCTAGATGCATTGACCGACGGGATGACCGAGGAGCAGCTGCGCCACTTCACCGACGAAGCCGTGCGGAAGGCGGCTTTGCGGGCGATCGACTCGGGCTCGCCCGGCCATATTTCGATTGAATTGGCGGACTTCGAGCCGCGTGCGTCGGCCGCACTGGTTGCGACGAAAGGCGACGAGGCAGCGCTCTAAGCGGGGGCGAACGGAGCCTTCGTCCCATGGATTACCGTACGTATGCCTCGCCGTTCTCTTGGAGATACGGCAGTGCCGAGCTTCGTTTGCTTTTTTCCGAAGAGGAACGGCGGAAACTCTGGCGCGCGGTCTGGGTAGCGCTCGCGCAGGCGCAGTCGCGTCACGGCCTCGTAAGTGCTGAAGAAGCGGCCGACATCGCCGCGCACGCGGGCGAGATCGACATCGATGCGGCGCTAGCGATCGAACGTGAGATCCATCACGACCTCATGGCCGAGATTCGCGTCTTCGCATCGCAGGCTACGCGCGGTGGCGGAAAACTGCACCTCGGCGCCACGTCCATGGACATCGAGGACACGGTCGAGACATACCGCCTTCGACGCGCGCTTTCGCTCGTCGGCGAGAACCTGCGCGACTTGCTTGGCGCGTTTTCTGGACGCATCCGTCAGTACAGCGATCTCGTCACCATGGCGTTTACGCATTTGCAGCCGGCAGAACCGACGACGCTCGGCTATCGCCTCGCGGTGTACGCACAAGATCTGCTCATCGACGACACCAACCTGCGCTTCGTTTTCGATCAATTGACCACGAAGGGTTTGCGCGGCGCGGTCGGCACCGCCGCGTCCTACGAGCATCTGCTCGATCACTCCGGTGGCTCGGCCGAGATCGAGCGCGAGGTGCTCCAGCGTTTCGGTTTGGAAGCGCGCGACATCAGCACGCAGACGTATCCACGCAAGCTCGACTATTTGCTGCTCTCGGGCCTTGCGGGCTTGGGTGCGTCGCTTTCAAAATTTGCAGCCGATATTCGTATCCTCTCGAGCCCCGAGTTCGGCGAAGTTGCCGAGCCGTTCGGAAAATCGCAGGTCGGAAGTTCCGCGATGCCGTTCAAGCGCAATCCGATCATGTGCGAGCGCATCGACTCGCTTGCGCGCTTACTCGTCGGCTACGCGGATGTCGCATGGCAGAACGCGGCGACCAACTACTTGGAGCGCACGCTCGACGATAGCGCAAATCGCAGGACGATTCTTCCCGAGGCGCTGCTTTGCGCCGACGAGATTGTTACGCTTGCTCGCAAAGTCGTCGACGGTTTGCGCGTCGAGGAGCGCCGGATCGCGCACAATCTTCGAACCTACGGACCGTTCGCCGGGACGGAAGCCGTGATGATGGAAGCCGTCCGCGCCGGCGGAAATCGTCAGGAGTTGCACGAGACGATTCGCGGTGCAGCCATGCAGGCGTGGTCGTCACTTGCCGCAGGCGAAGATAATCCGCTCGCGCAAACGCTCTCGGCAGACCCGTCGCTCACCGCGCTCGTCGATCCCGCTGAGATCCGGCGTCTGCTCGATCCGGGCAAACACGTCGGCACCGCACCGCAACGCGCGCGCACACTTGCCGAAAAAATCGACGCACTACCCGAATTTCCACAACAGAAAATCGTAGAGGTACAGAAGTGAACAAGGGCATCGAAATCGCGCGCGGCAAGACGAAAGTCTTGTACGAAGCTGCGGGTTCGCCCGATCAGTTGGTCGTTGCGCAGGCGGATGATATCACCGCAGGTGACGGCGCGCGGCGGAATACGATCCCGGGGAAGGGTCGTCTCGCGGCGCAGACGACGGCGCGCGTATTTCGTCTGCTGAATCTCTGCGGTTTGCCGACTCATTATCTGAATGGCGGCGAAGACGACGACAATAACGAGATGCTCGTGCGCCGCTGCAATATGATTCCGCTCGAGGTGGTGGTGCGCGGCGTGGCGGCAGGATCGTTTGTCAAGCGCAATCCCGGCGTGCAACGTGGAGCGCTGATGGTGCCGCGCGTCATCGAGTTCTTCTTGAAAGACGATGCGGCGCACGATCCGATGATCGGACCCGATGCGATCGTCGGCAACGGTATCGCAAATCCGAACGAAATCGGCGTAATGACGGAACTTGCGCGTTTGACGTTTGAGATTCTCTCGCATGCCTGGCGTAAGCGCGACGTGCTGCTGGTCGATCTTAAAGTCGAGTTCGGGCGGCTGACCGGCGGTCCCGATAAGGGGCAGCTCGTAATCGCGGACGTCATCGACAACGACGCGTGGCGCATTTGGCCGCAAGGTCGCGAAGAGTTGATGCTCGATAAGCAGATGTATCGCAATCTCGACACGATCGACGATGCGGCGCTCGCGCGCGTGAAGTCCGCGTATGAAGAAGTCGCGGAACTCGTCGGAACGTTTCCGGTGATGCGCCCGGGAATGGCTGCCGTCGTCGGTGATTCTCCCGAGCGCTCGGAATCGATCAACGCGGTCGTCGCGGCACTGCAGCAACTTGGGTTACCGACGGTACGTCACATCGCGAGCCCGTCGAAAACGCCGGGATATGTGCTGCAGTTGGTGCAGCAGCTCGAAGCGACGTTTGCGCGCCTGTTCTTCGTCGCGGTCGATCAGGATGGAAGTTTGCGCGCCATGCTCGACTCGGCGTCGTCGTCGCCGGTGCTCGATTGGCATGGCGATCCGCAAGACCTCGCGATGGACTGCGCAAAGTTGCTCGGCCTCGAGGATACGGTGCTTTACGGGCGCACGTTACTGATGCAGGCCAATGCGCGCTCCGCCGTGCTGCACGCCGACGCGATGTTGCAGCAGCAGGCTGGGGTGCCGACACCGCAGGGGACTGCAATTGGCTGAACTCGACGTTTCCGGCGTCGCGCTGCGCACCGACGAACTCACCTCGATCGAACGGACGCTCGGGCGTCCGCCGTCGATCGTCGAGTTGCACGCGTTCGACGCGCAGTGGAGCGAGCATTGCAGCTATAAATCGAGCCGCCACCATTTGCGGACGCTGCCGACAAAGGGACCGTCGGTCGTCATTGGGCCCGGTGAAGATTCGGGCATTCTGCATCTCGGCGATTTTCGCGGCGAGCGTTACGGCATCGTTATTGCGCATGAATCGCACAACCATCCCTCGCAGGTCGTGCCGTTCGAAGGTGCGGCGACGGGCATCGGGGGCATTGTGCGCGACGTGCTCTGCATGGGCGCGGAAGTCATCGCGGTTGCCGATCCACTGCGCTTTGGGCTCGTCGACGACCCGCAATCGCATCAACGCTACGTCGCGCAAACCGCGGTCGACGGTATCAGTGCCTACGGCAACGCGATCGGTGTTCCAAATATCGCAGGCGACGTCTACTTCGACGAACGCTTCGACGACAATTGCCTGGTCAACGTCGTCGCGATGGGGATCGTCAAAGAGTCGGAAATCATCCATTCGTATGCGCCGAAGGGTGCCGACGGTTGGGATATCATTCTCGTCGGCAAAGCGACGGATCCGAGCGGCTTCGGCGGAGCGTCGTTTTCGTCGCTGACGCTCGATGCGTCCGATGAGGAGTCGAATCGCGGCGCGGTTCAAGTCCCCGACCCGTTCCTAAAGAACGTCCTGATGCGCGCGAGTTACGCGGTATTCGGATACTTGCGCGAACACAACATTACGGTGGGCTTCAAAGACCTCGGCGCAGGCGGCATCATGGGATGTTCTGCGGAGATCACGTCTGCGGGTGAATACGGTGCCGACATCGATCTCGATAAGGTCAACGTTGCGGTAGAGAATTTGCGGCCGGAAGTGATCGCCGTCGGCGAAACGCAGGAGCGTTTGATTTGGGTCGTGCCGCCGGATATAACGCTGCAGATCTTGCGGATTTACAACGACGAGTTTACGCTTCCGGAGATCGCGCACAACGCGCGTGCAACGGTGATCGGCAAGGTAACGGCGGAGAAGCACTACGTATTGCGTCATCGCGGGCAGATCGTGATGGACGTCGATATCGATTTCCTCACCGGGACCATTCGCGACGAACTGCCGTTCGATGAGATCACGGTTACAGATCAAGTCGTCGATGAGGCGCCGCTGGTCACCGGCGTGCAGATGGACGAACTGCTCGAACGGGTGCTGCAACATCGCGACGTCTGCTCGCGTGAGCCGCTCTACCGGCGTTACGACTCCGTCGTTCGAGGTGCAACGGTTCTTCCGCGCGGCGTCGGCGATGCCGGCGTACTCGCACCGGTCTTCGGCTCGACCCTTGGCGTTGCGCTCTCCGTTGCGGGCAATCCCCGTTACGGCGGATTGAACGCGCGTCTCGCGGGTGAGCACGCCGTCTACGAAGCTGTGCGCAAATGCGTTGCGGTCGGCGCGCGTCCGGTTGCTCTCACGGACTGCCTGAATTTCGGAAATCCGCGTAATCCCGGGCATCTCGGCGATTTCGTTGCATCGATCGACGGTCTTGCGACCGCAGCGCGCGCCTTCGAAACGCCGTTCGTTTCGGGTAACGTCAGTCTTTACAACGAGTCGGCGAGCGGGAAAGCGATTCCGGCTTCACCGATCGTTGCGGGCGTCGGTTCGATCGCCGACGTTTCCAACGTCGTAACCATCGGCCTGAAGCAGCCGGGTTCGGTGTTGTACTTCGTAGGTCAACCGCAGTCGGCGCTCGGCGGTTCGGTCGTGCTCGACGTGATCGGGCGTCACGATCCGCGTTTGCCACGAATCAATTATGAGCTCGTGCTCGCACAGCACGCGATGTTGCTCCAAGCCGCGCAGGCGAGTGTGCTGCGCTCGATGCATTCGATCGGTAACGGCGGACTGCTGACGGCGCTCTGCGAGATGGCGTTCGCGACCTTGCGCCGCGGCCAGCGCCCGATCGGCGTGCAAGTCGACGATCCGTGGCAATGGACGCACGGCTCCGTCGGCGATATCGAGGCGCTCTTCGGTGAATCCGGCGGCTTCATCGTCGAAATCGCTGCAGAAGACGTCGAGGCATTCGAGGGCATCGCCGACGACGTCGAAGGCGTGCATGAAATCGGCGTCACGATCGACCAGCCGGTACTCGCCGTCGACGACGAAGCGTTCGATTTAAAGCGGTTGCGCGAACTCTGGATTGCGCCGCTACGCGAGGTGTATCCGTGAGCAAACGCATCGCTGTGCTCGTCTTTCCCGGCACGAACTCCGAAGAAGAGACGTTGCGCCTGTTGCGCGACTGCGGCGGAGATGCGCACCTGGTGCATTGGAGCCATGCTGCGATGCTGCCGAAGTTCGACGCGTATGTGTTGCCCGGCGGCTTCGCGTACGAAGACCGCATTCGCGCGGGCGCGATTGCCGCGCACGACGAGATGATGGATTACGTCATCGACGGCGCACGCGAGGGGAAGCTCGTCTTCGGCGTCTGCAACGGCGCACAGATCCTACTTGAAGCAGGGCTCGTTCCGGGAACCAGCGAGGTCCGCCGGCCGACCGCGGCATTCACCCGCAACGGGCCGGTTCCGCATTTTGTGTGCGAACATACGTGGGTTAAGCTCACGATCGACCCGAAGCGCTCGCCAATCACGGCGGCATTGCGCCCGAACGAATTGATTCCGGCGTGGGCCGCGCACGGCGAAGGACGCCTTGCCGCCGACGAAGCGCATTTGCGTGAGTTGCAAGACAACGGGCACATTGCGTTTGTGTACTCGTATCCCGACGGGCACGCCGATGCGAGCGCAACGCCGAATCAATCGGCGCTCAATGCTGCAGCGCTCGTGAACAAGGCTGGGAACGTGCTCGCTATCATGCCGCATCCCGAGCGTGACGGGTGGACGTTCAATCATCCGGACCGTCGTGGAAGCTTTAAGATTCTGGAGCCCTCGGGCGGCGCGATGCTTTTCCGGAGCTTCGTCACTGGAGTGAACAGCCGTTGAAGCGAACCGTAGCCATTTCGCTCAAAATCCCCGATAATGCCGCGTACACGACGTTGACGACGCTCCAGCGCTTGAAACTCGAGGTTGCCCAGGTCGAACGCAGCGAAATCTGGGTCGTCGACGATGACGGTTCGTCCGATGACTTCGTCGCACGTATGGAATCGAACGAAACGATCTTCAACCCGAACAAGCATCGCCTCGTGGATTTGGGAATCGACGAGCCGCGCCCGGGTGAAGTGTGGATCGCCGAGCACGGCGCGCACGACGAGACGAAAGAACATCTCGGCGGAAAGAAGATTGCGGGCATCTCGCGTCCACGGCGCTACGTCGGATGGCGTTTGTTGGATGGTGCGGGGACTCCGGTCGAAGCGCCGGTCGTGCGCGCGGCGGCCGAACGCCTCTTGTGCAATCCGGCAATTGAAACGGCTCTTTACGAAGGAACACGATGAATCGCCCGTACACGATCGCGACGCTCGGCTCGCATTCTGCGCTCCAAATTCTCAAAGGCGCGCATGACGAGGGATTTAAAACTCTAGCTGTCGCCAACCGGGATACGGAGAAGCTCTATCGCTCGTTTGCCTTCATCGATGAAGTCATCGGTGTCGATTCGTATTCTGAATTTCCGTCCCTGGTCGGCGAGCTCGAGCAGCGCAAAGTCGTGATCGTTCCGCATGGGTCATTTGTCGCGTACCTGTCGCTCGAAGAGCACAAGAAGATGACGATTCCATACTTCGGGAACAAGGCGGTGCTCGACTGGGAAGCTAGCCGCGAACTGCAGCGGGAATGGCTGACGAAGGCGGGCATCATGATGCCGCGTCAATTCAAAACGGGAGCGGAAATCGATCGGCCCGTCATCGTCAAGCTCTACGGCGCCGGCGGCGGCAAAGGCTACATGTTTATTCGCAACGCGCAAGACTTCGAGAAGCGTTCGAAAGAATTGAAGAAGGCCTACACGATCCAAGAATATATCATCGGCGTTCCGCTTTACATCCACTATTTTTATTCGCCGCTGCAAGATCGTCTCGAAATCATGTCGATGGACCGGCGCTACGAGACGAACGTCGACTCGCTCGGACGCATTCCGGCTGCCGCGCAGGAAGGCATGGATGTTAGTCCGTCCTACGTCGTGGTCGGGAATCAACCGGTGAGCCTGCGCGAGTCGATGCTCGCGGAAGCGTTACGGATGGGCGAGAACGTGGTAAAGGTTAGCAAGGAAATTGCGGGTCCGAAAGGGCTCTTTGGTGCGTTCTGCATCGAGACGATTATCACGCCCGACATGCAATTCTACGTAATGGAAATTTCCGCGCGGATCGTCGCCGGAACAAATCTCTTCATCGACGGCTCGCCATATTCGTATCTGAATTATTCGGAGCCGATGTCGACCGGACGACGCATCGCCCGGGAGATCAAGAACGCACTTTTGACCAACAATCTTCGTTTAGTATTGGATGATTCGAGCCGCCTATAAGACAATGGCCGCGAGCCTGCTCGCGGCGGTGCTCCTCTCTCCGCTTGCGGCGCGAGCCGCGATCGAAGCGGATCCGCAAGTGCTCTATAATCAGATGAAAGCGGCATATGAAAAGGCCGCTGAGCGCAATTGGGACTTCATCGATCAAGAGCTGTATCTCACGACGATTCTCGACGCCGGCCGCGCCTACTCGCTACAACGACCGAACGATCCCGCCTATGGCGAAATTGCGACGCTTGCGGTGCAAGTCGGCAGCGGATTGCATTACGATCCGTTGCTCAATCATGACGGTGCCGCTTGGTACATCCGTGAAGCGGCGCTCTGGGTGATCAAAAACTCGGGCGATCCCGCGCTCGTACGCAACGCACAGGACCTCTTGCAGCGCGCGAATGCGGAGGACGCGGGCGTAACGCTTGCGCGACTCGCCGATGATGACGCTACGCAAAACGTGCACGATTATCCCGGCGACGTCGACGCTAAGTTGCAGGAAGTGGAAGCCGCTTGGCGTGCATGGTTGTTGACGGGAGATCCGTCGTGGCGGACGCTCGCATTTCAGCGCGCCGCGAATCAGAACTTTCCTCTTGCGCACTTGCCGACGAGCTACGGACCCGAATTCGTGCGCGCCGCTCAAATGGCTGCCGCAGGAACGCTGACCGGCGATTCGCCGGGTGATAAAGCGAACGCCGAGACGATTCTGCAGCGGTTGAAGAACATGACGTCACCGTTGATTATTGCGAGCGTGACGGCAGTTCCGCACGACGTGTATCTCTCGACGCTCGCGCCTGCCGACGAGTATTTCGGGCGCATGGGCTACTCGGTTCTTGGGATTCAGAACGAGTTGAAGCACATCAACTTCATGCTGAATTACAATTACGGCAATCGCGAAGCCGGGCAGACGGTGCTGGTCGCCGACGCGATCGTTTCCATGCAACACGTATATCCGCGCGATCGGGACATGCCCAAGCTACTCTACTCCGCGATCACGACGTTGCAGCGAATGGATGCGCCGGAGGCGAAGAGTTCAGAAGCCCAGTTGCGATCGATCCTCACGATTGAATACCAGGACTCGCCGGAAGCGCGAAAGGTCTTAACACCAGAGGCGCCGGCGTCGTAAAGTAATCGTATGGACAGCGTGATAGCGGACCGTCTGCAGTTTGCCTTCACGATCATGTTTCATTACCTTTTCCCGATCACGACGATGGGTCTCGCGCCTTTCGTCGCGTGGTTTACGTGGCGAGCATATCGAACGCACGATCCGGTCGACGGTGCGGCTGCGATGTTTTGGACGAAGATTTTTACCATCGGATTTGCCATCGGGGTCGTCACCGGCATTCCGATGGAGTTCCAATTCGGCATGAATTGGGCCGGCTTTTCGGCCCGCGCAGGCTCCGTCGTCGGCCAACCGCTCTCGATGGAAGGCATCTATGCGTTCTTCCTCGAGTCGGTTTTTCTCGGCGCGCTATTTTATCAGCGGAAAGCTGTCCCCACCGCGCTGCAAGTACTCGCCGCAATATGTGTTTGGCTCGGTTCGTGGTTATCGGGATTCTTCATCGTCGTGACCGACGCGTGGATGCAGCACCCTGTCGGCTATACGGTCACGCGCAGCGGGACGGTGGAGATGGCGAATTTGTGGACCGTACTGACGTCGCGCTTTGCGTTCTGGCAATACACGCATGTGATTTCGGGCGCGCTCGTCACCGGCGGATTCGTCGTCGCAGGCATCGGCGCGTACTATCTGCTTTCGCAACGCAGTGAAGAGTACGGGCGGCGTTTCGTTCGTGCAGGCGTCGCTGTTGCTTTTGTCTTTTCGCTCGTTTCGATTTTTCCGACCGGCGATCAAAACGGCAAAGACGTTACGGATTTTCAACCCGTCAAACTCGCGGCGATGGAAGGGTTGTTTGAAACCGCGAACGGCGCGCCCCTTGCGATTATCGGGATGCCGGACGTCAAGAGCCAGCAGCTGATCGATCCGGTGATCATGCCGGCGATGCTGAGTTTTCTCGCGTACGGCAACTTCACCGCAAATGTCAAGGGGCTTCGCGAGTACGTGCACGCCGTGTGGCCGCCGGTCGAGCTGACGTACTACGCGTACCATGTGATGGTTGGGCTCGGGACGATTTTTGCAGGTATTGCAGTACTCGCAGCGTTCTTTCTCTGGCGCAAAATGCTGTTCCGCATGCAGTGGCTCTTATGGATTCTCATGCTCGCGATGCCGTTTCCGTACATTGCGAATGAAGCCGGATGGGTCGTTACCGAAGTCGGCCGTCAACCGTGGATTATCTACGGCCTGATGCGCACGAGTGAAGCTTCGTCGCCGACAGTCGTGACCGGGGTGACGATCTTCACCATCATCGGATTCCTCGGCATGTACTTCATCCTCGGCGTCTTGTATCTCTACCTCGTGCTGCGCGAAATCGGACAAGGGCCCGGCGCAATACCTGCGCAAGAAGGGCCGGTCGAGGCCATCTCGTGAGCGTCGTTGCGTTTCTGCTCATCGCGTTCATGATCGGCGGATACGTCGTTCTTGACGGATACGACCTCGGCGTTGCGTCGATCGCGCCTTTCCTTGCGAAAGACGATCGCGAACGCCTCGTTGCGATGCAGGCTATCGGACCGTTCTGGAACGGGAACGAAGTATGGCTCGTTGCGGCCGGCGGATTGCTCTTCGCGCTCTTTCCGAAGGGCTATGCGTCGTCGTTTTCGGGCTTTTATCTGCCGTTTATCGTCGTCTTGTGGCTGCTCATGGGGCGCGGCGTCGCGATGGAACTTCGCGGACATTATCCAAGCCGGCTTTGGCATCAATTCTGGGACGCGTGTTTCAGCGTTTCAAGCGCGGTGTTGATTCTGCTATTCGGCGTCGCGCTCGGAAACCTGATCCGCGGCGTTCCGCTTGATGCGGGCGGTTACTTCTTGGGGACGTTCTCGTTTTTGCTCAACGGCTACTCGTTATTGGTGGGACTCTTCGCACTCGCGGCGCTCGCGATGCACGGCGCAACGTTCATGGTTCTGCGCGTCGACGGTGCTCCAGCGGAGCGCGCGCGTTTGATGCTGCCGCGTCTGTGGATCCTCACGCTCGTGCTGTTCGTCGCGGTAACCGTTGCGACGTTCTTGACGCGCCCGGATCAGTTGTCGAACGGGTGGCTTTGGGGACTTGGCGTTCTTGCCGCAGCGGCGTTTGCTGCGGTCTTTCTATCGGCGGCTCGCCGTGCGGAGCCGGCAACGTTCGTGTCGTCGTCTGCATTTATCGCGTTGTTGATGGGCGTTACCGCGGCGACGATGTATCCGAATCTGCTTCGCGGCTTTCCCGATGGCCGCGGCAGTCTGTCGATTTTCGATGCGTCACCCTCGCCGGTCGCGCTCGCAAGCGCATTGGGCGTTTCAATCGCCGGCATGGTAATCGTTCTCGTCTATTCGACGGCGTTGTGGCGCAAATTGGCGGGAAAGGTGCGCGTCGGCGAGTAACCCGCCCGCGTGCTAGATTTCGTCTCCCAGGCACTGCGGTCGTACGATCGCTCGCGTTTGACCCTCGCCTCGATCGGAAGCCACTCGGCGCTCGAAGTCGCCTACGGTGCGCGCGCGCAAGGCTTGCGGAACCTCGTGATCACCGCTAAGGGGCGAGAGCGTACGTATACCGAGCACTTCATGCGTAAGGAAACCCCCGTCCCGCGCGGTTGCGTCGACGAAGTTGTCGAACTCGAGACGTTCCCCGATATTTTGCGCGACGACGTGCAGAAGCGTTTGCTTAATGCGAACGTTGTGTTTCTCGCGAACCGTTCGTTTGAAGTCTATCTGCATCAAAAGTACAGCTACGACCAGATCGAACAGGGGATGCGCGTGCCGTTTTTCGGCAACCGTTTTTTGCTTCGCGCAGAAGAGCGCGACGAAGCCGGCAACCAATATGCGTTGATGGAGCGCGCGGGAATCCGATACCCGAAGCAGTTCGTGTCGCCCGATGACATCGATCGACTCGTGATGGTGAAAGCGCCGCACGCAAAGATCAGCTTCGAACGCGCATTCTTTCTTGCGACGACGCCGCACGAATACTGGGAAACCAGCGCGCGTTTGATCGACCAAGGCATGCTGACTGCAGCCGGCTTGAAGGACGCCGTCATCGAAGAATACCTCTTGGGTCCATCGATCAACTTGAATTTCTTCTATTCGCCGATCCTCGGTGAACTTGAGTTGATGGGCACGGACACACGCCGTCAAACGAATCTCGAGGGATTCCGCAACGTGCCGCCCGCAGTGCTCGATGCTTTGAAGAATGTGCCGATGCGCTTGGAAGAAGCGGGACACATCGCGGCAACGCTCACGGAATCAACGCTGGAGAAGGCGTTCGAAATGGGTGAGCGTTTTGTTAAAGCTGCTCGCGAAGCGAATGCGCCCGGTGTTATCGGTCCATTCGCGCTGCAGTGCGTGATCGTCGCCGGTCCGCCGAAAGAATTCGTCTGCTATGACGTATCGCTGCGGATTCCAGGATCACCCGGTACGCGTTACACGCCGTACTCCGCCTATCGCTGGGGGCGCGACGTCTCCGTTGGCGAACGCATCGCAATGGAGCTAGTCATGGCACGCGATGACAATCGATTGGAAGACATACTAACGTAGTCCTCAGTCGAGTACGTTAACGCGCGCGGACGACATTGTGGCCCGGAACTGAATCGAGTGCGTCGGCTACTTGGTAGCCGATTGTGCGGAGTTTGTCAGCGATGTCGTTTGTTGAGATCGTCGTTTCTGCGAAGATCGCGTAGCCGCCGGGGAGTATGGCGGTGCGCAGCGTGACGAGATCCATGTCCAGGAGCGTTCCGAAGCTGTCATAACAGAGCGCCCGATCGACGAGCGGACCGGCCGGCGTGTCACCCACGATGATGTTGTGCAGCTTTTCGGTAAGCGCACGGTCGGAGACGCTGCGCGTGACTTCCGAGGTCGTGTCGCAGACCACGATCAGGACGTCCGGGCGGGCCGCGGCTATATCGAGGGCTACAAGCGCGCTCCCGGCCCCAAAGGTCAGCATCCGGCCGTCCTTCGGAATGTCAAGAACGGGTAAGAGGGCGCCCGATATATGGTGCTCGTCCGCTTCCATAGCCCTACCTGTTCGGTTATGGTGCTTGCTTCACTTGCCTGGTGGTTGCCCTTTCCATCTGCTCGTGGTAGATTGAGGCGGTCTAGGTTTCGCGGTCTGGTTCCCACGTTGGGCTAAACGAGTCGATTCCCGGAACAATGATCACTACGTAATCGAGGAGTCCTCGTTTTAAACATGTACCAAGATGAATATCTGAACTGCGTTGATTGTTCGCGTCAGTTCACGTTTTCGGCCGGTGAGCAAGAGTTCTTCGCCATGAAGGGCTTCGCCAATAAGCCGAACCGTTGCCCCGACTGCCGCGCTGCGCGTAAAGCAGCGGGTGGCGGCCGCCAAGGCGGTGGAAACCGCGGCGGATTCGGCGGCGGCCAGCGCGAGATGTTCCGCGCCACGTGCAGCCAGTGTGGCGGCGTTGCGGAAGTCCCGTTCCAACCGCGGGGCGACAAGCCGGTGTACTGCCGCGACTGCTTCCAGTCGCGTCCGTCCTACCGCTAACATCTCAGGGTCTGCCCGTTAGGGCAAACCCATCAAGGGAAATAGCAAAAGACCCGCAACCATGCGGGTCTTTTCATTTTCTTGCGCGCAGGGAGGTAGTAATGGCGACGCAGACAGTACAAGAACGCAC
>JAMXLG010000024.1 GCA_024281135.1 Vulcanimicrobiia bacterium | reverse complement strand
TACGCGATCGCTGTGAAGTCCGTCGGTCGCGTCGATGATGTAGCGGCCTTCTGCGAGCGGCATAAAACCGTTGCCGTCGGAATCCGTATTCACCGGATGGCCGTTGACGCGCCATCGCAACGGACCGCGCGCGCCGGAAGCGCGAAGCGCAAGTTGTTGCTCGCGTCGTTGCAGAGCGGTCGGTGCATCGTCGCGATAGAATGTGCTGCCATCCGCGGGAAAGACGATGTGGAACGACCCATCCGTTTGCTGCGGCTGTTGCGCGAGCCATGCGTCATATTCGTGCCCGAGCGGCGACGGCGCTGTACGCTGAACACGTGCCAAATCGATTGGCCGCACCCATTCGGTTACGATGGCTGCGCAACCACGCGCCGGCGCATGCCCCGTTGTTGCGCAGATGCTCGTTCGTACGTAACCCGCCGGCGGATCGAACGGAGGCGGCTCATTTACTTCGTGCAGGTGCAGCATGATGCGATTCCACAACGGACCAGCGCCGGTGACGCCGGATACGTCGCGCATCGCGCTGCCATCGAAATTTCCGGCCCAGACGCCCACGGTGTAGTCGCGCGTGAAGCCGATCGTCCATGTATCGCGGAAATCAGATGATGTTCCGGTTTTCACCGCTGCGGCGAACGGCATGTCCAGTACTGAGTGACGCCCGAACGAATGAATGCGCGCGTGTGCATCGGCGAGCATATCGGTGATCAAGGACCATGTCGGCGTGTCACCGATGTGCTGCGTTGTGATCGGCGATGTTACAATGAGCCGAAGTGGTATCGCGTCACCGCCGCGTGCCGTTGCAACGTAGGCCTGAACGTTTTCCCACAGCGATACTTCGCCGCCGCCGAGCGTCAAACCAAGACCGTAGAACGACGCCGGTTTGTCGAGATGACCAAATCCGAGTTCGTGCAAGCGTTCGAGCAATGTGTCGGGTCCAAGCGCTGATAAGACACGCACCGCAGGGACGTTTAGTGAGTTCGCGAGTGCGTACCGCACGCGAACGGGACCGCTGAACGTGCCGCTATAGTCTGCGGGTTGATAGAGCCGTCCGTTTGCAATCGCGAACGTTGACGGTACGTCTGGAAGGATCGTCGTCGACAGAATGCTGTGGCGCTCTAGCGCAAGTTCATAGGTGAACGGCTTCAGGGAAGACCCGGGCTGTCGGAGCGCCTGCACACCGTCGTTTCGCCCTAATGCAGCGTCCGAGAAGTAATCCGGCGAGCCCACATAAGCGAGCACGTCGCCTGTATGATTATCGACGACGAGTGCCGCGGCATCGCTCACGTGGCGCGATGCGAGCGCCGCCAACACGTCGCGTGTTTGCGCTTCGACGAAACGCTGGAGCCCACGGTCGATCGTCGTATGAACGCGTCCGCGCTGCGCGACCTGAGGATAGAGGTAAAAGAGCGCGTGAGCGGCGGCCACAACGCCGATGTCGTGATGCGCGACGGCGAGGCGCTCTTGCTCAGCGTGCCTTAGTTGATCGGAGTCTAGCTCGTGCAGCGCTGCCATACGGCTAAGAACGTATAGTTGACGAGCGCGAGTGGCATCGAGGTGCTCGTCCGGAGCGAGTGCAACGGGATCGTTCGGGATCGCGGCGAGCAGCGAGGCCTGCGCCAAGTCAAGATCCGCGGCCGGCGCGCCGAAATACGTGCGCGCAGCCGCTTCCACACCGTAGAGATTGCCGCCCATGGGCACACGGTTCACGTACGCCTCGAGGATATCGCGTTTTTCCGATCGCATCGCGAGTCGCTCGGCAACCAATACCTGAAGCACTTTTCCGCGGATCGTCGAGGGCGACGGATGGAGCAAGCGCGCCAGCTGCATCGCAATGGTTGAGCCGCCGCTGCGAAACTCTCCGTAGACGAAAAATTCATGTGCCGCACGCGCGAGGCCGGCGAGATCGACTGCGCCGTGCTGGTCGAAGCGTCCGTCTTCGGCGGCGATGATCGCGCGCTGGAAGTCCGGCGCTACGCGAGCGAGCGGCACGGCAACCGTGTGAGCCGAATCGCTTCCTAAGATGGTGCCGAGCGGCGCACCGTTACGGTCAAGGAACGTAACGGCTTCGGCGCGCTGTACTGACGCCGAGACGTCGCGCCCCGTGGCGTAGGCTACGATAAGTATGACGGCGCAGAGGCCCGTCACAAAACGAAAGAAGATTTGCACGCGGTTCTTCCGTAGTGTAGCGCATGCGCGGCCGGAATCGTTGTCGTTTCCTCGCTCTGGCGGCTTTTGCATTGGCCGCGTGCTCTCCGAACGCGCCCACGCAGAACCAGAAACTAGCCCCGATTGCGGCGCTGCCGAAGCCAATACTACCGGCATGGGTCTCGTCGATCTCACCCACGTCGCAAGCCCAAGCACTGGCGCAGATCCGCGTGATTTTCGCAAAACCCGTTGCTCCCGTCGAAGCACTCCAGGGCGACGGCCCGAAGAACGTTCTTTCGCACGTGCGGATCGATCCGGCGCTAAGAGGCCGCTTCGTTTTGCTGACGCCGAGGATGATCGGCTTTGTCGCCGAGGAAGCGTTGCCGATCGGAAGCCGCGTGCGTGTAACGCTCACCCATGGGCTTGCTGATCTCGCGGGCGATCGCTTGAGCTCGGATCTCGCGTGGACGTTTGAAACGGCCCCGCTTGAATTTTCAAGCCTTCCGCAAGCCACGGCGGCACCAGGTGAGTCGGCACCGACGCCCGCGCCGCTGCGTCCAAAGATTGCCGTCGTTGCGAATGCACAAGTCGACGCGGCATCGCTTGCATCGCGCGCAACGCTCGATGCGAACGGCTCGAGCGTGCCGCTAGACGCAACGCTCGAACCGACGCCGACACCGCAGGCCTCATTGCCACCCGATGCTCAGGCTGCATTCGATGCATCGCAGCGAATGTGGACCTACGATCTCGTTCCGCGCGGCGATTTACAGCGGGCGACCTCGTATCGGCTTACGATCGCGCCGGGGGTTGAACCTGCGCGTGGCAACGTTGCAACGGCGAAGTCGTTCACGGGCGAAATTCACACGTTTGATGCGCTTTCAGCAACGTCGAGCGCTGCCCCAGCGAACGGCGCCCGGTTCGCCGGCGGCGATCCGGTCATCGCTTTCACGAATCCGATCGACGAGAAAACGATCGCAGGAAACGTCACGATTTCTCCCGCGCCTTCGCCCTCGCCGAAGATGATCGTTTCGAATGAGTACTCAATCGCGATCGACCCATATGCCCTCGATCCCGACGCGCAATACGCGGTAACGGTTGGACAAGGCGTAAAAGATATCTTCGGACAGTCGCTCCCGGCGCCGAAAACCGTAACCATTCGTACGAGTGACTTTGCTCCGGGATTGTGGGCACCGTCGGGCAGCACGCTGATTCCCGCGAACGCGGGCGTGGACATCAATCTCTACGCGACGAATCTTCCCAACAATACGTACCGAGCTGCGTTTGCGCGCTTGGATCCGATTGATGCATTGACGCGATATAACGGCGTCGATGCGCTTCCTTCACCGGCTGCGCAGTGGCCGACCGTGCCGCTTGCAAATGCAAAACGCAACGTCCAGAGCGTCGTGCGCATCAACGTGCAAAAACGATTGCAGGCACCGTTTGGAGCGCTCGCATACGGCTTCTGGTCATCGACTCTCGGCGAGAACGGATTTCCGTACAACGGCATCATTCAGTTGACGAACCTCGGAGTTTTTGCGCAGTTCTTCCCGGCAACCGGCTACGTCACCGTGCAACATCTTGACGACGGATCACCCGCGGCGAACACGGCGATTACCGTGTACCGCATGGGCGACGATACGCACGCGCAATGCGCTTCCGGAACGACGGACTCATCAGGAGCTTTCGTGCTCAGTGCAACCGACGTCGAACGCTGTTACGTCAACGCGAAGGCGAATGAATTTCCCAGTCTCGGAATCGTTGCAACGCAGGGCGCCGACAGCGCGACGCTGCGTTTGTATGATTACAGCGGAATCTTCCGGTACGAAGTGCCTTGGGGATGGGCGAGCGGTGCACCCCAAGGCGTAGGCACGATCTTTCCCGATCGCGACATGTATCAGCCGGGCGAAGGCGGTGACTTCACCGGGATCGCATACTACACGCAAGGCGGCGTAGTTCACGCCGACACAAATGCACGTTATACGCTCGAACTAGAGAATCCAAGCGGCGAAAAGACGGGTCTGGGTATGGTTACGACCGACGCTTACGGCACGTTTTCGAAACCGTACACGTTTGCGCCGGCGCAGCCACTCGGGTACTACACGATCACCGGCACCTCGACGCGTGGCGCCCAGATCACCGGAAACTTCCGTGTTGCGGAGTTCAAGCCGCCGAACTTCAAGCTCGATGTGACCCTCGATAAAACGTCCGCAACACCAGGAACCAGCGTGTCTGCAACAGGCGCCGCAAGCTATCTTTTCGGCGCGCCGCTCGCCGGTGGAAACGCGCACATCTTCGTAACGCGCGCCTTTACAACAATAACCCCGAAGGGCTGGGATGACTTTTGGTTTGGGCGGCAGTGGTTTTGGCCCGAGGAGCAGCCGTCGATTCGCACCGACGTTTTGGAGCAACAGCATCCGCTCAACGACAAGGGACAAATCGGCCTGCGCGTTACGGTTCCCAACGACATGCCGGCGCCGCTGAGATACACCGTCGAGATCGAAGCGTCCGATGTATCGAATCTCTCGGTTTCCAATGCGCAGAGTTTCCTTGCGCTTCCGGCCGATGCGGTCATCGGCCTTGCGAGTGACACCGTCGGCGCGGCGAAAGCACCGATGCCGATCCGGGTTGTTGTGACGGACCCCGACGGGAAACCGGTGAGCGGGCGAAGCGTTCATCTCGAACTGCAGAAGATGACGTACGTTTCGGCGTCGCAGGCAGAAGAAGGCGGCGAAGAAGCGCAGCAGACGATCCGCTACGATACGGTCGATCGCGCCGATATAACGTCCGGCGACGCAGCCGTATCTGCGAACCTAACCCCGCCGGATGCGGGCTCGTATCGCGTTCGCGCAAACTTCTCCGGCGCGGCAAGTGATGCGAGCGCAACGGATCTCCAAGTCTTCGCGTACGGCGCGGCGGCCGCGGATTTCGGTATCGCCGATACGTCCGGCGTTCGCGTTACGCTCGATAAGAAAACGTACAAGGTCGGCGATATGGCGACGGCCCTCATCGGATCGCCTTTTGACCGTTCGGACGTGTACGTTGGCGTGGTACGGTATGGAACGCTCTATCGCACGGTGTTGCACAACGTTACCGGGGCACCTCGCGTTTCGTTCAAGATTACGCCCGACATGTTCCCGAACGCGGCGCTTCAAGCCGTCGTGGTTCGCCGCGGGGTGAAACTCGCGTCGGTAAAACCGGGAACGCTCGATAGTCTTTCGCGCACCGGCATGGCGGCGTTCTCAATCGACCTGCACGACCGCTATTTGAAGCTTGCGATCTCGCCGCAGCAGTCGAAGCTCGCCCCCGGTTCGATGCAGAACGTCAATCTTGCGCTGACGGGTTCGAATGGGAGTCCCGTTCACGGAAAGATCGTTGCCATGGCGGTGAATGACGCCGTGTTGCAACTCTCCGGTTACCGGCTCCCCGATCTCGTGAATACAGTATTTGCCAATCAACCGATCTCGACTCGATTTGCCGACAATCGCGAAAATGTAACGCTGCAAACGCCGCAAGCGCCTGCGGAAAAAGGCTTCGGTTTCGGCGGCGGTTTCCTCGAAGGCGCGGCGGGTACGCGGGTGCGCACGACTTTTCTGCCGCTCGCATATTACGGCAGCGTGGTGACCGACGCGAACGGGCGAGCGTCGATTGCGTTCAAGGTCCCTGACGACCTCACGACGTGGCGCGTGATGGCCGTAGCGATTGCCGATGACACGAAGCATTTCGGCACGAGCGACGCGACGTTCATGACGCAATTGCCGCTCATGGCCAACCCGCTGTTGCCGCAGTTCGGCCGTCCTGGCGATCGAATCGATCTCGGTGCTACCGTGATGAATCAAACCGGTTCCTCGGGGTCGCTGAATTTTGCGATGCAGCTCGCCGGTGCGCTGCACTTTGCGCAGGGCGATCCATCGAGCTTGCACATGACCGTTGCAACGCACGAAGGCATGTCGGCATACCGTTTCGCGGTGGCAATGGGAACGCCGGCGCCGAGTATGGTTTCTGCAAGGGTGTCGCTAGGCTCCGCGCGCGACGCATTCTCGGTTCCCTTTGAAATTCGAGATCGAGCGACGACGGAATCGGTGATCGATGCGGGAGCCGGCACGGGTGACATGGTTATTCCGATTCACTTCACGCAACCGGGAACCGTGACGCTGACGCTGGCGAATTCGATTCTTCCGCAGATATCGGTCGAAGCGTCGCGCGTGCTTGCCGCCGAACCGTTGAAAACCGCGAATGAACTTGCGTCGCGCGTGATTATCGCCTCGGCGATCGGTTCGTCGAAGACATTCGGCGCGGATCTGGACGCGCTCGAGAAGATGCAGCGCGACGACGGCGGTTTCAGTTACTACAGCGGGCAGAAGAGTACGGACCCGGGCGCTTCGGCGTACGTCTTAGAAGCGTTGGCATTTGCGCGTGCGCACGGCGCGTCGGTCGACTCAAGCATCATCGGAAAAGCGCAAGCCTACGCGCGTGCAGTGCTTGCAAATCCGTCGCGGGGCGGCCGGTGTAACGACGATCTGTGCAAGGCGCAAACGCGGTTTTCCATGTTGTGGGCGCTCGCAGCTAGCGGGGAACGGCGCACCGATGACTTGCAAACGATTTACGCGCGGCGCGACGGCTTCGATGATGCCGACCAAATCCGCCTCGCGCGCTACCTCTTGGCAACGCCAGGTTGGCAAAGCACCGGCAAAACATATGCGGACAGTTTGGAGCAAGCACTGTACGTCACGGGGCGTTACGCCGCCACGAACGTGAACGCGCGATGGGCATGGCGCGGTCAGATCGTCGATGCGCAAGCGCAAATGCTGCAGCTGTTGCTCGACCGGAGCGCGCCGCTAGATCGGCTCGACGGTGCGGCGCGCGCACTCGTGGCGCAAAAGTGCCGGTGCGGATGGTCCACAACCGAGGCTACTGCGAGCGCCGTCACGGCCTTGTCGGCGTATTCGTCCCGCGTGCCTCCGAGCGCCATGAACGTAACGGCACGGGTAGGAAGCACAACGCTCGCCGACGTGTCGTTCGGTTCATCGCCGGCTTCAAAGGACGTTACCCTCGCGTCGTCCGCCGTCAACGGGAACGAGGTGCGGCTGCTCAGCGATCGAGGAACGCTTCACTACGTGCTGCTTTACACGTACGCTCTCCCGCGTAACGTCGCCGGAAACCTGACTGCGTTTCGCGTGACGCGGCATCTCTACGAGCCGCGAACCTCGAGTCCGTTTGCGACGATCGACTTGGCGACGCCGCGGCAACTCACCATGCATACGGGAGCCGTCTTCGATGTCGGCGTGCGGATCGCGGTCGATCATCCCGTCGATCATGTCGTCATCGAAGATCCGCTGCCTGCGGGATTCGAAGCGATCGACGCTTCGTTCGCTACATCGATTCAAAGCCTCGTTCCGCAAACGGATAATTGGGAACTCGAAGGGCGCCAAATCTATCGCGATCGCGTCATCGCATTCGCGCCGCATCTCGCACCCGGCGTGTACGACATGCATTACCTCGTGCGCTCGGTTACGCCGGGACTATTTAGTTGGCCGGGCGCGCGAGCGTATCTGGAAGGGGCGCCGGAACAATTCGGTCGCAGTGCGAGCGCTACGCTCGAATTGAAACAGTGACCGTCGTCTAGTTTCTTACGACGAGCACGGGGACGTCGGAGCGGCGCAGCACTCCTTCCGCGACGCTGCCGAGGAAGAGGCGCGAAATGCCTTGGCGTCCGTGCGTTCCGATCGCGATCATATCGACGCGCTCGTCCTTTGCAATGTTCAGAATCTCATCGACCGCGTCGCCTTCGCCTGTCATCTCGATCGACGTGACTCCGTTGCTCTGGCACGTCGCCGTTGCGTCGCCAAGAATCGTTTTAGCGTCGTCGCGAATGATCGCGATAGCATCGGCCGGGTACGGTGTTTCGTATCCCGCGACGGCCAGCAGTTTCGTGACGTCGACAATGCTGACCAAGACGAGCTTCGCAGAGAACGCCTTCGCGATCTCGGTCGCGTTGCGGAGGGCCGCTTGAGACGGTTCCGATGCGTCAACGGCCACGAGAATCGATGTAATCATGTCGTTTTTAGTCTAGGCACGATGGGGGAAGCGCGTGGGAACGTTACGCGAAGGACGGCTATCCCGAAAGGGCGTACGTGGGCTACGTGAAGCGGGTACTGGTCGTCGACGACGAGCCGCAAATTGGTGAAGTACTCCAAGCGTATCTCGAGCGCGAGGGATTCGAGCCCATCGTGCGCACCACCGTGCGAGAGGCGCTTGCGGAGATAGAATCGTCACCGCCCAATCTAGCGATTCTCGATATCACGCTTCCGGACGGAAACGGGCTGGACGTCTTGCGATCCGTTTCTGAGCTCCGTATTCCCGTGATCATGCTGACTGCGCGCACGGAAGAGATCGATCGCATCGTTGGGCTCGAGCTCGGTGCCGACGACTACATTACGAAGCCATTCTCGGTCCGTGAAGTGGTTGCGCGCGTTCGCGCTGTCTTGCGCCGTGCTGCGTTTTCAGAAAGCGGTCAGTCGAACGGGAACCATCCTATTCGGGTCGGTGCGCTCGAAATCGATCCCGGCGCGCATGAAGTGCGAATGGCCGGGAATCTCGTGTCTTTGACGCCGGCGGAATTCCGGATTCTCACGGTGCTGGCTGAACGTCCCGGGCAAGTCTTCACGCGCGGTCAGTTGCTCGACAAGCTCAACGACGACGGTTCGATTTTCGAGCGCACTCTCGACCGCCACATCAACAACTTACGTAGAAAAATAGAGCCGAACGCCGCAGAACCGGAGTACGTACTCACGGTCTACGGCGTCGGCTACAAAATGAAGAAGATCTAGCTTAGTTCGCTGATGGGGTTACGTGTGCGCATCCCGCGCAATGCCCTTGGAGGCTCACCGATCCGCCGGTGATTTCAGCCCCGAGTCCTCTTGCGGCCTCGCTGATGACGTCTTCCGGCAGCGAGAACGCGACGTCTGAAACGGATCCGCAGTCCACACAGCGGAAATGCGCATGCGGAGGAGCGGCCGCTTCATAGTACGCGCTGTCGGCTCCGGGAAGCGCAATCTCGGCGACAAGTCCCATGTCGCGAAGACGAGTAAGCGCTCGATAGACGGTGGTAAATCCGATGCCGGGGCGCCGCGTCCGTGCCAGTTCATAAAGCTCGGCCATGGGCAGGTGGCGTCCGACCCCTTGCTCCTGGACGATATCGTATACCAGTCGATGGTTCTTCGAGAGCCGGCTCTCGTCCAATTCAACGGCGTTCATGGTACCTCGGAGATTCTATCACGTTGTCTCGGCCATGTCGAAAACGAAAGTCGATTCCGTGATGAGCGAAGCATTGAGTGAATTTAGCAGCAGCAAGGCAGCGCAGGTATCCAACCCGTGCATTTGGCGACGGAGAACTGCGTTGCCATGGGACGAGGGTACCGTACCGGCGAGAAGAGTTAGTGAAAAAGTCTTCCACTAGCCTTCCTCAGCGTATCGCCGCTTTCTCCTACGCTCTCCTCATGCGCCACGTACGTGCCAACGCTAGCCTCGACTGCGGCTCGACAGTCGCGGAAGCACTCGTCCTAAAGTTCTTCGAGTTGCAAAAAGATCGATCGGGCGCTGTTCGCATGACACTCGAAGTCCCGCTTGATGACTTCGGTTTGCCGACTCACGTCGCGCTGGCCAGCGATGTTGAGATTAGCGTCTCTCGTGAACGCGACGAAGACAATCTCAATGACGTCTTTCGGGTAGCCTGGAGTCCCGCGCGCGGCGGACCGTTCCCCGATTTCAGTGGAACGCTCATCGTGTGGTCCGAGGACGACCCCTCAGAGGGGTTCATCGAGCTTCACGGAGAGTATGAGCCGCCGGCGACGGTACTCGGTGAAGCCTACGATGCTGCGATCGGCCATCTTATTGCCGAACGCACGGCGAAACATTTCCTTGAGAGGGTCGCGGACGGAATCAGCGCGCTTCGCACCGCGAGTGCCTAGGATGTCCGAAATCGTCGGAATCAGGTCATTGCGGACATAGACGCCCAACGCTAGCATCGTGCTATGAGCGCGATGAAACGGCGCATCGGCATCCTCGTTTACGACGGCGTGCAGGGTCTTGATGTCGTCGGTCCGGTTGACGCTTTTGCGGGCGCAAACGTACTCGCGGACAACCGCGGTTCTCGTTACGATCTTCGCATTATTGCGCTGCAGCGGGGGCCGGTGGTCAGCGACGCCGGACTTTCATTCGTTGCTGACGCTTCCCTGGACTCGTGCGGTCCACTTGATACGATTATTGTTCCTGGTGGTCCAGGGATTCGCAAAAATACTGCGTTGCGCAAACGCTTCGCCGGTTGGCTCAGGGAGCGCGCCGGGAAGACGCGGCGTGTCGCGGGAGTCTGCACAGGCACTTACGCGTTAGCCGAGGCAGGATTGCTCGATGGTCGCGCCGCTACGACGCATTGGAATTTCGTTGCGGACGTCGCAAAGCGTTGGCCGAAGATTGAGCTTGATGCGAACGCCATTTACGTAAAGAGCGAACGCTACTACACCTCGGCCGGGATCACGGCAGGAATCGATCTCGCGCTTGCGATGATCGAAGAGGACCTTGGCAACGCGCTCGCATTGAAAGTCGCACGCCACCTGGTCGTCTATCTCAAACGTCCGGGAGGGCAGCTTCAATACTCCGAGCCGTTGCGCTTGCAAGAGCTTTCGACCGACGCGTTTTCCGAAACCATATCGTGGATGTTGCAGAATCTCAACGGGGATTTGACCGTTGAGGCACTGGCGGAGCGAGCGAATATGAGTGTGCGCCACTTTGCGCGCAAATTCAAAGCCCGCTTTCGTGCGACACCTCGTGAGTTCGTCGAATCGCTGCGCCTCGACCACGCGCGTTGGCTGTTGAGCAACGAAAGCTCCTCGATTGACAACCTCGCCACTGCGGTCGGATATGCGAGCGATGACAGTTTCCGCCGCGCGTTCGTTCGGCGATTCGGCTCGGTACCGAGCGATTATCGACGGCGGCTCGGAGGTCGGTGATGGTACGGCGATTCGTCGCCGGCATGTTCGTCATGCTCATCGGCGTGTCGCCGGCGCGCTCGGATATAGACGCGATCCTAAGCAGCGCAATCCCAGATGATAGCCCAGGATGTGTAGTTTCAGTGTCAGATGGCGGCGTGGTCGTGTACGAAGGCGCACGAGGTCTCGCAGACCTTGACTACAATCTCGCGCTAACGCAGCAAAGCATTTTTTATATCGCCTCGGACTCGAAGCAGTTTACAGCGTTTGCTATCGCGCTGCTCGCCGATCGCGGAGCACTGCGCTTGAGCGACCGCGTTACGAGGTGGATACCGGAGTTGCCCGCGCGCGTTTACGGTGAAGTTACGATCGACGAACTTGTCCATCACACGTCGGGCATCCGCGATTACTGGGGACTTCTCGATCTCCAAGGCATTCCGGCAACGTCCCCGTTTGCGCAAGCTCAATTCGTAGAACTCATCGCTAGGCAGGAAGCACTGAACTTTCCTCCCGGTGAGCGCTTCGAGTACAGCAACTCGGGCTACGCTTTGTTGGCAATCATCGTTGCTCGTGCATCGGGCAAAACGCTTCCGGCGTTCGCGGCCGATGAAATATTCAAGCCACTCGGCATGAAGCACACGTCGTATGGTGCCGATCATTTGCTCCCGTTATCCGATCGTGCCGTTGGCTACCACTTCGCGGACAACACGTTTCGAATCGATCCGAGTGCGATCGAACCGTTAGGAGACGGCGGCGTGCGAACGTCGGCTCAAGACCTGATGCGCTGGCTGAAGAACCTCGCATACAACCGCCTGGGCGCGCATCCTGACGCGATCGCGCGGCTCATTCAATCCCCCGGAACGTCGGCACGCGGCGCGGTGAGCTATGGATTTGGAATAGGCATCAGTTCGCGCGACGGGTACGAGATGCTCGATCATACTGGTTCCTACGGCGGCTATGAGTCGTTCGTTGCGTGGGTTCCGAAATCGCAATTGGGAATCGCAGCGTTGTGCAACGCTGAAAACGCGGGCTTTACGGCTTGGAGCGTCGGATTGAACGTTCTCGATCGGTATCTGGGCGTGCCCCCTTCACCTTCACCTGCTGCTTCATCCAATGAACCTTCCATTGCGCTTGCCCCGGACCAACTCTCGAAACTGCGCGGCAGCTATACGGAACCCGATGGAACCGTGTGGACGATCTCGGGAAGTGATGGAACGATTCAGGCGCACGTTCAGGGGTTGACGTTCGCGTTGCGCGCGATGGATCAATCCCATCTCATTGCGGTCGGCGCGCCGCAACCGCTTCAAATCGCAATCACGGAATCAGGACTCACGTTGCGCATCGGCAACGCGGCCACCGAACGACTCGCCCCCTTTACACCGCCCGCATTAACCCGCCGCGAAGTCGATGACTACGCCGGTATATATCGGAGCGCTGAATTGAAGCTAACGTTTAGGGTTTACGCGCAACGCGGCAGTTTGTATGTCGATCGTGACCTCGCGCAGCCGCAGCAGCTCGGACCCATCGGGCGCGATATCTTTACGATCGGACCTAGGAATCTCCGTTTCGTCCGAAACGCTCGCGGAGCGGTAACGGGGCTAGAATTGTCGGCGGGCGGCGTCGATGCATTGATTGCGAGTAAAACGGCTTCCACGTAGCGATGACGTCGGTTGCGTAGAAGTACGCGGCATGAATATCGTCGTCGCTACCGACGGCTCGTCGATTTCGTACGGCGCACTGATTGCCGCTATCGACCTAGCTGCGAAGTTGCGTGAGCTCTCGGAGCTTCACGTGGTTGCTGTCGTCGACTACATGGTGCCGCCGACCGGTCTCGGGAAGCCTCCACCCACCGCTCCTGACCTGCTTGGAGAAGAAGCGGAGTCGGCGCTCCTCGTCGCCCGGGAGATCGCCGCTGATAAGCAAGCGGTCATCTATCCGAAGGTCCTGCGAGGGCATGTTGCATCGGCGATTATCGCGTACGCGACCGAAATCAACGCGCAGATGATCGTTCTTGGCACCCATGGGCGACGGCGCTTCATGGGGGAAGTGCTCGGGTCGGCTTGCCAGGGAATCGTCTTACGGAGCCCCATTCCGGTCCTCACCGTCCACTCCGAGTAGACAAACGTCGCCTGGGCTCTTGAATTTCTCAGGCTTATTAGTTTTAATAATATCCTATCTATCATGGCGAAAGCAGCAGTAGGTCCCCCGCCCGCCGCGGCGGACGGTATCGTCAAGGGTCCCATTAAGTCGAAGACCGTCTTTCCGGTTCTCGTCCTGCACCTGCTTGCTTTGCAGCCCGATCACGGCTCCGGCCTCATGGCGCGGATCGAAGAGATCTGCTCGGGCCTGCTGGCCGTGAATACGAACACGATCTACCCGCTGTTGCGCCGATTGGAAGAACGCGGATTCATCATTGGCGAGTGGGAGCACCCGACGAAACGGTCGCGGCGCTACTACCGCATCACCGATTCCGGACGCGAACGACTCGAGCGCATCAAAGCGGGAATGCTGCCTTATCTCGATACGCTTGCCGGATCCATCGCCCGGCTGCGCCGCGAACTCTACGTAAAGTAAATACCGCAGTTGAACTGCGGAGGAGAGACTAACGAGCATGAGCACCTACCAAGCCCCACTGCGCGACATGCAATTCGTTCTGAAAGAACTTGCAGGCATCGACGACGTCGCGAAGTTGCCCGGTTATGAAGACGCGGCGGATGTGTGGGAATCGATTCTCGAAGAAGCGGGCACCTTTGCAACGGGCGTGCTCGATCCGCTCAATCGCATCTCGGACGTCGAAGGCTGCACGTTCGACAACGGTAAGGTGACGACGCCGAAAGGCTTCAAAGAAGCGTACAAAAAGTTCGCGGATGCAGGCTGGATCGGTTTGCCCGTACCTGCTGAATACGGCGGCCAAGGATTGCCGCAAGTCTTGCTCGGTCCGACGCTCGAAATGTGGAACGCCTCGAACATCGGCTTCGCGAACGGTCCGCTGCTCAATCAAGGCGCGATCGAAGCGATCGAACTCGTTGGTAGCCACGAACAGAAGAACAAGTGGCTTCCGAATCTCGTCTCCGGCAAGTGGACGGGCACGATGAATTTGACGGAGCCGCAAGCCGGTTCCGATCTCGCGCAAGTGCGCACGAAAGCGGTTCCGGACGGCGACCACTATCTCGTCACCGGTGAGAAGATCTTCATCACGTTCGGCGAGCACGATATGGCCGAGAATATCATTCACCTCGTTCTCGCGCGTCTGCCTGACGCGCCGGAAGGCGTGAAGGGCATCTCGCTCTTCATCGTTCCGAAGATGCTCGTAGACGACAACGGCAAGATCATCGAATCCAACGACGTGATCTGCGCCGGCATCGAGCACAAGCTTGGTATCAACGGCAACCCGACGTGCACGATGAAGTTCGGCGAGAAGGGCAAAGGCGCCGTCGGTTACCTCGTCGGCGAACCGAATCGCGGCCTCGAGTACATGTTCATCATGATGAACGCGGCGCGTTTCTCGGTCGGCGTACAGGGCTACGCGGTTGCGGATCGCGCATACCAGCATTCGCTCGAATACGCGAAGGAACGCGTGCAGATGGCGGATGCGGCGACACGCGATAAAACGCCGGTGCGCATCATCCAGCACCCGGACGTGCGCCGAATGCTGATGTGGCAGAAGGCGAACCTCGAAGCGATGCGAGCGCTCTCATACGTTACCGCGGCGTCGCTCGACATGGCGAACAAACACCCGGACGAAAAAGTGCGTAAGCAGCACAAAGCGTTCGTGGAACTGATGATTCCGGTCGTCAAGGGTTGGTGCACGGAAAACGCTGTGGAGCTTTGCTCGACCGCGCTGCAAGTTTTCGGCGGCATGGGCTACGTCGAGGAGACCGGTATCGCGCAACAGTATCGCGACGTGCGCATCACGACGATCTATGAAGGCACGACCGGTATTCAGGCGCTCGATCTCGTCGGCCGCAAGTTGATCCGCGACATGGGTGCGACCGCGACGACGGTGATCAAAGACATGGAGAAGTTCGCGAAGGAAGCGGCCGCGCATGACAACGCTGATGTCAAAATCATCGGTGAAGCGCTGCTCAAATCCATTGCGTCGCTCGCTGAAGTCTCGCAGTGGATCGGCATGAACGCGATGGGCGATCTGCGCAAAGCGTTTGCGTGCTCGGTTCCGTACCTCAAGCTCTGGGGTATCACCGCAGGCGGCTGGCAGATGGCACGCGCTGCTAAGATTGCAGCCGAGAAAATTGCATCGGGTGACGCGGATCCGTTCTACTCCGCCAAGATCACGACGGCGAAGTTCTTTGCGTCGCACGTGCTCACGCAAGGTGCGTGGTACAAGCGCCAGATCATCGACGGCGCGGGCGACGTGATGACGCTGCCGGAAGAGGCCTACGAACTCGATCGTAAGCTGACGGTGACTGCATAACCACTATGGGTTTCATTCGAACTGAAGATAAGGACGGCGTGCGGATTGTCACCCTCGATAATCCGCCCGTCAACTCGCTTTCATTTGCTCTTTCCGGCGAACTTCTGCCGATCGTAGAGGCGGCCTCGTCGGATCCGAACGTCAAGGCAGTCGTCTTTGTCGGTGCCAACGGCATCTTCTCCGCCGGTGCCGATATCAACGACTTCTCGATCGAGCCGACGCCCGAAACGCGTACGATCCGCGACGTGATCGCCGCAGTCGAGCGCAGCGATAAAGTCTTCGTTGCGGCAATTGAAAAGAATGCGCTCGGCGGAGGCCTCGAGCTGTCGCTCGCGTGTGACTATCGTGTCGCCGAGAAGAACGCGCGCGTCGGTCTGCCCGAGATCAAACTCGGCCTCCTGCCGGGTGCCGGCGGAACGCAACGTCTGCCGCGCTTGATCGGCGCGCAAGACGCGCTCGACATAATGCTCAAGGGCCGCAACGTCAAGATCGACGAAGCCAAAGAAAAAGGCATCGTCGATGAAGTCGTTGATGGCAATGTTCTCGATGCCGCCGTCAAGCTTGCGCAATCGAATCCGGCGAAGCGGCGCATCTCGAAGCGGCGTGTCGAACTCGGCAAAGGCATCACGCCGCAAGCTGAACCGTTCGTCGTCTCGCAAGCGCACAAGATGGTGCCGTCGGAAGACAACGGTGGTTTTGCTGCGCACAAGCTCATCGACGCCGTTGAAGCCTCGTTCGAATTGCCGTTCGAATTCGGCCTCGCGCGGGAAGCGCGTCTCTTCGATCAGCTAGCGCGCTCCGCGCCGTCATTTGCACTGCGCCATGTGTTCTTTGCGGAACGCGAACTTGCGAAGATTCCCGATCTTCCGGCTGCGAAACCGCTGGATATCAAGAAGGCAGGCGTCATTGGCGCCGGCACTATGGGCACCGGCATTGCAATCACGTTTGCACAAGCCGGTATTCCGGTTACGGTCATCGATTCGAACGATGAAGCGGTCGATAAGGCGAAGCAGACGGTCTTCGGCATGTTCATGTATCAGGTCCAAAAGGGTCGCATGACGCAAGAAGAAGCGTGGAAGCTCGGTCAGTCGATTCAATTCACGCACGAATACGACGAGCTCGCCGATGCCGACGTCGTGGTCGAGGCGGTGTTCGAAAACATGGACGTCAAGAAAGACGTCTTCAAGAAGCTCGATGCCATCGTCAAGCCCGAGGGCATCCTCGCATCGAATACCTCGACGCTCGACATCGATGAAATGGCGTCGGCGACGAAGCGTCCCGAGAAGTTCATCGGGCTGCATTTCTTCGTTCCCGCGAATATTATGCCGCTGCTCGAAATCGTGCGCGGCAAAGACACGTCGCCCGAAACCATCGCGACGGCGTTCAAACTCGGCAAGACGTTGAAGAAGACAGCGGTGCTTTCTGCAAACGCGTTCGGCTTTATCGGCAACCGCATGGTGTTCGACTACGCGCGCGCCGCGGGCGAACTCGCGGAAGAGGGCATCTCACCTGCGCGCATCGACGCGGTTGCGAAGAAGTTCGGTTTCCCCATGGGACCGTTCGCGATGGGCGATCTTTCGGGTATTGACGTTGCCTGGCATATTGGGAAGGCGCGTCCGGATATCGCGAAGGGCCGCACGAACGTGATCGATCGTCTCGTCGACATGAAGCGTCTCGGCCAGAAAACGATGGCCGGCTATTTCAAGTACGACAAGAACGTCGGTAAAGGACGCGAACCGATCCCGGATCCCGAAATCGACGCGTTGTTCAAAGAAGAAGCTGCGAAAGCCGGCATCAAAGCGCGCGAGGTTTCCGATCGCGAGATTCTCGATCGCTTGACGTTTGCGCTGATCAATCGCGGCGCGTATCTGCTCGAAGAGGGCGTCGCGTTGCGTCCGGGCGACATCGACATCGTCTACGTATACGGTTACGGTTTTCCACCGCATCACGGCGGTGCGATGTGGTACGCGGATGAAGTGGGCGTCAAGCACGTCTACGATCGCGTGCGCGAATTCGGCTGGGAACCTGCGCCGCTGCTCAAAGAGATCGCCGAACGCGGCGGTACGTTTGCTGATTACAAAAAGGGAGAGTTAGTTCATGCGTGAGGCGGTCATCGTCTCCGCTGCGAGAACGCCGATCGGTCGCGCGTTCCGCGGTGCGTTCAATCAAACCCCGGGTGCCACGATGGCGGGACATGTCGTTGCCGAAGCGCTTCAACGCGCCGGCGTCGATCCTGCCGAAGTTGAAGACGTCGTCATCGGTTCGGGTCTGCCGGAAGGCGCGACGGGAAACAACATCGGCCGCACGGCTGCGTTGCGGGCCGGGTGTCCGGTGACGGTGCCGGGACAAACCGTGAGCCGTTATTGCGCTTCGGGTCTCGATGCGATTGCGGGCGCCGCAAAACGCGTCATGGTCGATAACGCTGATGTCGTCGTCGGCGGCGGCGTCGAATCGATCTCGATGGTGCAAAACGACCTCAACATGAAGTACTACACGGAAGATTGGCTACTGCGCCACACGCCGGATGTGTACATGCCGATGCTCTACACGGCCGACAACGTGGCGAAGAAGTACAACATCTCGCGCGAAGCGCAAGATGAATATGCGCTGCAAAGCCAGCAGCGTACGGCAGCGGCGCAAGAAGCGGGCCGTTTCGATGCGGAGATCGTGGACCTTCCGTCGTGGAAATTCGTGCACGATAAAGAGTCCGGGAAAGTGTCCGAAGAGCACACGGTGCTCAAGAAGGACGAAGGCAATCGTCCGGATACGACGCTCGAAGGCCTCGCGCAACTGAAAGGCGCGGTTCCGGGCATCAAAGATACGTCGATCACTGCAGGCAATTCGTCGCAACTTTCCGACGGCGCAGCTGCAGTCGTGGTCATGGATGCAAAGCTTGCGGAACAACGTAATCTCAAGCCGCTCGGCTACTATCGTGGCTTTGCGGTCGCCGGCGTTGAACCTGGCGAGATGGGTATCGGCCCGGTTTTCGCCGTGCCGAAGTTGCTCAAAGCGCACGGTCTGAAGATCGACGACATCGGCCTATGGGAACTCAACGAAGCGTTCGCCGTGCAAACGATCTATTGCCGCGATACGCTCGGACTCCCGAACGACCGCTTCAACGTCGACGGCGGCGCAATTTCGATCGGCCACCCATACGGAATGAGCGGCGCTCGCATGACGATGCACGCCCTCATCGAAGGCAAACGCCGAGGCGCAAAATACGTCGTCGTCACCATGTGCATCGGCGGCGGTATGGGCGCAGCCGGCCTCTTCGAAGTCGCCTAAGTGTCATCCTGAGCTTGTCGAAGGTTCGAATCCCAGCTCTAGCGAGCTGGGATTCTTTTTTGCTAAAGCGAACGGAGCCGCACAAAGAGGAACTGCATGCTTCATCTCGTTCTCTCCGTTGCGCTTGGCCTTCATCTTTCGCCGTGCACGGTAACGAAGGCGAACATCGCCGCAAAGTGCGGAACCTTCGGTGTCTACGAAAATCGGGAGACGCGCAGGGGGCGCGTTATTGCGCTACGTGTGC
>JAMXLG010000023.1 GCA_024281135.1 Vulcanimicrobiia bacterium | reverse complement strand
GTGATGTGGGTCTTGATCGAGTCGCGCGGCGCGGCCTCGTCGAAACTCGCGACTTTGTCTTGCAGCATCGCGCGAGAAAAGACTTGCAAAGGGCTCTGCATCAGCGTTTCGAGGATAGCGTATTCGGTGGCGGTCAACGGGACGACCTCGTCGAGGTAGGTCACGACGAGCCGGGTGGGATCGAGCCGCAGTGCGCCGCGCGTTAGCATCGGTTGGCGTGCGCCGTTCTGGCGGCGTAAAGCGGCGCGAATCCGAGCCGAGAGCTCGGTCAGATCGAAAGGCTTCACGAGGTAGTCGTCGGCGCCGGCGTCCAGCGCGGCGACTTTGTCGCTCACCTCGCCGCGCGCCGTGATCATCAAGATCAGCGCCTTCGATTTTTCGCTGCGAAGACGCCGGCAGAGTTTTAATCCATCGAGCCCCGGCAAGAGGACGTCAAGCAGAATCACGTCATGCACGCCCGTGCGGGCAAAATCGAGTCCGGTCAGCCCGTCGCTAACGACGTCGACAGCATAGTGTTGCCGGCGCAGGTCCTCGGCTAACGAGGTATGGATCCGCGGATCGTCCTCGACGATCAAAATGCGCATTGGCCATTCTGCTCTTACTGCGTCCGTGCGGGTCTGCCCTCGGCCGGACTTTCCCGGCCCGTAATGCCGGCGCGACGAAGCGTGCCACCCCTGAGGGTGGCTCTGATAAGTGGACCCTCGGTGGGGGTTAACAACTGACCGCACGGTGCGGCATCTTTAGAATTGATGAGCGTCACCCATCTCCGAAAATGGGATGTAACGGCCATCGAGATCGCCCTCGATTTGGAGATCGTGCGATTCCCCGATCAGTCGCACTTTGTCTTTTCGGGGCCCGCCGAACCGCGCATTTGTCTGGTAGCAGGCTTCGCGCTTACGTCGCAATTAAAGCGCATCATTTCGGCCGTCGATCGGACGGTGCCGGAACGGCCGCCCGCGCGACTGCGAATAGCCCACTCGACGACTCGCTCCGAGACGACGACCGGCGCCCTTTCGGTTCAACCGATGCCCGTTCTACTGCGCTTACAGACGAAGCTGCTTCGAGCGATCGAACCAGGTCTAGCGCAAGGCGACTCCGTTGCGTCGGTTGCGGTAGTTCGCGAGCTTGACGAAGCCGGCACGAACTTTGTACGAAATTTCATTGCCGACAAAGTGCTTCCGACCTTTGAGCCGGCTGCCTTGACGACAGATTTCGAATCTGCTCCGGTCAGAGCCGTAGGTCTTACGATTTACCGGTTGGGACATCAGGGAAAGCCGGAACACATTCTGGCGCATTGGACCTACCCGCAAGACCCAAATCGTAGCCTCCCCTTGCGAGGTAGACCTTAGTGCGTAGTTGCAGCAGCCAAAGCGTCCGTCTACCCTTGCCATACCATCGCGTGATGTCGACATACGTCAACTTGCCTGCAAAGCGAGGAGGAACGGTTGAGGCAACTTCATCAATTCTCAAGGTCGATTGCGGGAGCACTCGTCCTTCCCGTTTTGTTCATACTATTTGCAGTCACATCAGACAAGGCAAGCGCGGCGTGCATTCCAAGAACGCCCGCTTCACCGGCTCCCGCTCCCTCTCCGGAGGCCAGCGAACCTCCGCTCTATCCCATGGGCGACGAGATCTACACGATCGATCACGACGCCACGTTATTCTATTATTTTCAAGGGAACCGCGACGGCACCGCCAAGGTTAAAAAAGAGCTTCGCTACGACCGCAATCTGTGGAACACGTGCGCGCAACTGCAGATTCGGCTTCCGTTCATAACGAAGTATCCTGTTACTGCGGTGATTCCGAACTCGCCGAACGCCAATCCGTACTCCGGGTTCGGCAACATGGAGCTGCGTTATTTGTATGCGGTGACCTCGAAGACGTTCGATCACTCGCTCGTTTTTGGCGTGGCACTTCCAACCCAAAACAACGGCGTTGAGAGCATCGACACCCAGCTAAAAGCGTTCTACATCGTGAAATGGAAATGGAGCGGCGGCGCCCTTGCCTCCACCAACGAGTACGATCAGACGATCATTAGACCGCCCGGCGCGAGTGAAACGAGCTACTACGAACAGGAGATTAACACACCCTACTGGTCGTTCATCGATTCGCCCGAGTTCAAGGGAGTCAAGCTCTCGGCGAGCTACACCGGCCGCGTTTTCTTCAACGACGGTTCGATCTACAAGGATGCCCTCGGCTTCATTGTCAATGGCAGCGTAAACGACTTTGCCATAAGCCTGCGCGATACTTGGGGCCTCGGTGCGAGCGGCCTCTGGAAATTCAAGGTAGAGGCCAACGCCTCTGCGAGGTTTTGACGTAACACCGTGATCGCGTGGTTCGTCACGACCCTTCGTCAAAACGCCGACCTGGCGATCTTTTTAGCATTGGCGATCGGATATTTTATCGGACCGCTCAAACTCGGCGGATTCAACCTCGGAAACGTAACGGCGTGTCTTCTGGCCGGCGTGCTCGTCGGCCAGCTGAACATTCCCGTCCCAGGCCCGCTTAAAGGCTTCGTCTTTTTGCTCTTTCTCTTCGCGGTTGGCTACCGGGTCGGCCCGCAGTTCTTCGCGAGCCTCAAACGAGACGGCGTTGCGCAAGTCATTTTCGCGGTCTTCGCGGCCGTCATTATGCTCGTGGCGGTCGCAGTATTCGCAGCCGCGGTCCACTTCAACGTCGGGCAGGCCGCGGGGCTCTTAGCTGGGTCGCTGACGCAATCGGCCGCGATCGGAACGGCAACCGACGCGTTAGCGCGACTGAACTTGAATTCAGGAGTCATGAAAACGCTGCAAGATCAGATTGCGGTCGGCTATGCTGTCGCGTACGTTGTGGCTACGGTTATGAGCGTTATAACGATCACGCGCCTGGTCCCGAAGCTGTTTGGGTTTGATCTCGCCGAAGAGTGCAAGAAACTCGGAGCTCAATTGGGCCTCAAACCTGATATGCCGGCAGGCGTTTTCGGCGCGTACGCCGTGAACGCCGTGCGCGCGGTTCGCATTACGGGGGATGGAATCGCCGGCAAGACGGTCGGCCAGCTCGAGCGCGAGTTCGAGGCGAAAGGGCAGCGCGTCTTCGTCGCGGCGATTCGCCGCGGCGGCACGATTTCGACCGCCGCTCCTGCCGAGATGCTTTCCACCGGGGACGTCATCGCGCTCGCCGGACCTACTGAAGTCGTGATCGCTGAATCGGCCGGTAAGGAAGTGCACGATCCCGTGCTGCTCGACATTCCGCTCGCCCAGCTCGACGTGGTCGTCACCAATTCCGAGGTCAGCGATCGCACCGTCGAAGAGTTAATGACGGGCCGCGCGCGGGGCGTCGTGCTCAAGAGTATCACGCGTACCGGCGTCGACGTTCCGCTGCTTCCGCTAACGGTGATCGAGCGCGGCGACGTGCTGCAGATCGCCGGCTTCGCGAGTAGCGTCGAGGCCGCGGCAAAGGTCGTGGGTTACGCGATGCGTCCCTCGCCGGCGGCCGACGTGATCTTCATCTCGCTCGCGATCGTCATCGGTGGATTAGTCGACACGCTGAGCGTGGTTGTCGGCGGAGTCCCGATCGGCTTAGGCAGCAGTTGCGGCGCCCTCGTTGCCGGCTTGATCGCCGGATACCTGCGCGGCCGCTCGCCGAC
>JAMXLG010000022.1 GCA_024281135.1 Vulcanimicrobiia bacterium | reverse complement strand
CAATATCCGTTCGATAACTGAGTTCATTCGTACCAAGACGTCCGGCAAGCGCTTTGACGGCATCGTACGCGGCGTTGCGCGCATCGGCGATCGTTTCACCGATCGCCGTGACGGTGAGCACGCGCCCCCCGCCGGTCTCCACCGCGCCGTCCACGAGGGTGCTGCCGCCCCAGAACGCTTGTGCGCCCTCGGGCAGCGAGATGTCGGGGTTCAAACCGTGAAGCGGCGTGTTGCTGCGCGGATAGTCGCTCGTTGCAAGCACGACGCCGACGCAGCTCTGCGTCGAAAGCGTTGCGAGGGTGAGATCCATTGCGCCGTCGGCGCACGAGTTCAGTAGGCCTGCGAAATCACCGTTGATGCGCGGCATCATCACTTGCGTTTCGGGATCGCCGAAACGCACGTTGAATTCAATGACGTACGGTCCGTCTTCGGTCCACATCAAGCCGCAATACAACACGCCGATGTAGTTTTCACCTTCGGCGAGCAATCCGCGCAATACCGGAGCGAGAATGCGCTCCCGAACTTGGTCGTACATATCGATCGGAAAGTCGTAGGGCGGCGAATACGCGCCCATGCCGCCAGTGTTCGGACCGGTGTCGCCGTCGCCCGCTCGCTTATAATCGCACGCAGCGGCCATCGGCAACATCGCGCGGCCGTCTGCAAGAGCAAAAACGCTGACTTCACGTCCGCTCAATCGCTCTTCCAGCAGCACGTCGGTTCCACCGCCGGGAATACGGTTGTGGTTATACCAGTCGCTTACGACGATACGCGCTTCGTCAACGCTATCGCAAACGACAACGCCTTTGCCCGCGGCGAGTCCATCGGCTTTCACGACCACACCGTCACCCGTCCACTCATCGAGCGCCTTCGTCGCACTTGCGAGCGAATGGACGATCGCTGCGCGCGCCGTCGGAACACCGTGGCGTTCCATGAAACGCTTCGCAAAGACTTTGCTCGATTCGAGCCGGCCGCCGGAGCGATTCGGTCCAAATACCGCGATGCCGGCGTCGCGAAGACGATCGCCGACCCCCGAAGCAATCGCAACTTCCGGACCGAGCACGACGAGATCGATGTTCCCGTCCTGCGCGCGTTCGACGATCGCTTTTCCGTCCGTGACCGGAATATTCCAATTGATTGCACGCGATGCCGTGCCGGCGTTGCCAGGCGTCACGAAAAGCGCTTCGACCGAAGGCGACTGCACGATCTTCCAAGACAGCGCGTCTTCGCGCGCGCCACTGCCAACGATGAGAACGCGCATGTCTACTCCCACTCCACGGTCGCGGGAGGCTTCGACGTAATATCGTAGGCGACGCGATTGACGCCTTGCACTTCATTGACGATACGCGTCGAGATTTTCTCGAGCAGCGCATGTGGCAGACGCGCCCAATCGGCGGTCATCCCGTCTTCGCTCGTAATTGCGCGAACCGCGACGAGATTCGCATACGTGCGCCCGTCGCCCATCACGCCGACGCTTCGCACGGGCGTCAGCACGGCAAAATACTGCCAGGGGTGCGGTTGCAGCTCGCGTGCGTTGTCGATCTCCTCACGTACGATTGCATCCGCATTACGTACGATATCGAGACGCTCTTCGGTGATGTCGCCGATGATGCGCACGGCGAGTCCGGGGCCGGGGAACGGTTGACGCTGCACGATGTGTTGGGGCAGTCCGAGCACGCGTCCGAGCGAACGCACTTCGTCTTTGAAGAGAGCGCGCAGCGGCTCGATCAATTGAAAGTTCATCTTTTCCGGCAGACCGCCCACGTTGTGGTGCGACTTGATCTTGTGTCCGGCTTTACTTTGCGGCGTCTTCGATTCGATGACGTCGGGATAGAGCGTCCCTTGCACCAGGTACTTGACACCGGGGATCTTCGCGGCTTCCTCTTCGAACACAGCGATGAACTCGTGACCGATGATGATGCGTTTGCGTTCGGGATCCTCGACGCCGACTAGTTTGTCCAGGAAACGCTTACGCGCATCGACCGCAACGACGTTGAGGTGCAACACGTCGCGGAATGCCTGCAGCACCGATTCGGCTTCGCCCTTGCGCAAGAGACCGTGATCGACGAAAATGCATGTCAGCTGTTCGCCGATTGCGCGCGAAACGAGCGTCGCGGCAACGGCCGAATCGACGCCGCCTGAGAGCGCGCAAATAACTTTAGCGGTTCCAACTTTGGCGCGAATCTCGTCGATAAGCGTATCGACGACGTTCTCCATCCGCCAGCTCGCGTCGAGCCTCGCAACGCCATGAAGAAAATTTGAAAGCAGCTTCGTACCATACTCGGTGTGCGACACTTCGGGATGAAACTGCACGCAGTAAATCTTACGCGCATGATCGCCCATCGCAGCGATGTTACAACGTGGCGTCGAGCCAAGTTCCACAAATCCGTTCGGCATCTTCACGACCGAGTCGCCGTGCGACATCCACACGCGCCACTCCGACGCAGTGCCTTGCCAAAACGGATCTTCCGCATGTTCGGTCGTGAGCGTCGCAGGGCCGTACTCTGCGTGGTCGAGCTTCACCAATTCCGCGCCGAGATGACGCGCGACGAGTTGCATGCCATAGCAGATACCGAGAATCGGTAACCCGCTCGTGAGAATCTGTGGATCGAGATCGGGCGCACCGGGAACGAGCGTGCTCTCGGGGCCACCCGAGAGAATGATAGCAGCGGGGTTACGCGACGCGAGGGTCGACCACGAAACATCGAACGGAACGATTTCGCAGTAGACGCCGAGTTCGCGCGTGCGACGCGCAATCAATTGGCTGTATTGCGCGCCAAAATCGAGGATAAAAACGGTCGGGGGCATTGAGCGGCGTCATTCGTCCTTAGCACGATGGGCCCCCACCGGGGGCGCTCCGACCAATGTCGCTTGCGCCCCCTCTGGGGTTACTTAGCGGCTGCGGCGGCCTTAATCGCCTCGTCGTAGTTCGGCTCGCTGGTCAGTTCCGGAACCATCTGCACATATTTGATCCGCTGATCGCCGCCGATGATGATAATCGCGCGCGCGAGCAGTCCATTCTCTTTGATCCGCACGCCGTATTCGTATCCGAAAAGGTGGTTGCGGTAGTCGGAGAGCATCCCGAGTTCGACGTCGCCTTCTGCGCCACACCAGCGTGCTTGCGCGAACGGAAGATCCATGCTCACGACATAGGCTTGTACGTTCTCACCGAGCTCGCCGATGCGCGTGTTGAACGTATGCGATTCCGTCGAGCAGACGCTCGTATCGAGCGACGGCACGATAATGAGCATCGCCGCGCGCTTGCCATTGTCAGTGAGATCGGCAAGCGTCTTCACCGACAAATCAGCCGCGCTCAAATGCACTTCCGGAGCCGTATCGCCGGCTTTGAGTTCAGGACCGAGAAGCGTCAACGGATTTCCGCGCGCCGTGAGCTTTCCGGTGCGTTCTTGTACTGTCTGCGTCGCCATTACTACCTCCCTGCGCGCAAGAAAATGAAAAGACCCGCATGGTTGCGGGTCTTTTGCTATTTCCCTTGATGGGTTTGCCCTAACGGGCAGACCCTGAG
>JAMXLG010000021.1 GCA_024281135.1 Vulcanimicrobiia bacterium | reverse complement strand
AAGCCGAAGGCGCGGCACTCAACGCAAATTTAGGGGCTCGGGGGCTGATTCAGGAGCAGCGAAACCGCTACTTTTATTTGGCGTTTCTCGTCGGCGCGATGATGATCGTCGGAATTATGATGACGATCGCGCAACTCGTCGCGCGCCGCGATCGGATCGCGCTGCGCACCGTCCAGCAAGAATCGGCACGTTTTCAAGCCGAACTCGCGCGGCAGCAAGCAGAAGAAGCGCTACGCCTGTCGGAAGCTCAGTTCCGTGCCGTATTCGATGGCGCCGCAGTCGGAATCGCCGTCGTGGATCGCCGCGGCACCCTTGTCGATGCAAACAGCGTTTTTCGCACGATGTTCGGGGACTCGATGGGCGCCGCAATCGAAGGTCACGAAACAGAACTCGCAAGTGTGCTCGCCGGCGAAAAAGAAACGTTCGAGTTCGAACAGACGTCGCGCTCACCAAGCGGCCAAGAGATTTGGACCGATGCGACGGTTTCGATCGTCAACGACGAGCGCGACGAGCCGCTCTTTGCAATTTGCATGTTCCGTGACAAAACGGCCCTCAAGCATAGTGAGCGCCGGATGCAACACGACAAGATGCACGACAGCCTGACCGGACTGCCGAACCGTCAACTCTTCGAACAAGCGTTGTGCAATCGTTTCGATGAGGCGAGCGCACTGCTCGACTCGTTCTTCGCCGTGCTGTTTGTCGATCTCGAGCATTTCAAAGACGTCAACGAGTCGATGGGACACGCGGCAGGCGATCTCGTCCTCACACAAATCGCCGCCCGGCTGCGCTCATCCGTCGACGCGCGCGATGTCGTCGCTCGTCTCGGAAGCGACGAGTTTGCGGTGCTCGTGCAATCGCTGGGCGACATTCTCCACGTCGAATCGGTTGCGCGCCGTATTTTGAACAATCTCTCGAAGGTCGTCACGATCGGCTCGAAGGGCATCTATCTCGGTGCCAGTGTCGGAATCGCGATCGGCTCCGCGAGCTATGAACGGGCGGAGGACGTCATGCGCGATGCGGAGATCGCGATGCAGCATGCGAAAGGCATGGGTACGACCCGCTACGCAGTGTTCGACTCAAAGATGCACGCCCGCGCGCAGAAACGACTGGAGCTTATCAGCGACATGCGCGTTGCGCTCGAGCGCAACGAGTTCCGGCTGCAATATCAACCGATCGTGGACGTCGTGGATGGTACGGTGACGGGGTGCGAAGCGCTCATCCGCTGGGATCATCCGACGGAAGGCGTCATCAAGCCGGCTGAGTTCATTCCGCTTGCAGAGCAGACAGGGCTGGCGTCCGCAATCGGACGGTTTGTGCTCGAGACGTCGGCTGCGCAGCTTGCGACTTGGCGGCGCAATCGTGGCGGAACGATTGACTTCTCGATGCACGTGAACGTATCAGCGAGCGAACTGAGCGATCCCGATTTCGAACGTGTCCTGGTGCAGCTGGTCGAACATCACGGCCTCTCGCCCTCCGACTTCACGCTAGAGATCACCGAGAGTCTCGTGCTCGATTCAGGAACTCGCGCGAACGTCACCCTCGAACGCGTTCGCGATCGCGGTTTCAATATCTGCATCGACGACTTCGGAACAGGTTATTCCTCGATGCGTTACCTGCAACAGTTCAAAGTCGACGCGATCAAAATCGATCGCTCGTTCGTAGCCGGAACCGACGGCGATCTTGCTAGCGAACCCATCGTGCGGACGCTGATGACTCTTGCCGAGGCATTCGACGTGCGCGTCGTCGCCGAAGGCGTGGAGACCGCGCGTCAGCGGGAAGCACTTAGCAACGCCGGCTGCCGCCTCGCGCAGGGATATTTTTATTCGCGTGCGCTCTCCGCGGCGGAAATGGTCGGAATGTATCCTGAGGTACTCGGGCGGTCGACGCGTAGCGCATCTGCGTAAACGCTGCAGGAGCGCCCAGTGGAATCGCGTATCATGCGATGCCTGAAAACCGGCTTGCCAAAGGGAGCGCCCAAAGCTACAATACGTCGGGCCCTGTGAACGTGCGCCTTTAGCTCAGTCGGTAGAGCAGCGGACTTTTAATCCGTTGGTCCCGGGTTCGAGTCCCGGAGGGCGCAAAAAACTTAGGCACCGCTAGCTCAATGGTAGAGCAGTTGACTCTTAATCAATTGGTTCGGGGTTCGAGTCCCTGGCGGTGCACCAGCTTTAAAGAAGACCCGAAGCCTCGCGTGGCTTCGGGTCTTTCTTTGAAAGTGATATCCAGAGCGCGGCTTGCTACAATAGCTGGCACGATGGTGATTTCAGCACGCGTACGCAACAGTAAAGGCGTTCACTCGGCCGTCGTGACGAGTGGCGGTGAAGCCAAGCACGTGTCGATTGCGCCGATGGCGGACGGCTACGGTTCGGGAGTCAGCGGCGGGGAATTGCTGTTCCTCGCACTTGCGACGTGCTATTGCAACGACGTGTACCGCGAAGCGAAAAAGCGCGGCATCGAAATCCGCGAAATCGAAGTCGAAGTCAGCGGATCTTTCGGCGGTGAGGGCGATATCGCACACAACGTGCGATTCCGGCCGCGCATAAAATCGAGCGCTCCATGGCAGGAAGTCCAGGAGCTGCTTCGATTCACCGATACGGTTGCAGAAGTACAAAAGACGCTTCGTCAAGGCATTCCCGTCGAGCTGTCGCTCGAAGCGGAACAACACCCCGTCGTCACGTCGTGACGAGCTGTTCCTCGTAATAGAAATACGGATCCAGCACGCTCACCTGTTGGATGCTGTCCACGGGCAAGCCGTTAATCGACGCAACTTCGCGAATCGCATCTTCACTCGGCCCGTCGTAGATGCAGTACGTCTTCGTTTTATCGGCAGACACGTAAGAATGAACCCACGTAACGCCCTTCGTTGCGTTGTTTCCCACGACGTTCAGACACGCGGCTGCCCCGCCGGCGTTGCTCGGAATATGTAATCCCTGGGAAAATGTTCTTTCGACCAAATATCTCGGCATTGAACTACCTCCCAACTGGCAAACATCTAGTCGGGCGTGTTAAGACGGCTCTCCTGCCGGGGAAGCGTTCAGGAAACATTATGCTGCCGTACGGTGTAATGGATAGCGTGGGGATGCGAAAGGCGTTTTCGATACTTGCCGCAGCGGGCATAGGCGCGAGCCTGCTCGCGATACCGGCGCACGCGCAACCAGACCCGTATCAAATATTCGCGAATGCGCGATCGTATTGGATGCAGCAACGTTACCCTCAAGAATTGCAGTATCAAGTCGCCGTCGACATCATCGAGGGCGGCAACGAACGAGTCGAACATTACAACGCGTCGTATGACGCAGTGAACAACGTCGTCGATGTCGATCCGACGAGCGATTACGAACGCGAACATCCAGTGAGGCCGACCGGCATCAACTTCGGAATTCTGGTTCCAATGAACAAACCGTTGCCGGACGACGATTTTCTCGGCGTTCCAAAGTTGCGCCCAAATTACTCGTTCGGAATGGCGCCGTTCGTGCCGGCGCCGTCACCGACACCATTCAATTCGATGGCGCTCGTCGAACAGATTCGCAAGGAGTTTCACGATCCCAATCCGCGCAAGGTAAAACCGTCGCCATCTCCATTGCCGTCGCTTCCGGAAATTGCAACGGTGTACGCGCAGAATCGCGAATATACCATTACGCTACTCGGGAACGAGAGTATCGACGGTCACGCGTGTTATCATCTCGGCCTCAAGCCGGTGCACGATCCCGGAAAGTATCGCATTCGCGAGGCGTGGATCGATCAATCGACGTTCGCACCGTGGCAACTGAAAGACTCGACAAACTTCGTCGGTGGTGCAGCGACCATGGTGCCCTGGACAATTCGATTCACCGACATCGACGGCGCACATTACATCAGCGAAGAAAAAGCCGATGCCCCGATTGCCGCGCAGGGTGAGATCTACACGCAAGCCGCCGTTCGTTTCGAATCGGTCGTCGCTGCATCGAAACCACCGCACATCGAACTCCCGGGCGGCAGCCGAGAAACGCTCGACGAGCCGTAGAAGGAAAAGCACAGGCCGCGTTCTATTATTGGTGGTCGCCGCGCCCGCGGGGGCAAGGCCCCGCAGGACGAGTCCCACGGGGGCAAGTGGCGGAACTGGCAGACGCGCTGGATTTAGGTTCCAGTGGGGCAACCCGTCAGAGTTCGAGTCTCTGCTTGCCCACCATCGGCCAAGACCAAGCGACGGCAGACAAAGGTAGTTTTAGCACGCGCTAAGATTCTTTTGTTGGGTTTGCGGAAGTAGCTCAGTGGTAGAGCATCGCCTTGCCAAGGCGAGGGTCGCGAGTTCGAATCTCGTCTTCCGCTCCATGTAAGGGGCGCAGGCGCTCGAGCGCCGAAGCGCTCCTTTTCCGTTTTGAAGACGCAGAGAAAGCAGCCGCCCGTTGAGTACCTCGACCCTCAATCGCCTCGCTCCGACCCAGGTAGAGCTGGAGATCCCTATCACCGCCGAGGAGCTAGCTGCCGCCGAAGAGCGCGCCTTCCGTAAGCTCGCTAAGAACGTGAAGCTCCCGGGATTCCGGGCCGGCAAAGTCCCGCGGAAGATCTTCGAGCAAACGTACGGTTCAAACGCCATTACCAGCCAGGCGATGGAAGACATTGTGCCCGAGGTCTATGCCAAGGCCGTGCGCGAGCATGACCTGGAGCCGGTCGATCGGCCGAAGATGGAGCTCCTTCCGGTTGAAGACGGTCAGCCGCCGAAATTGAAGGCGCTCGTGGACGTCCGCCCTGAGATCGATTTGGGCGAGTACAAGGGCATCGAAGTCGAGCGTGAAGCGATCGACATCACTGACGAAGACGTCGAGCGGAGCATCACATCGCTCGCGAAAGAACGCGCGACGCTCGTCCCCGTCGACCGCCCGGCGCAGCTCGGCGACGTGGTCACGATGGACTACGAAGGCAAGATCGACGGCGTCCCGTTCGAGGGTGGCACGGCGAACGGCCAAATGACGGAACTTGACGAGGGCCGGTTCATCCCGGGCTTCGCCAGCGGCATTGCGGGCATGAAAGCCGGCGAGACGAAGGACGTCGAGGCCGTTTTTCCACAGGAATATCCACAGGAAGATCTGGCTGGGAAGACCGCCGTATTTACGGTAACGGTCCACGATGTCAAGGCGCTCGAGCTGCCCGCGATCGATGACGAATTTGCGAAGTCGATTTCAGAAAACGAGACGCTCGAGGCGCTCCGCGCCGACGTGCGCAAGCGTTTGGAAACGATTGCCGAGTCGCGCGCGCGCCGGGCCGTCGGCAACGCGGTTATGGAGAAGCTCCTCGAGTCGCGGGACTTCCCGCTACCGGAAGTGCTCGTCGACCGTGAGATCGACCACATGATCAACGATGCGGCGAGCCAGTCGGCACGCGCGGGCGTCAGCTTTGAGGACTACCTCAAGGAAGCGGGTAAGAGCGAGGATGAACTCCGTGCGGAGTACCGAGCGGATGCGCAGTCCCGCGTTAAAGGAACGCTCCTCATCGAAGCTATCGCGAAGACCGAGAATATCCATGCCACGCCGGCGGATGTCGCTGAAGAACTCGCTGCACTTGCGCGGCAATACGGCCAGCCCGTAGACCGTATTCGCAAAGCCCTCGGAAACAACGTATTATCGTTGATGGACGGCATTGTCCGAAACAAGACGCTGGACTTCCTCATCGACAATGCAAAGATCGTCGACAAGAAGTAGGGGACGCTCGAAGCAACTTCGTAGCGGAGTACGTAGTTCACAAGAACAGCAACGGAAAATAGGTTAGGGAGAAATAAGTGGGTCATTTAGTTCCTATGGTCGTCGAGCAGAGCGCGCGCGGGGAACGCGCGTACGACATCTACTCGCGGCTACTCAAAGACCGGATCGTCTTTGTCGGCGGTCCGATCGACGATCACTTGGCAAACCTCGTGATCGCGCAGTTGCTGTTTCTTGAAAAAGAAGATCCGGATAAAGACATCGATATGTATGTCAATTCGCCGGGCGGCAGCGTGACGGCCGGTCTCGCAATCTACGACGCGATGCGCTTCATCAAGCCTGACGTCGCGACGATTTGCATGGGTATGGCCGCATCGATGGGTTCAGTTCTTTTGACGGGTGGCGCGGCCGGAAAGCGCTACGCCCTCCCCCATGCCAAGATTCTGATCCACCAGCCTTGGGTCTCACAGATCGGCGGCCAGGCAACGGATGTCGAAATTGCGGCGCGCGACCTCATTGCGACGCGTCAGACCATTGCCCGGATTTACGAAAAGACGACGAATAAGCCGCTCGAGCAGGTCCTGAAGGACATCGATCGCGACTACTACATGACCTCCGAAGAAGCCAAGGACTACGGGATTATCGATCACGTTATCGAAGACCGTGGGGCCTTGTCGACGCCGGCTTAAGCCGAAAGGACGCCCGTAACGCATGTTCCGTTTCGGAGACGAAAAGGGTCAACTCAAGTGCAGTTTCTGCGGAAAATCGCAGGAGCAGGTGCGCAAGTTGATCGCAGGCCCGGGCGTGTACATTTGCGACGAATGTATCGAGCTCTGCAATGAGATCATCGAAGAAGAGCTCTATAAGAACGTCGACGAGAATCTGCGGCTGCGCAACATTCCCAAGCCGAAAGAAATCAATCACATCCTCAACCAGTATGTGATCGGTCAGGAACGCGCAAAGAAATCGCTCGCGGTCGCGGTGTACAATCACTACAAGCGCATCAACGCCGGCGGCACGGCCGACGACGTCGAGCTGCAAAAGTCAAACATCTTGCTCGTCGGTCCGACCGGTTCGGGCAAGACCTATCTCGCGCAAACGCTTGCGAAGATTCTCGACGTTCCGCTCGCCATGGCGGACGCAACGTCGCTCACGGAAGCGGGCTATGTCGGCGAAGACGTCGAGAACATTCTGCTCAAGCTGATTCAAGCTGCGGATTACGACGTCAAGCGCGCGGAGAAAGGCATCGTCTACATCGACGAGATCGACAAGATCGCCCGCAAGAGCGAAAATCCGTCGATCACGCGCGATGTCTCGGGCGAAGGCGTACAGCAGGCGCTGCTCAAGATTCTCGAAGGCACGACGGCAAACGTTCCTCCGCAGGGCGGACGCAAACATCCGCATCAGGAGTTCATCCAGATCGACACGACCAACGTGTTGTTCATCTGCGGCGGCGCGTTCGATGGGCTGGAGCGGATTATTGAATCTCGTGTTTCCGCAAACAACATGGGCTTCCGAGCAACTCCGGAAGGTAAGAAAGACGCGCGTACCGGCAAACTCTTGCAATCGTTGATGCCGGAAGATCTGTTGAAGTTCGGACTGATTCCGGAATTCATCGGACGTCTTCCGATCGTCGTGACGCTCGACGCGCTCGACGAACTCGCGCTGCGCCGCATTCTCACGGAACCGCGCAACGCGCTCGTGCGTCAGTTCCAGAAGATCATGAACATGGACGGTGTCGATCTGCAATTCACCAAAGATGCGCTCGTTGCAATTGCAACCAAAGCGCAAAGCCGTAAGACCGGCGCGCGCGGATTGCGTTCGATTCTCGAAGAGACGATGCTCGACGTGATGTACGATCTTCCGTCACTGCAAGGCGTGAAGAAATGCATCATCAACAAAGACGTCATCGAGAAGAAAGACCCGCCGACGCTGATCTATCAAGAACAGAAGAAAGACATGCCAGCGTAGATCACGCGGTAAATCCCAGGAGCGACCCTCGCATACGCGAGGGTCGTTTCGTTTTCCGGGCGGTGGGCAATTTGTGGGACATATCCCCCCAAAATTTTGGAGCGATTGCGCGAAAGGCATGGGCGTAAACCCTTCGTAAACGGTCAGCAAAGTGAATTTAATACCGGGGAGTCGGCCGCACGAGGCGTGTGAACCGACCGCATTAATCCCGGCGTGGTGGAGCGCGTTCATGTTTCACGTGCTTAATCCACGCCAGGTCTGCATGTATCTGTACCTTGCGATGCTGTGCGACGACGGCGAATGCAGTCCGACCATCGAGCAGATTCGCGAGGATCTTGGCCTTTATTCACCCTCGATGGTGTTTGAGGCGCTCGCGGTGCTCGAAGACCTATCGTTCATTTCTCGGGAACGGCAATCGTTTCCGGGGGTGCGCGCAAAACGGAATGTTTATCGGAGGCCGCCGTGCGAGGCCACCATTTTGCGTCTTCTCGAGCGTGAACGCATCGACGCCGAGTTGCGCCCGAAAGGCGGCGGTTCGCCGGCTTCTCAAGAGTCCCAGGCGTTGGTCGTTGACGGATTGAAACAGATCCTCGGAGAGCACTACGAACGCTATGCGCACGCAACTCCGAACGCTCGACGCGATGTGCTGATCGAAATCCTAGAAACTTCTCTCTCTCAACCTTTGACATGACCGAAAAACTCGCGCAAATCAACATCCAGGAACACCGTGGAATTCCGGTGATATCAATCGCAGGCGATATCGACTTGTCGAACGCTCACGAACTGCGTGACGCACTTGGGCGGATTGGAACGCCCGAAGCCATGGCGATCGACATGACCGATCTGCTCTTCATCGATTCGACCGGTCTAAACGCGATCGCGCAATACGGACGCGTCATGTTGGAGGACGGCAAAGCCGTGTATTTGATCGTTACGCGGCCGCCGTTGCGCAAGATCTTCGAGATTACAAGTCTCGATCAGCACTTCACCGTCGTGAAGTCGCTCGACGATCTTCCGTAGCGCGATAGAGGGGACGAGCCGGCACACCTCCGACGAGCGTGCCGGGTTCCACGTCATCGATGACCACTGCTCCCGCGGCTATCACCGCGTGATGGCCCACGCGCACGCCGGGCACGATGATCGCCCCTGAATAAATCAACACGTGATCTTCGATCGTTACCGGGGCCACGTCAACCGGGAGCGGAAGCAGTTCCGTTTGCGATAAGGGAACGGGTCGCCCTTGCTGCGTGGTGATGTGCACGTGGGCACCCATATGCACGTTGCTGCCGATCGTCAGGCCGCCACCACCCCAAAGCACGCTGTAGGGACCGATCTCTACGTTGTCGCCTATATGAATGAAGCCGCGCCCGTTATTCACGGTGCTCGGATTCAAATAGGCACCATGATCCAGGAACACCTTGCGCCCCATGCGCACGCGCTCGACGCCGCGCACGGTGACATTTGATGCGATAATCGTTTCCGGATACGCGTCGCGAATTTCCGCATCGCGCATCGATTCGCGTAAGAGCGAGTAAAAAGCCCGGAGCGATCGGGCAAGCGTGCGTGGACCCTTCACATCACCATCATGGTGCCTGCTCGCATCGCGCGGCTACATCCAGGTTGGCCTAGCGGCAAGGGCCGAGCGTCCCAAGGCCCATTGGGGGACCTGTATCTTACGAGTAGCAAGCAACGACGATACGATGCGAGCATGAAGGTGCACCGCCCGTTGTTTTGCTCTGTTCCCCGGCTGCGTCCGGATCGTACGCGCTGAAGAGAGACCTAGCAACCGTGCGCATCACCATCGTTAATGGGCACCGGACGATCCGCCCACTGTTGCGAGCCGGCCTTTTCGCCGCAGATTGCATTACAGTCGGTTTCGCCGTGTCGCTAGCTCCGATCGTCGGCGACGTTCACACGGCATCGCGCGAGCAGCTGGGCATCATGGCACTCATTCTGCTGCTCTTCGGCGCCTACGTGCAGTTCCGTTATGAAAGCGCCCGCACATTCGACTTTCACGATGTCGTGCGCTTGCTTGTCGGCGCAATTGCCGGCGCTCTCCTCGCGCTGGCATTCGAACAACTCCCGACGCCGTTATCGATGGCGTCCGGGCGTCTGGTCGTTATCGCCGCGCTCCTTGCGTTCGTCTTGCGCATGTTCGTGCGCATTGGTCTCGTGATGGCGCGAACATGGTGGTACACGCGACGGCCTGAAGCCAAGCGCGTACTGATCGTCGGACACGGTATCGCGGGCCATCAAACGGCGAAAGCAATTCTCGAAGATCGAAACATGCCGATGGTCGTCGTCGGCTGTCTTGAAGACGGCGTTTCGGAAAAGCGCATCGACGGCGTGCGCATCCTCGGAAAGATTCCCGATCTTCCGAACGTCGTGCACCGCCGATCGATCGATACGGTCCTCGTTGCTATTACCGGCTCGCCGCTCAACGTCATCAATGAAGTGCGAGAACTCGCGCTGCAGATTCCCGAAGACACCCGGCCGGGCGTCACCGTCGTGCCGGATGCCGCTGAGCTTCTCACGGAACGTCTGACGGTTTCTCGTATGCGCGACATTCGACTTGAAGACGTGCTCAAGCGCGATCCGGTCGTTATTGACACCGTAGGCATCCGCCCACATCTCGAAGGGCAAGTCGTTCTCGTCACCGGCGCCGGCGGCTCGATCGGCAGCGAAATCTGCCGTCAGATCGTCGGTTTCGATCCTCAGCAAGTGTTGCTGCTGGGCCACGGCGAGAACAGTCTTTTCCAGATCGAGCGCGAGTTGAGCGAACGCTACAACTTCGATCGCACGAAGATGATTCTCGCGGACGTCGCCGATCCGAGCGCGATTCGCAACGTCTTTACGACGTTCCGGCCGCGAGTCGTCTTGCACGCCGCGGCGCACAAACACGTGCCGATCGTCGAGGGCAATATCTGCGAAGCGGTGCGCAACAACGTCATCGGCACGAAGGTCGTCGCGCTCGCGGCGGCCGCCGCGGGATGCGCAAAGTTCGTGATGCTCTCGACGGACAAGGCGGTCAATCCGACGAGCGTGATGGGCGCAACCAAACGCATGTCGGAACTCGTCTGTCAGTCTTTCGCAGGCGGCTCGGCGACGGAATTCGTCTCCGTACGATTCGGCAACGTGCTCGGCAGCCGCGGCAGCGTGATTCCGATCTTCAAACAGCAAGTGCAGGCGGGCGGTCCGGTAACGATCACCCACCGGGACATGGTGCGCTACTTCATGACGATTCCGGAAGCGGTATCGCTCGTGTTGCAAGCGATGTCGATGGGAGTGGACGGTGAGGTCTTCGTGCTCGACATGGGCGCGCCCGTGAAAATCCTAGATCTCGCCGAGCAAGTCATCCGGCTCTCAGGGCTCGAGCCGTACAAAGACATCAACATCGTCGAAAAGGGCATTCGCCCCGGCGAAAAACTGTTCGAAGAGATTCTCACCGACAGCGAAGGCTTCACGCGCACGAGTCACGAGCGTCTGTTCATCGCAAAGCAACAACGTCTCGACTATGCGCGGCTTAACGACGGCATCGATCGCTTACGAGCGGTCGTGCGCCGCAGCGACTCCGCAGGTGCGGTTCGCATCCTTAAAGAGTTCGTCCCGGAATTTACGCCGGGTACGCATCTCACGGGCGCGCCTGCGCAGCCCGAGACTCCCGGCCAAGAAACGGTCCGCGTCGAGCGGTCTGAAATCACTGACTTCATCCTGAAATCTGCAGAGGCAACGAGAACGTGAAACTCCTGGAAGCGTCATCGATTCGCGCATCCGCCCTCAAGAAGAAAATCGTCGATCGGACCGCGATCGTCGGCGTCGTAGGCATCGGCTACGTCGGACTGCCGCTTGCGGTGGAAAAGGCGAAGGTCGGCTTCGACGTCCTCGGATACGATCGTAATCCGATTCGTGTCGATCAGCTCAAACAAGGATTGAATTATATTCGCGACGTCGACGACCGCGAACTCGCCGAAATGGTCGAGAGCGGTAAGCTCAACGCATCGACGGATTTCAGTACGCTCGGACGTTGCGACTGCATCGTCATTTGCGTGCCGACGCCGCTGACCGCGAACAAAGAACCAGATATTTCATACATCAAAAACGTGGCGACCGAGATCGCGAAGCACTTGCGTCCCGGCCAGCTGATTAGCCTCGAGAGCACGACATACCCCGGTACGACGGAAGAAGTATTGCTGCCGCTCCTCTCGCAATCGGGTTTGAAAATCGGGGAAGATTTCTTCCTGTCGTTTTCACCCGAGCGCGTCGATCCCGGCAATGCGCGATATACGACGAAGAACACGAATAAGGTGGTCGGTGGCGTGACGCCTTCGTGTCTCGACGTCGCGACGTGTTTCTACCAGCAAACGATTCTCAACGTCGTTCCGGTTGGTTCACCGAAGGTAGCCGAAATGACGAAGGTGTTCGAGAACACCTTCCGCGCCGTGAACATCGCGCTCGTCAACGAAATGGCGCTGCTCTGCGACCGTCTTGGCGTCAGTGTCTGGGATGTGCTCGATGCGGCCGCGACCAAGCCATTCGGGATCATGCGCTTCGATCCGGGCCCGGGCGTTGGTGGACATTGCATTCCGCTCGATCCTTTCTATCTCGCTTGGAAGGCGCGTGAATACGACATGAACGTGCGCTTCATCGAACTTGCAGGCGAAATCAATTGGACGATGCCGTACTTTGTGCGCGAAAAAGTCATTCGCGCGCTCAACGAGCAAAACAAAGCGCTCAAGAATTCGGAGATCTTCGTCCTCGGCGTTGCCTATAAAAAAGACATCGAGGACTGGCGTGAATCTCCCGCGCTCAAGGTCATGGACATCCTGCGTAAGGACGGCGCGCGCATCGATTACTACGATCCGTTTGTGCCGAGCTTCACCGACGAGCACGACGCGATGTGGCATTCGATTCCGCTTTCGAAAGAAGTGCTGGAACGCGCGGATGCCGTCATCATCCTTACCAATCATTCCTCAATCGACTACGCGCGCGTCGTCGAGAGCGCAAGGCTCGTCATCGACACGCGTAATGCAACCAAAGACGTGCGTGAAGGGCGCGCCAACGTGGTGATGCTGTGAAAGTAGGCGTAATCGGCGCCGGCTATTGGGGCGCAAACCTGGTTCGCGTTTGCTCGGAACTCGGTGTTCTCGAGAGCGTCTGCGACGCAAACGAAGCCGCGATCGCAAGGATTGCGGAGCAATATCCCGAGGTGGGACTCGAGTTCGACCTCGCCTCGCTGCTCGAACGCGACATCGATGCAGTCGTGATTGCGGCCCCTGCACCGCTTCACGCGGAGCTTGCGCTCGAGGCAATCGCAGCCGGCAAACACGTCTTCGTCGAAAAACCGCTCGCGATGAGCGCCGACGACGCGGCAACCGTCGTTCGAGCGGCAAGGGCCGGCGGACGTACGCTCTTCGTCGGTCATCTCTTGCTCTACCATCCCGCAGTGCGCCGCATGCTTGCGCTCATCGAGGAGGGAGCCATCGGCGACGTTCGCCACGTTCGCTCGCGACGGTTGTCCTGGGGACGGCTCCGCTCGCAAGAAAACGTGTGGTGGAGTTTTGCACCGCATGACATCGCGGTAACGCTGGAGATCTTCGGCGGGACGCCGGAGAGCGCGAAAAGCGCGATGTCGGCGTTCGTTCGGCCGCAGATTGCGGACTTTGCTTACGCCGATCTGATCTTCACCGGCGGGCGCTCGGCGCATATTGAAGTCAGCTGGCTCGATCCGGACAAAACAGCGCGGCTCGATGTGTTCGGTTCGACGGGCGTGTTGCGTTTGACTGATTCGCGCGCCGGGGCACAACTTTCGTTGACACCGTGCGGCGATTCTCCCGGCGAGCGCGATCACATCGAGCTCTGGCGTGAAGATTCGCGCGATATTTCATTCGGAACATCGGAACCGCTCGCAGCCGAGATGCAAGCATTCATCGACGCCGTAACCGCGGGTACGCACCCGCTGACGGACGGCGAGGAAGGGTTGCGGGTCGTTCAAGTGCTCACGATGCTAGCCACAAACAACGAGTTTGCTCACCCGTCCCTGGAGGCTGTTAGTTGACCGTCATAGATCGCACTAAACCATACTTCGTTCACGAATCGTCCTACGTCGACGAGCCGTCGCAGATCGGCGAAGGCACCAAGATTTGGCATTTTTGCCACGTCATGGCCAATGCGCGTATCGGTAAGAAGTGCTCGATCGGGCAGAACGTCGTTATTTCACCGAACGTCACGATCGGAAACAACGTCAAGATTCAAAACAACGTGTCGGTCTACGAAGGCGTCGTGCTGGAAGATGACGTGTTCTGCGGACCGAGTATGGTGTTCACGAACGTGACCACGCCTCGTTCCGGTACGCCGCGCAACACGGCGGCCGATTATGCCCCAACGATCGTCAAGCGCGGCGCTTCGATCGGAGCAAATGCGACGGTCGTGTGCGGACACACGCTAGGCGAATTCGCGTTCGTCGGGGCCGGATCGGTCGTCACCAAAGACGTGCCGGCGTATGCGATGGTCTACGGAAATCCAGCGCGTATTCGCGGCTACGCCTGCGAATGCGGCATCAAACTCACCTTTGCCGACGATCGTGCGTCGTGCGCAGAATGCGACCGCGAGTACGAGAAATCAGGCGAAACCGTACGGAGAACCAAATGATTCCCATTCTTGATCTGCGCGAGCAGTATCACGAGCTCAAAAGCGAGATCACGCGCGCGGTTGAAGAAGTATTCGAGGGCTGCCATTTCATCAACGGTCCGAACGTGCAAGCGCTCGAGGGCGAAATCGCGCGGTATGTCGGCACGGAATATGCGGTTGGCCTGAATTCCGGCACGGATGCGCTGCACCTGGCGCTGCGCGCACTCGATATCGGACCCGGCGACGAGGTCATTACGACTCCGTTCACGTTCGTGGCAACGACGGAGGCGATCGGGATCGTCGGTGCGACCCCGGTTTTCGTCGACATCGACCCCGCGACGTTCAACATCGATCCGGCGCTGATCGAAGCCGCGATTACGCCGCAGACGAAAGCGATTCTCCCGGTGCATCTCTACGGTCATCCCGCTCCGATGCGCGAGATCATGGCGATTGCGAAGAAGCACAATCTGGCCGTAGTCGAGGATTGCGCCCAATCGATCGGTTCGACGATCGATGGAAAGAAAACCGGTTCCTTCGGTGACGTCGGTGCGTTCAGCTTCTTCCCGTCGAAGAATCTCGGTGCGTATGGTGACGGCGGAATGGTTACGACGAATCGCAAGGACCTTGCCGATCGTATGCGCAGCCTGCGCGCGCACGGTGGCCGAGTGAAATATCATCATGAGGAACTCGGCGTCAATAGCCGCTTGGATGAAGTGCAAGCCGCGATTCTGCGCGTGAAGCTGCCGCATCTGGATCGCTGGATCGAACGCCGTCGGGCCAACGCCCACTGGTATACCGAGAACCTTCGGGAGTTCGCGCAAGTACCGGGCGAGACGGGCGGAACGCTTCACGCCTATCACCAGTACACGATCCGCGTACGGGATCGCGACCGCGTGCAGCAACTGCTCAAGGACTCCGGCGTACAAACGATGGTCTACTACCCGGTACCGTTGCATCTTCAGGAAGTACACCGTGTGCTCGGCTTCGGCGAAGGCGCGTTCCCGCACTCCGAACGTGCAGCGCGTGAAGTGTTGTCGCTGCCGATGTTCCCGGAACTGCGGGCAGAGCAGCGGGAAGCGGTGCGCGATGCGTTGCGCACAGCGATTGCCGCCGAGGCGGTTGCCTAAACCATGCGCGTTCTCAGCGTCGTCGGCGCGCGGCCGCAATTCATAAAGGCCGCGCTGCTCTCACGCGAGTTCCAGGCGCGCGGAGTCGACGAACGGCTCGCGCACACCGGTCAGCATTACGACGAACGCATGAGCGACGTCTTTTTCAGCGAGCTGGAGTTGCCGGAGCCGCATTGGCATCTGGGCGTCGGATCCGGTTCGCATGCGGACCAAACCGCGCATATGATGATGCGGCTCGAGCCGATCGTGCTCGAGTGCGACCCGGATTGTGTCCTCGTGTACGGCGATACGAACAGCACGCTCGCCGGAGCGCTCGTCGCATCGAAGCTCGGCGTGCCTTTGGTGCACGTTGAAGCCGGACTGCGTTCGTTCGATAAATCGATGCCCGAAGAGATAAACCGGCTCGTCGCGGATCGTCTTGGGGATCTGCTGCTGGCACCCGGCGAATCGGCCGCGCGCCAACTGCAGAACGAAGGTATCACGGCACCGATAGAGGTCACCGGCGATTTGATGGTCGATCTCGCGCTGCTTGCTGCGGATCGTCTTCCCACGCGTCCCGCGATTTTGGATCGCTTCGATCTCAAAGAGAAGAATTACGCTGTCGCGACGATCCACCGCGCAGGCAATACCGATAACACCGCAGTTTTTGGGCGGCTGATTGCAGGGTTGCGCAAGGCCGGCATGCCGATCGTCTTCCCCGTGCATCCACGAACGCGGCCGCTCGTCGAAGCGTTCCGCGTTGGTGCCGGCGACGGGATCGTAACGTGTGAGCCGTTATCGTATTTGGACATGCTCGCATTGCAGCAACACGCGCGCGTGGTGCTTACGGATTCCGGCGGCATGCAGAAGGAGTGCATCACGCTCGGAACGCCGTGCGTGACCTTGCGCGACACGACGGAGTGGATCGAGACGCTCATGGATGAGTGGAACGTCATCGCGGGCAGCGATCCCGTCGCAATTGCACGTGCAGCGCAGCGCAACGCGCCGGCAGAGCGGATTTTCCCGTTTGGAGCGGGGGATAGCGCGCGGCGCATCGTCGATGCGATGTTCAGGTACATTCCCGTTGCGGAACGGGTGGAACCGTGCGTGTCCTAATCCTCACGCAATACTATCCGCCGGAGATCGGCGCCCCGCAGACGCGTCTTGCGGCTTTCGCGCGTGAGCTGCGTCTGCGCGGACATACCGTTGAGGTGGTAACGGCAATGCCGAATCACCTCACCGGCCGCGTGCACGACGCATATCGACGCCATTTCTATAAGTCTGAGACGCTCGACGGCGTGCGCGTGCACCGGACCTGGGTCTATGCTGCGACCGGAACCGGTATTAAACGCATGCTGAACTATCTTTCGTTCACGTGCAGCAGCATAATCGGTCTCGCCAAGGCCGGACCGGCAGACATCGTATTCGTCGAGTCGCCTCCGCTATTTTTAAGCATTCCCGGATGGATAGGCGCGCGCGCACGTCGCGCCGCCATGGTGTTCAACGTCTCGGACTTGTGGCCCGACTCGGTGCGTGAACTCGGTGTGATGAACGACGGCGTCGTAATGCGTCTTGCGGAAATGCTCGAAGCGTGGTCGTACCGGCGCGCAAGCGTCGTAAATGCGGTGACTGAGGGCATTGCGAGCGCCTTGCGCGATCACAAGCGCGTACCCGCAAATAAAGTGCGGTTCTTTCCGAACGGCATCGATGTCGATACCTTCGTGCCGCGCGCCGGCAGCGTTGCGCTCGCCAAAAAGCTACGACTTAGCGGACGTCCGGTGTTTATATATGCCGGAACGCACGGCATCGCGCAGGGGCTCGGCTCCGTTCTCACTGCGGCGAAGCTCGTTGAAGAAGAAGCCGACGTCGTGTTCGTCGGGTCCGGACCGGTAAAAGCGTCGCTCGTGCAGCGCGCGCGCACTGAGAATATCTCCAACGTGCGCTTTGTGGAACCCGTGCCGCTCTCCGAGATGCCCGAGTATTTCTCGCTCGCTACGGCATCGATCGTTCCGCTCGTCAACAGCCCGCTCATGCGCGGCGCGCGTCCATCGAAAATGTTTCCGTCGCTAGCATGCGGAGTTCCAGTGCTCTATTGCGGCGAGGGCGAAAGCGCGGCGCTCATTTCCGAAGCAGGCGCGGGCCTTGTTGCGGAACCAGAAAATTCGAACGCGATTGCGGAAAACATGCGAGCGATTGCGCGCGATCCCGCGCGCCGCGAAGCTATGTCACAAAACGCGCGAAGGCTTGCCGTCGAACGTTTTGCTTGGGGATCGATCGTTGAAGAGTGGCTGCGTTCGATGGAATCAGCCCCACATCGGGTACATACTCGCACAGCAACGCGCTAAAACCGGTTTGCATTTTATGGATAGGTTGAAGTAACAATGAATTGTTATTGTAGGTGAAATGAAGTTGCCAGCACGTACAGTGTTGCTGACAACAGCCGTTGTTGCAATGCTCGTCGGGACAGGGTGTGGCGGCGGTTCGGGCGGCACTCCGAATGTGCCGCAGACGGTGCCGGGCGCAACCACATCGGCCAATCCAGGCGTACCGCCTGTTCCGGTACCCTCGGGTTCGGGCGTTCCAACGGGGCCGACGTCGCTTCCTACGACAGGGCCAACATCAGGTCCAGCAAATCCGTCTCCCACGCCGTTGAGCACTCCCATTGCGGGCGTTCTCAAACATCTTCCTACGATGGCCTATGACGAATACACGGCACAGGGCTCCGCGGGCACTCCCGCGCTTGCACATGCGTATCTGACATATGCCGAGGGCGCGTTTAAGAATACGAAGGCCATCGCCGACTGCGCTGGTTCGAACGCTTGCTACTCAGTGTTTTATTTCGAGCCGAATTTCGTCTACCCGATCGGCAACTGCACGTCCGTTTATGCGAAGAGCCTCCTAAGTGTAGCGACCGAGCCATGGTTTATGCACCAGGCGGGTTACACCGACTTCGCGCATCGCCTTATCGGACATCGTAACTTCAAGTGCGCGTCGACCGCAATTCTCTCGCCCGTGTATGCCTTGGACCACTTCAACGCTAACGTTCGCGCATTCATCAAATCGTATCTGAACACGTATGCCGATTCGTACGACTACGTCTTGATGGATGAAACGAGCGCACAGGTCATTACACAATTTTACGGTACGGGCGGCGGCATGTGCCCAGAGAACCCGCCATGGCGCCTCTGCACGACCACCGAGGAATACCCAACCGATGCATCAGTCGTTCAGGCGCATAAGTTGCTCTTTGCGAGTTTGACCCATAGCAACGGCGCTCCCATGAAATTGTTCTGGAACGGCATTACGTATGTCCAAACGGGCGCGACCGATCTCGGACTGATCAAAGGGAGCACCAATATGTTCGGAGGCGAGTGTGAAGACTGCGTCGATAGCCTCGGGAAGTTGCGGCCGCAAGAATATATCGGGGTCCTTAATTCAATGGCGCAAATCAACGCGATTCCAAACGGATCGTTCATCGAGCTAAACATTGCCAACGATCCACCGGGCAGCGCGATACAAATCGAAGATCGGAACATTACCGCGGCGATGGCGTGGCTTGGATATAGCCCCGGGCACACGATCGTCTTCCCGGACCTCGAGTACGGTAGCAAAAACCTGGCGGTTTGGCCGGAATACAACATCGTTCCGACCAGTCCCGTGGAAAGCATGACGTTGTCCTATGCGGACATTCAAGTTGGAGCTACGCGCGTGTTTCGCCGTGAGTTTCGCTCGTGCTACAATTTCGGCGCCTTCATTGGTCAGTGTGCCGCAATCGTCAACGGCAACACCACAACGGCGGTAACCATCTCGCCGTCGTGGCTGCACCTTACCTACCGGCACGTGGTCCAGCTCTCGGGCGGCGATATCGCGTCCGGAGGCCGGATGCTGCTAAATTCGCAAGCATTCGTTCCGGCCACAACGACGCTACAGCCGGGGCAGGCCATTCTCCTCGTTCGTTAGTTTCCGATAACAAAATACAATGGCACCGGGCATATGCTCGGCGCCATTGCATTTGCTTTGATTCGCTGAACTTAACGGACAATCATGAGACCGTGTCCGGGAGCGATGTACGTGCTGTTCGGATAGAACCGGACGCTCCTAAGCGAGATGCGTCCGCCGGCCGGAATGTCTCCGCCGATCATGTCGACCTTGTAGTAGTAGCTCTCGTGCAGCCACCGTGACGACACCCTGACGTCATGTGACGTGCCGTTGACAATTGCAGCGCACGGTCCGATCGCGCTGCGGTTGTAGTAGCACGCGCGAAATTCGCGGCGAAAAACTCCTGGAGAGACCTCGATATTCGATGCGCCGGTAGTCATCGTTTCGATCGGAGACGCCGGGTATATCGAGTTTTCCGGGAAGATGGCCAGACGCGCAGTGTTGGCTTCGAGATCCGGGTAGACGATAACGTGACCTTGGCTGTATCCGAGCCAAGCCATTGCCGTCGTGATCGTGCGTTGTGCGATCTGTGCTGCGCTGCCGAGCGGTGACTCGCCGTGATTGAGTTCGACGAAAGCACCGTGCGTATGGCTCATTTCAGCCATCGAATTGAGCACCGAAACGTACATATTCGGACGGAACTCACCGGAGTTGACGACGCAATCCTCGCAAATTGCACCAATGAAGTGCTCGCTGGAATTCAGCACGGTGAGGTCATTCGG
>JAMXLG010000020.1 GCA_024281135.1 Vulcanimicrobiia bacterium | reverse complement strand
AGGCGCTCCACGGCGGCCTCTCGCAAGAACAACGCGATCGCGTGCTACGGAGATTTCGCGAAGGAACATCCGACATTCTCGTCGCGACCGATGTGGCGGCGCGCGGTCTCGACATCGAACACGTCTCGCATGTGTTCAACTATGATGTTCCGTCGTCGATCGATGCCTACGTGCATCGCATCGGAAGAACCGGCCGCGCAGGGCGCGAGGGCGTCGCGATAACACTCGCCGAGACGCGCGAGCACCGCTTGCTGCGCAACATCGAGCATCAAACAAAGCGCAAGATCCGTATCGAAGCCGTGCCGACGGTAACCGATCTGCGGGAGCGCAGGCTCGCGCTGGTGCGCGCTGCCGTTGAGGATGCGATTCAAGACGGCGACCTCGATGTCTATCGCACGCTCGTCGACACGCTTTCGATCGAACACGACATCATCGACATTGCCGCAGCGGCTACCAAACTCGCCGATCGTTCCCGCGACGGAGCAAATGATGAAGTTGAAATTCCTACGGCGGTAGCAGCGGAGCCGAAATCAAAGCGTCAGCCGCGCGCGTCGCGCTCCGAGCGCGGAGTGGAGGATGTGGCAAGACTATACATCGGCCTCGGACGCAGCGCCGGCATTCGTCCAGCCGATATCGTTGGTGCGATTGCAAACGAGGCAGGCATCAGCTCGAAACAGATCGGCGCCATCGACATCGCGGATCGTTTCTCACTCATCGAAGTCCCAAGCGACGAAATCAACGCAATCGTCAAGCGGCTACGCAACACGACGATTCGAGGCCGAAAAATCGGCGCACGCCGTGACCGCCGCGAGTAGATAGTAAAAGGCCCGGCAGATTTCTGCCGGGCCTTCTTCATCACGCTGGTAGCGATTAGAGATCTTCGGGGTTGATGCCCTTGATCCGGTCGTACTGCGTCTTTTTCGGTGCGGCGTGCACGGCGACGTGGTCGTCGTACTCGCCTTCATACTGCACGGTCAACGGTTCGCGATTGCGTTCGTAGGCACTCACGAGACGGCTCATGCCGTCGCCGTTGCCGCCCATGACTTCCGCGAGTGCGGCTTCGTCTGCAGTCATTCCGGCATACGCCATCTCGAACTGCTGACGCGGACGGCCTTCTTCGTCGACATCCTGACCTTCGGGCGCAATATCGATGTTGCGGTAACGCGACATACCGGTACCCGCCGGGATCAGTTTGCCGATGATGACGTTCTCCTTGAGACCGAGCAACGGATCGTACTTGCCTTTGATCGCGGCATCCGTGAGGACGCGCGTGGTCTCTTGGAACGACGCCGCGGAGAGGAACGATTCCGTTGCGAGCGATGCCTTCGTCACACCGAGCAGCACCGGGGTTGCCGTCGCCTCTTCGAGGTTCTCCGTCTTGGCACGTTCGTTTGCCTCGTGGAAGGCCGACGCTTCGACGACCTGACCGGGAAGCATGAGCGTGTCGCCGCCTTCGACGATCTTCACCTTACGCATCATCGCGCGAACGATGACTTCAACGTGCTTGTCGTTGATGTCGACGCCTTGCGAACGATAGACCTTCTGCACTTCCTGAACCATGTAGTTCTGGAGCGCGGTCTCGCCCTTGATGCGCAAAATGTCGTGCGGGTTGAGCGAGCCTTCGTTGAGCTGATCGCCCGCTTCGACTTTCTGGCCGTCTTGAACGGCAAGATGCGTACCATGCGGGATATCGTACTCGTGCTCTTCACCCGTCTCATCGACAATCATGACCGCACGACGGCTCTTGTCATCGCTGAACTTCACCTGACCGGCGATTTCCGTGATGACCGCTTGACCCTTGGGCTTACGCGCTTCGAAGATTTCTTCGACACGCGGGAGACCCGTGATGATGTCTTCCGTTGCAACACCGCCGGTGTGGAACGTGCGCAACGTGAGCTGCGTGCCCGGTTCACCGATTGATTGCGCTGCAATGATGCCGACTGCCGTACCGATGTCTGCGCGATTGCCGGTTGCGAGATCGCGACCGTAACACGTCGAGCAAACGCCGTACTTCGATTGACACGTGAGCACCGAACGGATCTTGACCGTACCGATGCCCGCGTCGACGAGCGCCTTGGCTTTCTCTTCGTCGATCTCTTCACCACGCGCGACGATGCCTTGGACTTCTTCGACCGAGCGGCGACCGATGATACGGTCGATCAGCGGTTCGATGACTTCCTTGCCGACGCGGATGTCGGAAACGGTGATGCCGTTTGCCGTTCCGCAATCGTCTTCGCGGATGATGACGTCTTGAGCGACGTCAACGAGACGACGAGTGAGGTAACCTGAGTCGGCCGTACGGAGTGCCGTATCGGCGAGACCCTTACGAGCGCCGTGCGTCGAGATGAAGTACTCGAGAACGGTGAGGCCTTCTTTGAGCGACGCCTTGACCGGAATCTCGAGGATTCGGCCCGAGGGGTCGGACATGAGACCGCGCATACCGCCGAGCTGCTTGACCTGCGCGATAGAACCACGAGCACCCGAGGTTGCCATCATGAAGACAGGGTTCAACGGGTTCTGCGCAGCTTGCATCGCGCCGGTGACAGCGTCGCCGGCCTTCGACCAGATTTCGATCGTCTTGTTGTAACGCTCGTCGTCAGAGATAAAGCCCTGATCGAAGAGACGGTGCAACTCGTCGACTTCGTTTTGCGCTGTTTCGAGAATGTCGTGCTTGGCTTGCGGCACGATGATGTCGGAAATCGACACGGTCGTACCAGAGAGCGTCGCATAGTGGAAGCCGAGTTCCTTGATCGCGTCGAGGAAGCGCGCCGTTTCCGCGTTACCGTACTTGCGATAGCAATCGGTAATCGTCTTCTTCAGCGTGCCCTTGTCCATCGTGCGATTGACGAACTCTTTCTTCCACGACAGCGGGAACGCCATGTTGAAGATGACGCGACCGATCGTGGTCTTGATAAGTTCGCCCTTCCAACGACAGTAGATCCACTCTTGCAGCTTGACGTTACGGGTTTCGTACGCCATGACCGCTTCTTTGGGATCGTAGAACGTCGGAATCGCACCCGGCGCATCTTTTGCCGGCGCATCTTTCTTGGTCGCGCGAACGGTGTTGTCGAAGTCTTCGGTGACTTCGGCCTTCGCCGGGCCATTGTACTCGTCGCGTTGGAACGTGAGGTAGTACAGACCCAAGACCATATCTTGCGTCGGAATCGAAACCGGGTTGCCGTATGCGGGCAACAGGATGTTGTTCGAGCTCAACATCAGGATACGCGCTTCCGCTTGCGCACCGGCGCTCAGCGGCAAGTGCACGGCCATCTGGTCGCCGTCGAAGTCAGCGTTGTACGGCGTACACACGAGCGGGTGAAGGTGAATCGCTTTACCTTCGACCAGCACCGGTTCGAACGCCTGAATGCCGAGACGGTGAAGCGTTGGCGCACGGTTCAGAAGAACCGGATGCTCTTTGATCACCTCTTCGAGTACGTCCCAGACTTCCGGACGCACGCGCTCGACCATACGCTTCGCGCTCTTGATGTTGTGCGCGAGTGCACGATCGACAAGCTTCTTCATCACGAACGGCTTGAAGAGCTCGAGCGCCATTTCTTTCGGCAGGCCGCACTGATGCAGTTTTAGTGACGGACCGACGACGATAACCGAACGTCCAGAGTAGTCAACGCGCTTACCGAGCAGGTTCTGACGGAAGCGGCCTTGCTTACCTTTGAGGATGTCCGAGAGCGACTTCAGCGGACGGTTGTTCGGACCCGTGACCGGACGGCCGCGACGGCCGTTGTCGATCAGCGCGTCGACCGCTTCCTGAAGCATGCGCTTTTCGTTCTTGATGATGATTTCGGGCGCGTTCAATTCCAACAAGCGCTTCAGGCGGTTGTTGCGGTTGATGACGCGGCGATAGAGATCGTTCAAGTCGGACGTCGCGAAACGTCCGCCGTCGAGCTGCACCATCGGGCGCAGTTCCGGCGCAATAACGGGAACAGCGGAGAGGATCATCCACTCCGGACGGTTGCCGCTCGCGAGGAACGCTTCGACGACTTCGAGACGCTTGATCGCCTTGAGGCGCTTCTGTCCCGACGTCTCCTTGAATTCCTTACGAAGATCGTCTTGGATCTTCTTCAGGTTCAGATCGCGCAGCAGTTCGCGAATCGCTTCCGCGCCCATACCGGCTTTGAAGTTCGCGCCGTATTTGTCACGCGCTTCGCGGTATTTCTGCTCCGAGAGCACTTCGCGCTTGGTGAGCGGAGTGTTGCCCGGATCGATGACGACGTACGCCGCAAAGTAAATTACTTTTTCAAGTTGACGCGGCGACATGTCGAGCAGAATGCCGATGCGCGACGGCACGCCCTTGAGATACCAAATATGTGAAACAGGCGTGGCGAGCTCGATGTGACCCATACGCTCGCGGCGCACCTTCGCGCGCGTGATCTCGACGCCGCAGCGGTCGCAGATCATGCCCTTGAAACGGATGCGCTTGTACTTACCGCAATGACATTCCCAGTCTTTTGTGGGGCCGAAGATCTTTTCGCAGAACAGCCCGTCGCGTTCGGGCTTCAGCGTGCGGTAGTTGATCGTCTCCGGCTTTTTGACTTCGCCGAACGACCATGCACGGATCTGTTCGGGCGAGGCCAACCCGATGCGCATGGCATCGAAGTTGTTGACGTCAATGAGATTCAAGTTGGAGGAAACTCCGGTCTTTAATGCCGCCGCGCGTTGCCTACGCAGGGTTTCCGCGTCTCACGTTTTCTCGTAAGGGGACCCACCGTCGCTCCGCCGGTTGAACCAAGCTGCCACCCCTCGTCAGAGGCGCAATCCGGCTCGGGCACAGACAAGTAGTATACCAGGATTCGTCCACGACCTCAAGACGACCGGAAACGCGCTTGCTCCCTTCGACCTGCCGGCTTCCGGGCAATATCGTAACGTGAATCCCGAGCAAATCCGCGCCGCCTTGCGTTCGATCTATGATAGCGCCGTCGCAAGCGCCGACCCGCGTCGCGTGCTTTCAGCACATTTACCGGATCCCCCAAAAGGCCGCTGTGTCGTCGTAGGTGCCGGAAAATCAGCGGCACTCATGGCTGCGGCGCTCGAAGCGGCGTGGCCTGACGTCGACCTCCGGGGAGTCGTCGTTACGCGCTACGGTCAGGCGGTTGAGACCTCTCACATCGATGTCATCGAGGCGGCTCATCCGCTTCCTGACGCAAACAGCGAACGCGCCGCGCGCGCAATCCTCGAGTGCGTGCAGAACCTCGATGAAAACGACCTCGTGATTGCGCTGATGTCGGGCGGAGGTTCATCGCTGTTGGAGCTTCCGCCTGAGGGCGTCTCATTGGAAGAGTTGCAAAAGCTCAATAAGGCGCTGCTGGAATCCGGTGCAACAATTCGAGAAATGAATGCCGTTCGCAAACATGTATCGGCAATCAAGGGCGGGCGATTGGCGCTTGCGGCGCGACCTGCACACGTGGTGACACTCGCAATCAGTGATGTTCCCGGTGACGATCCGACGATGATCGCGAGCGGGCCAACGCTGCCCGATTCGACAACGCTCGTCGACGTTCGCGCGATTCTCGAGCGTTACCGAATCACGGCCTCACCGAGCATTTGGCGCTATTTGGATCGTGCACAAGAGACGCCGAAAAGAGGCGATATCGAAGCCGATGCGCGATTGATCGCGACGCCGGCGCAGGCATTGCAATCGGCCGCCGAAACGGTGCGCGCGCGCGGGTTACAACCGATAATTCTCGGAGCGCTCGAAGGCGAGAGTCGCGAGGTCGGCATCATGATGGCCGGTATCGCACGCAGTGTTTTCGCGCACCACGAGCCGGCTGCGCCGCCCGCCGTATTGCTCTCGGGCGGTGAAACGACGGTCACGATCGGCAACGGCAAAGCCGGAAGAGGCGGACGCAATATGGAGTTTTTACTGAGCCTCGCTGTAGCGCTCGACGGCGCACCCGGCATTTGGGCCATTGCCGGCGACACCGACGGCATCGATGGAACCGAGGACGCGGCTGGTGGGTTTATCTCGCCCGATTCGCTCGAACGCGCGCGTTCCGCAGGCCTCGACGTTCGCGCGGTACTCGAGGATCACAACGCCTACACGTTCTTTGAAAAGCTTGACGATTTGCTCATCACCGGACCAACGCTGACGAACGTCAACGCGCTACGCGCCGTGCTGATCGCGTCAACGGGTACAAATGTCGAACTATGGCCATGACGATTGGGATCATCGGAGCGGATGACCGGGCCACCACGATCGGCCGTTTGCTTCAGGAGTGCGGACACCAGATAAGCTTTAGCGATCCACGCCGGCCAGACTCAGCCGAGAAGGCAGTCGCAGCCATCGGTGGGGATGCAAAGGCCTGCACCATCTACGACCAAGCGACATCGAGCGACGCGCTGGTCTTTGCGATCCACTGGGAAGATGTCGACGGGACGCTCCGTGCGCTCGGTGATTATAAGGACGGCATTGTCATCGACGCAACTCGGCCGCCGAAGCAACTCGAGGAAGGAACGAGCGGCGCTGAGATCCTCGCAAAGAAGCTCGACAATCGACACGTCGTCAAGGCGTTCATCGACATCGTCGATCCGCACGACCCGATCTTGGTCGCGAGCGACGACCCTGAAGCGCGCAGCACCGTCGAGCATTTGATCGAGGAGTGCGGCCGGCGTTACGAAGACGTAGGACCGCTCGCGAATGCAGGGAAGATCGAGCGAGAACACGCGATGAATCAACCGCTCTAAGATCGTGACCTTCTGCCGGAGCGCGAAATCGCGCCTGCCGTTGCTGATCGCCGTCGCCCTGATTTCAGCGGCGGTCGGCGACCCTTTGGTCGAGACGATCTCGGACAGCAGGGTCTTCGGGAACGGGTACGCGGATAACAATCATCTCAGCGTCATCCCGACGCTCATTGCCGGTGCCTTACTGGCCGCGCTTCTGATTTGGCAGCAATGCATCGCACTGCTGCACGATCCCGCAGAGCATTCAGATTGGCTGAGAGGTGTAGCCAAGGAGATCTCGGCGCACTCGCTGTTTCACGATCTTCCCTTCATTCTGACACTGCAGTTCGGGGCGCTCTTCATGATGGAAAGCTGTGAGCAGCTATGCGTAGGAGGCAAGCTGCTTAACAGCGCCGCGTGGCTCGGCGGCCCTATCTGGTTTAGCCTAGCCACGCACGTACTCTTGGGTTCGTGCTTCGCGCTCCTGATCCGACACGCGATGAGCGCGATCCTTCGGCGCTGCGCGGCACTCGTTAGAATTGCTCTCGAGTTCATGGCCGATGCATTTGCACGCGAGAACTCGAGCAGTTTTGCGCGCCACCGACATTCATCCGGGGTTCGGTTTAATCGAACGTCGTGCGTTCATCAGATCGGTTGCCGCGCACCTCCGCTTCTCCTCGCGCTGACTTAATCGATTTCGCCACTACGCGACGGGGCAGATTACGCCCGCGGGGAAGCATCATGAACCGCATGTTTCCGGCGCGAATAGCATTCGCACTGAGTATCATTGTCTTTGGCACGGTCGGCCGAACTACGGCCGCGGAGGCCACAACCGGCTCGATCATGGGAAGCGTGACCGGTAACAACGTCCCGATTGCCAACGCGCACGTTTCGATCGCCGCTCCGTCAGGGAGCTACACCGCGACAACTGACGTTCGCGGGCGTTTTACGGTTCTGGGTATCGTCGCCGACACGTACACCGTGTCTGTCGAAGCACCGGGTTTCGAACCCGAAACTCAGAACGGGATTACGGTACTGCCCGGGCAGGGAGAATTCTTAGCATTTCGTCTCGTCGCGCAGCTTAAAACGATTGCCTCAGTTCAAGCAACGGGCAAAGCCTTCGCGGTTGGAAATACGAGCGACACGTTCACGGTAGCCGGCGCGCAAGCGCGTGCGCTTTCGCCACCGGTGTCGTCTTCCGGTCTCGCGAGTTACATCGCCGGAACGGTTCAAGGCGCGATTGCTTCGGTGCCCGGGGTCGTGTTGGATCAATTTGCGAACGCGATTCTGCGCGGCGGCAAGGTGTCCGATGCTGTGTTCAATTATGACTCCGTGCCCATTCCTCAGGGACTCGTTGCCGAACCGGGCGGCAACGTCGTTGGAGCGCAACTACCGACGACGGGCATTGCATCCACGACGGCGACGCTCGCGGGCTATACTACGCAAGGCGACAATTCGCTGGGCGGGGTAATCGACGAAATTCCGGCGATCGGGACCTACCCAGGCAGCGTCACGTTTGAGTCCGGGCTGGGAGTCGCCGGCGGGCAATTTCAACTGTCATTGCTTCAGCTACTCGGAGCCACACCGGATAAGCGCTGGCGCTACGCATTTGCCTCTACTACGGGAAGCCAATTCTTCAGCTACGGCGATGGGCAAACGTTCTATCCTTCCGAAGCCGCAACGTACGGCCTTGCCTTGCAGAACCGCGGCGAATATTCGCTCGAGTCGAACGTTCATTATCAGCTCAATTCGCGCGACGATCTCTCCGTGTTAGGGCTCGTCGGCCAGGCTGCGTACGATCAGTACGGATCACCGTATGCCGGCGAGACGGTTGGAGCGTTTGACGGAAATTCAACAACGTATCCTGGTGAAACAAACCCGAGCGCACCCGTCACTTATGCGTCCGGTCTTCGTGGTTCGTACAGCGTTCTGAAGGCGCAATGGTTGCACTCGGGAGCGCACTCGCTTTCTCGCGTTGAGGTCTATCAAACGCAGTACGGCTCTCAAGCCGGCGGTCCGTTCTGGGATGAAAACGGCTGGCCCGACGGCGCGATTTCGCTGTCGCAAACGCAGGGCAGCCGCGAAGACGGATTCGGCTACGACGGCGAGGATATTCCCGGCGAGCGGCACGATCTGCGCTTCGGCGCGGGATATCGCACGAACACGTCCTTTCTGGATCAAGTCGTACCGACGGCGGATGAGTTCATCACGTCGCGTCCCACGCAGATCTCCTATCTCGGATATTTCGGAGACACCTGGCACGCAACGTCACGGCTCGACGTGATGGGGACCGCGCGATACGCCGACACGCACACGATTCCCAGTGCCGGATCGATCTATGACGTGGGTGCCGTCGACCCGCATATGGCGCTCGCCTATCGTTTTGGCAATTTCGCGTTTCGCGCAACGTACGATCACATCACCGTCCCTCCGCTCCCGCTCGAAACCGATCGCGTGGATTCGACCAACGTGCAGCCGAACGGAAGTCCTGCGCCGTTCGTCGCGCTTGCGCCCCAAACGGCGAACAACTTCACGTACTCACTCGAAGGTGGGACACGTCTGCAATTTCGCGCGACCTTCTTCAACGTCAATGAAGCAAACCTCATCGACGTACTTCCGTTCAATTTTCGATCCGCATTGCAATCCGGTCTCGTTCCGAACGGCGTCGGCGTTCCAACGAATGTCGGCGCGCTGCGCTCTAGGGGCTTCGAAATGTGGCTAAGTCAGGACGGATTTACGCTCGATGCAAACTACGTGCGAGCGTACTCGTCGAGTGCTTCGCAATTTGCCTACAACGACCTCAATGCCCCCGCGGTCGCAGCAGGCCAGTTATTTCCGGTGAGCTACATTCCGAATCTCGCAGTAAATCTTTCATGGGAGTTTCATACCCCGAGCCACCGCCTGCGTGTTACGCCGTCGCTCTCATTTGAATCAGGCTATCCCTATGGAAATGGAAAGGACGTCTGGATCTTTGACTCGACGGGCAAACCGCAAGAGGTTCCAAACGACAACTTCGTGGACCCGGGCTATAACTATTACTTTTTGCGTGACCCGTCTCAGGCGTACGATCCGGCAACAAATCCGTACATCGGGTCGCTAGGGACTCCGGAGGGGTCCACCCCCAACACGCTGCATGCGCCACCGGAGACGTTCATAAATCTCCATATCGAACAAGACCTCGTCGCGCACTGGAGTGCCGTGCTTGACGTCGTGAATCTCTTCGGGAACTTCGCACCGACGTCGTTTCAGGGAAACCCGTACTTGATCGGACCGCCGGGATATGGTGGAGGGAATCCGCTCTACGCGTCGGCGTACGAAAATGCAGGCGGATACTCCGCCCCCTACACACTTGGCAATGGCGTACCGACGAACAACGGTCAGACACAGTCGGTTCCCTGGACGTACGGGCGCGGCGGTTACGTGCCGCAGAACTACCCCATGGGCCGTTCAGTCCAACTTCTTCTGCGCTATCATCTGTAGGTGGCTTTGAACGCCTTTCTGATCTCGTTCATATTGGCGCAGGCGTCCGTCGTCGCGCCGACGCCCTCGCCTTCACCGTCGCCGTCAGCTCCGCCGCTGATCGGGAGCGTGAGCGTCGCCACCGGATCGCTCGAGACACTTCATCGTCTGCCGCTGCCTGCATCGCTCTTGACCTCGCAGCAGATCGCAACGAATCCGGCACTTACGACCGACGGGCTTCTGCGCGCACTCCCGGGTTTCGACCGCACGCGTAGCAACAGCGCATTTACGAATTACGGGCAGTTGCGCGCGTCGTTCTCGGGCGCGGGAAACGATCGCGGACTGGTCCTTGTCGACAACATTTTCGCGCAAGACGCGTTCGGCGGGCAAATCGATTGGGCCGCATATCCGGCGAACGACATCACGCGCGCGGAACTGTTACGCGGGCCGGGTTCTGCGCTCTATGGTGCGGGAGCGATCGGCGGCGTGCTCTCATTGCAAACGTTCGCGCCGACGACGCAAACCGGCGGACCCGCGTCGGGCGGTCTTGAGATCTACCCCGGCACGCATTCCTATCTCGATCAGTACCTGCAGACAACGACGGCGATCTCCCCGCAATTCTCGACGTCACTCTCGCTTTCGGATCAACAGCTCTCTTATTACGCGCTGGCTCCGGGATATCAGACGCCGATTGACGGCAACGCGTATGCCCGCTCGCAGATGGTCTCGCTGCGGTTTCGCTACGCGCCGGACCAGCACACCACACTCGACTATGGTTATCGCGGCGCATGGGATTATCAGGACTACGGGCGGCCTAACTACGATTTCTGGCGCAATTTCATCCAGAATTCGCTGGGCTACACGTACGTGTGGAAGCGCGCATCCTTTTCGCTCAACGGGTACGTGCGCAACACGTTTGTCACGAACCGGGCCGATAAATCAACGTCGCCCGGGTCGCTGCTTTACACGCAATACGTTCCGACGCACGAAAGCGGCTTCATCGGCGATTGGATCGTCGACAATGACAACAACACGTTCGAAATGCGAGGCGACGAGCGTTTTGTCGGCGGCGTCAGCAATCAATATAACGCTGCGAACGTCCTCACGGCCACGGGTAGCGGCGTGCAGCAAATCAACGATCTCGCCGTACAAAATACCTGGCGTTTCAATCGCGGCGAGACGGTGGCGGGACTCGCACTGACATCGATCTATCTCCCGAACGGCAGCCTCACAAGCAACGGAAAGACGACGACGCTCTCTTCGCGCACGGATCGGGCGCTCTCTCCGCGCCTCGCGATTCGCTACGATCTTACGCGTCAGCTTGCGTTTCGCGCGTCGGGCGGCTCGGGCTTACGCGCGCCGTATCTCAATGAACTCGTGCGCGGCTTTGTCATCGGGCCGGTGTCGTATCTGCCGAATCCGAATCTCGTTCCCGAACGCAGTTCATCGGAAACCGCTGGGTTCGATTGGACGAACCTGCGCTCGGAAGTCTCGGTTGACTACATCGCGACGTTCATCAGCGACGCGATCTCGTTCCGCACGATCGATCCGACGCATCAAATTCGCAGCAACTTCGCGCATGCGGAGACGAACGGGGTGACGGCGACGTACACCGAGCGCATCGGAACCTGTTCCACCGTAAGCGTTTGGGGAACGCAACAGAATTCGCGCGTGACGTCCGGAACGGCGGCGACGGTCGGCAAACGGCTCCCCTACGTACCTGAGGCTTCCGCTTACGCGGGCTACAACACCACGGTTGGCGCAACGGGCCTCGGCGTAAACGTCTCCTATATCGGACAAACCTACGCCGACGACTTGAACCTCCAGCCACTCGGCACGGCCGTCACTGCGGGCCTTTATGCGAGCCTGCCAATCGGCGACGCGGTGCGCCTCGTCCTCCGCGGCGACAACGTGACGAACGCGCGGTACCTCTCGAGCATCGACCGCTACGGACCGCCCTCCGTCATCTCGCTCGGGCTCTCGTTTCCCGTAAACAAGCAAGCACACGCCGGCTGCGCAGGGTGACGGAATCGATTTGCGTTACGTTTCCCTACAACGGAGGGAATACGTACTCGTATGAATATCAAGCAAGCACTCGCGTCGGTGGCGCTCACGGGGACTCTCGCACTCGGCCTGCCCGCAGCTCCTGCGCACGCGGACGGCGCTGCGAGCACGCGAAACTTGATCCTGCTCGGTGGTGCGGCCGCCGCCACCTACCTGATCATCAACCACAATCGCAAAGTGCATGAGAAGTACGCGGAATACGATCGTCGTCAGGCCGCTCTCTCACAAGAGAACAATGACGCGTGGGCCGCGTACCATCAGGAGCAAAACGCGTACGCGCAGCAAGTCCAGGTCAATCAGGAGCTCAAGAAAGAGATTGCCTATCAGCACCGCGTCGTGCAGCAACAGCAGCATGAAATCGCAGCGCTCGGCGGCCGCAGTGGCTTCTCCCAACCACCTGCACACCAGCAAGTGGCGCAGCGCTCCGCTCCGCGACAGGCTTCGAATAATCAGGTAGCGATGGTATCGTACGGATGGGGCGACATCTAGCACTGGCCGCGCTGATCGGGCTCGCCGCGTGTAACGCGCAGGCGAACCCCGGCGCGGTGCAGACAACCACGGACTCGGTGACGAAGGCCGTCTATAACGACGACGTCGACGGGGTCAACGCGAACTTCGACTCAGCACTGCAGGCGCAAGTTTCGCGTGGCGACGTCGGTACGCTCTCGGATAAAATGCACGCGCTCGGAAACTACAAGGGATTGACGTACATGAGCACCGATGCGGCCAAGAGCGAATTCACTTATCGCGCCGGTTTCGACAAAGGCTCCATGAATGTCGTGGTGCGCGTCGACAACGACGGCAAACTCGCCGCTTACCGGGTTTTTCCGCAGACGCAGTAGCGGAAATCGTTTTTGTCGCATATGCACGCGATCGTTTCAACGTTTCGTCTAGAGCAGGGCGACGACTACGATCGCCCGGCCCTCATGTAGCGCGGGGCACTCAGGTTGACATCGCAACGATGTCGTGTGCAAGCTCATCTCCCATGCCATCGAACGATTCGTGAATCTCTCGTGCGCGCTGCAGCGCCGACTGCACGTTCGGGAGGATGTTATTCGCGCCGATGGACGCGACGAAGTCGGCTCGCCGAAGGAGACGCGCCGGTTGCAGCCGAGCGCCGCAAAGAAGCAGCGTGCGACCTGATCGGCGCAACCGATCGCTAAGCGTTTCCAGCGCATGAAGCCCTGTCGCATCCAGAGCCGTCATGTTGCGCAATCGTAGGATGACGATGGGTCCGAGGCCCGACAGATCGGCGGTCTCTGCTACAAGTTTGTCGGTCGTTCCGAACAAGAACGGCCCATGAATTCGCACGATTGTCACGTATGGAGGGACGATCTTGTCTTGAAGGACGTGCGCTCGTCCGTCTTCGATATCTTGAGGCGTGACAAGCGAAACCGACGTGGTCTGCGAAATGCGATAGATGTAGAGAAGCGCGGCGAGTCCCATTCCCACTTCGACTGCAACGGTTAAATCGGCGAAGACCGTCAACGCGAATGTAACAAACCAAACGGCTTTGTCCGTCTTATCAAGACGAAGGATCGTTCCAACTTCTTTCCACTCACCGATCCGGTACGCGACCACGATCAGTATCGCCGCGAGTGTCGCGAGCGGAATCGCCTTTGCAAGCGAAGAGCAGAGAAGCACGATCGCAAGAAGTGTCAGCGAATGTACGATACCGGCGATCGGTGATTTTGCGCCTGACCGAACATTTGTGGCAGTTCGCGCTATAGCGCCGGTTACCGGGATTCCGCCTAGTAGAGGGGAAACGATATTTGCGGCTCCTTGCGCGGTAAGCTCTGCATTGGAACGATGGCGATCGCCGATCAATGAATCGGCAACGACGGCAGAGAGCAGACTCTCCAAGGCTCCAAGAATCGCGACGGTCAGCGCTGACGGCAACAACGGCACAATCAGGTCGGCGCGCAACGTGGGAGGCGTTATGTGCGGCAAACCGGCCGGGATGCCGCCGAAACGCGAACCGATCGTTTCGACCGGAAGATGGAATGAGGTCACAGCGAGCGTTCCGACAACCAGCGCGACGATCGCTGACGGGACGCGCGGAAACAGCCGCGGCAATCCAATGAACACGGCGATGCAAAGCGCCGTCACGGCCACGGCCGCAGGATCGATCGTGTGAATGGCGCGCGCAATCGCCGTCATGCGCTCAAAGAAT
>JAMXLG010000019.1 GCA_024281135.1 Vulcanimicrobiia bacterium | reverse complement strand
TCGCTGGTAAAGTCCACAAAGAGGTTGAGCTGGTCTTGAATGATCTGCGCGGCGGTGGAAAGCGCGTCGTCCGGTGTGATCGAGCCGTTCGTCTCGATCTCGATCGTGAGGCGGTCGAAGTCTACGCTCTGGCCGACGCGCGTGTCGTCGACCGTGAAGTTCACCTTACGAATCGGCGAGAAGATCGAATCGAGCGGAATGAGACCAATCATGTGCTCGACGTTGCGCTGGCGGTCGGCCATCACATAGCCGCGCCCCTTCTCCACGCCGATCTCCATCGTCAGCTTCGCGTCTTTCGACGACAGCGTGGCGAGGTGGTAGTTCGGATCGAGAATTTCGACGTCGGCATCCGGCGCGACATCCGCGGCGGTGACTTCCTTCGGTCCGGTGACCGAGAGGTTGAGCACGCGCGGTTCATCGCTGTTGAGCTTCACCGGCAAACCTTTGAGGTTGAGCATCAACGCGATCGTGTCTTCGACCATCCCGGGGATCGTCGAGAATTCGTGCAGCACGCCGTCGATCTTCATGTAGGTGACGGCCGCGCCCGGAATCGAGCTCAGCAGAATGCGACGCAACGCATTGCCAAGCGTGATACCGAAACCGCGCTCGAGCGGTTCGATCACGAACTTCGCGTAGTTCTCACGACGCTCGCGAACTTCAATCGCTGCGCCGGTGGGCGTTTCCAACGTATTCATCTGTGTATGTGTGGTCCTTTGTTGCTGCTCAAGTTATCCGTCGGGCTCGCCCCGCGAGCCCGGCGATCATACTCCCAGCAGCGGCTGGTGGTTTTTATCTACTAACGTGAGTAGAATTCGACGATCAACTGTTCGTCAACGGGCGTGTCGATTTGTTCACGCGACGGCAGTTGCAGAACTTTGCCGGTGTTGTCGGCATCGTTCCATTCGAGCCACTCCGGAGGACGGCGTGAACGCGCCACTTCGAGGTTCGACTCGAAAACCGGCGCCTTCAGGCTGCGCTCGCCGATCGAAATGACGTCACCCGGCTTCACGATGATCGACGGAACGTTGACGATCTTACCGTTCAAACGGAAGTGACGGTGCGTCACGAGTTGGCGCGCTTGCGCGCGGCTCGTTGCAAGGTTCAGGCGATAGATGACGTTATCGAGTCGGCGTTCCAGCAGTTGCAAGAACGTGCGGCCGGTTTGTCCCGGAACGCGCGCTGCTTCGCGGAAGTAGTTCTCGAATTGCGTCTCGTGCACGCCGTAGTAGCGGCGCATCTTCTGCTTCTCGCGAAGCTGACGGCCGTACTCGGAAATCTTCGTGCGCGCTTTACCGGCGGTCTTCTGACCGGGCGCGGTACCGCGGCGTTCGACCGCGCACTTTTTGCTCAAGCAGCGATCGCCCTTGAGGAACAGTTTGATCTTTTCGCCTGTCTTGCTCGCGGCCGTTTCACGACGGCACAGACGGCAGACGGGTCCAATATATCGCGACATCTAGTCTCTCTTCAGAATTACACGCGGCGCCGCTTCGGCGGGCGGCATCCGTTATGCGGAATGGGTGTTACGTCTTTGATCATGGTGATCTCGAGGCCGGCGGCTTGCAGCGAACGAATCGCGGCTTCGCGTCCGGCGCCCGGGCCTTTGACGAGCACTTCCGTGCTCTTCATGCCGTGATCCATCGCTTTGCGCGCGGCAGACTCTGCAGCCATCTGCGCAGCGAACGGCGTCGACTTCTTCGAACCTTTGAAACCGAGATTACCAGCTGAGGCCCACGAAACGACGTTTCCGTGCGGATCGGTGATCGTGACGATCGTGTTGTTAAAGGACGCGTGCACGTGAGCTACGCCCGATTGGACGTTCTTAACTTCACGCTTCTTGCGCGTCTTGGTTTGCTTCTTGGCAGCCAACTAACACTCCGAACTATTTTTCCTAAACTCCAAACGATGGAGCTGTCGTCGCCTGGACCGGTGCAGTCTCGCTCGCGCGGGAGGCCCGATTTCTGTACTTCAGCTACGGCGAATAGCCAAAGGCGTCCACCAGGACGCGGAACCGCGTGCGCCGTTGAAGAGAGAGGACGGCGCCAAGGCGGTATCTTACCGCAGGGTTGGGGGTTGGGTCAACACCGATAGACGGGTCGCGGAGCAGCGATAAGCGCTCCTTCCACTTCTATTATACGGTGCGCGGGCGGGCTTGCGGCAAGCCCACCGGCCGGGCCTATAATCGCCAACCTATGACGGAACACGCAGTGGTCATTGCAGGCGGGGGCCCAACGGGTCTGACTTTGGCAGGCGAGTTGGCTCTGGCGGGCGTCGACGTTGCTATCGTCGAGCGGCGCGCTAGCCAGGATCTCGACGGCTCGCGAGCAGGCGGTCTGCACGCACGAACGATCGAGATGCTCGATCAGCGCGGCATCGCCGACCGGTTTCTCTCGGAGGGGCAGGCCGTACAGGTTAACGGCTTTGCCTGGATCCGCTTGGACATCAGCGACGCTCCGACCCGGCACAACTATGGGCTCGCCCTGTGGCAGAAAGACATCGAGCGCATATTGGCCGGGTGGGTTGAGGAGCTCGGCGTGCCGGTCTACCGAGCACGCGAGGTGACTGGTTTCACACAGGACGAGAACGGTGTCGACGCCCAGCTGTCGGACCTATGCTCATTACGGGCGCAGTATCTCGTCGGGTGTGACGGCGGGCGCAGTCTGGTCCGCCGCACGACCGGCATCGAGTTCGCTGGATGGGACCCGACGACGAGCACCCTGATCGCCCAGGTCGAGCTCACTGGGGAGCCACCATGGGGTCTGCGCCACGACGAGATCGGCGTTCATTCGTTCAGAAAGCTCGAGAATGTGCAGCTGGTCGGCGTCATGGTAACCGAACAGCGCTTAAGCACAGGCAAACCAACCCTGGACGATCTCCGCAGAGCGCTCATCGCGGTATACGGGACGGACTACGGAGCCCACAGCCCAACCTCGATCTCACGATTCACGGACGTTGCCCGGCAGGCCGCGTCGTATCGTGAGCGACGGGTGTTCCTGGCCGGTGATGCCGCGCACATTCACCCGCCGGTCGGCGGGCAAGGTCTCAATACCGGTGTCCAAGATGCAATGAATCTCGGATGGAAGCTGGCGCAAGTCATCAACCGCGCATCGCCCGATAGTCTCCTGGACACGTATCATCGCGAGCGGCACCCGGTCGCTGCGCGCGTGCTGCAAAACACAATGGCGCAAATGGCCGCACTTCGCGGCATCGACGATCGCATCAAAGCCTTGCGCGACAGCCTTGCAGAGCTCCTAAACATGGACGAGCCGCGCCGCCGATTCGGCGCAATGATGTCCGGCCTAGACATTCACTACGATCTAGGTGAAGGACATCCGCTGCTCGGACGCCGGATGCCCGATCTCGATCTGATCACGTCAGACGGCCCGACGCGAGTTTTCACGTTGCTTCACCGCGCCCGACCGGTGTTACTCAACCTGGGTGAGCGCGGTGGCTTCGACATTCGTCAGTGGGCAGATCGTGTTCAGTTGATCGAAGCCGAGTACGCGGGGCCGTGGGAGCTTCCGGCACTTGGGACGGTGACCGCTCCGACCGCTGTGCTGATTCGACCCGACGGACACGTTGCGTGGGTAGCGGACCGAACTCAGCTTGGACTTCGTGAAGCGCTGACTACGTGGTTTGGACCGCCGGCGCCGGCTGTTTAACAAGATGAAGCACCTCGGCAGTGTCGTTGCGAACCTGTTGGCAAAGCACCGCGTCATCCGCAATCGATCGCCCGTAGGACGGGATCATGTTCTTCAGCTTGTCCGCCCAGCCGGGGAATTGATTCTTATACAGACGACCCATCACGTCGAGCATCACCGCAACCGCGACTGAAGCACCCGGCGAGGCGCCGAGAACAGCCGCTAGCGAACCATCCGCCGCCGAGACGACCTCCGTTCCAAATTGAAGCTTCCCAACCGACTTTTTGTCGGGCATGATGACCTGTACGCGTTGTCCGGCAACGATGAACTGCCAATCGTCGGGATTGGCATTCGGGAAGTAATCGCGCAGCGCTTCGTACTTCGCATCCTTTGATTCGAGAACTTGACCGATCAGATACTTCGTCAGATCGAAGTTGTCGCGTCCAACGGCGAGCAATGGTCCAAGATTGTCGGTCTTTACCGAACCAAAGAGATCGGCGAGCGAACCGTGCTTGAGGAATTTCGTCGAGAATCCGGCGTACGGCCCGAAGAGCAGGGAACGCTTTCCGTCGACGTAGCGGGTGTCAAGGTGCGGCACCGACATCGGCGGCGCACCGACCGACGATTTTCCGTATACTTTTGCAAGATGACGATCGACGACCGATTGATCGTCACAGCGTAAGAAAATACCGCTGACCGGGAATCCGCCGAAGCCTTTGCCTTCTTCGATTCCGGATTTTTGCAGCAGCGGCAATGCACCGCCGCCTGCACCGAGAAACACCGTCTTTGCGATAATCTCGCGCGTCTTTCCGGTTTTCTCGTCTTTCACGGTAACTAACCAGCCATCCCAACGGCGCTGCAAGTTCGTGACGCGATTCGAATACGAAATCGCAACGCCTGGCTGCATCGAGAGATAGTTGAGCAGCGAGCGGGTAACTGCGCCGTAATCTATGTCCGTCCCAGTGAGCATGCGTGTTCCGGCAACGCGCTGATTCGAGTCGCGGCCTTCCATGATCAGTGGCATCCACTGCTCGAGCACCGCGGGATCTTCGGTGTACTCCATGCCAGCAAAACAATGATGCGCACTCATCGCTTCGTAGCGCTTACGCAGGAACGCGACGTTATCGTCGCCCCAGACGAAGCTGATGTGCGGCACGTCGTGGATGAACGACTCGGGCGCACCCATCGCGCCTTTGCGTACCATGTGCGTCCAAAACTGACGCGAGAGATCGAACTCCGTGTTTACTTTGAGCGCTCGATCGATCGTGACTTTGCCGTCAGGGCCTTGCGGCGTGTAGTTCAGCTCGCAGAGCGCGGCGTGACCCGTGCCGGCGTTGTTCCAGGCGTTGGAGCTCTCTTCGGCCGCTTCGGGAAGCATCTCGAGAATCTCCAGGGTCATCCCCGGCTCGACTTCCTTCATCATGGCGGCAAGCGTAGCGCTCATGATTCCGGCGCCGACGAGAACGAGATCGGTACGTTGTTCGGACATAGCTAAAAACTAGACTACTCCCGGTCCCGGGGGTTTTGACAATAACTTCTCCCGCAGCCCGGCCTGTGAACTAGCCTGCTTCGGCCCAGCGCAGGACGCGCATGGCTCGCAGGGTGTTCCACCGGCTCGCCCGGCCCGTCTCCGATTCCAACGGGAAGCCAAGCCGGTCTGGATGGAGATGGTTCATGGGCCAGCGGCCGTTTTGATGGCGCCGCTCCCGCACGATCTCGACGGCTTCGGCGACCCGGTCGTCGGGTCTGACTCCCGCAGATCGCAAATACTCCAAACCGCGCAAGACGTCGTAATGCCACATCGTCGGGAACGTGAAGCGCGTCCATTTTCGATTGACGATCTCGCCGTTGCTGAGTCGTCTCAACATGCGCCGCTCCAACAAATACTCGTGCGCTTTCACGCGCGCATCGGTGATGGCTGCGGTGCTTCCCCACGCACGTTCGTGCTCGAGCAATCCCTCGAGCACGCGGATCGTGGAGTTGAATGACGATCGCGCGCTGGGCGGCGCATCGCAATTCCAGCCGCCATCCGGCAGCTGTTCGTTGAGCAAACGATCGACGATTCGATCGCATCGCTCACCGAAATAACTTCCGAACGCCAAAATCGCACCGTTGATGCACGCTTCGGTCTCGCCGTCGAAATACGGACGATTGTCGAGCTGCTCCCACTTCAAATTCGTTTTTACGCGTTCGATCGCGTTGCGAGCTGCGTCACTCGTGGGATCGAGGCCCATTTCTCGCAACAGGATGAGCGCATCCATTGAGATCATCCAGCCTTCCTCATTAGGGCCGTCCCACCACCCTTCGGGCGCTTGACGATCGAGAAGTGCGCGACCCCAGCCGTCGGAGGCCACGAGCGAGCGCTCTGCGGCGACGGCCGTTTCCGGGTCATTGCGCAGATCTCGCATGACTTGCCAGCGAATCGCGGGATCCCCGTCGAGCAGCCAGCGGATAACACTCGCTTCGCTCATGATGCTAAAGCGTTACGGCGGCGACAAGAATTCCCCCTTACCGGTCTTTATGTCGATGGGCACGGAGATATGCTCTTGGACGAAGAGCCACTTACCATCGACGTGGCGCAAAACGTCTGTCACGCGAACGAATACATGGTACGGCTTTCCGGTCTTTATTTCGGCGCGTACTTCTTCGACGGCATGCGTATACGCGACGTCACCGCTCACCGTGACGTGCAAGTCGTGCACAGTGAATTCCATCGGCGCATTGAGGGCGCCGAAAAAGTGCTGCAAATCTTTCAGGTATGCGTCCCACCCCACGTATTCGCGCGGCGGCCCCGGAAGGTCAAAGACAAACACGGAGTCATCGTGCATGAACAACGACATCACCGCGTCTGCATCGAGTCTTCGAAAAGCGTCGGCGAACTGCTGGTAGACGGCTTGCACTTGCGCTACTGGTGAAACCATCACCAGGCGCATACCCAAAAAACAAAGAGCCCGGCCGCAGCCAAGCTCCTTGGTTTCAAGATACCCTACTCGTCAGAACTTGATGCCGAGACCGGCGTACGGTCCATTGGCAGTCGTGTCGATCGGAGCGTTGGTCTTGTTCTTGAGGCTATTGCCCATCCAGCCGAGGTCCAGGAAGATCGGGCTCTTGCCGAAATCAACGGTGCCGCCAATCTGGTACTTCAGCGTGTTATAGGCGAGCTCGTAACCGATGCCCGTGCCGGGATCCGTAAAGCTCCCCTTCATGTTCGGGAAGTAATAGACGCTGCCGTACACGGAGAACGGTTGGTTGAGGTCCGGAAGCTTTTCAGCACCGAAACCAAAACCGGTTTCGCGAGGATAGCCGTAGTTGTTGCCGCGCCAGATGTATCCGACACCGATGTAGATGCGCGGATCCGCGACCTTCAAACCAAGGCGTGCATCGAAGTCGCTGTCGCGGGCTTCAAACGCAGGCACTTGCACTTGTCCGGTCTGTCCGATCGTCGTGACGTTACAGTCGAGCGACGACGTCGGCGGATTGAACGACGTACAATTGTGCGGATATTGATACTGTTCGAACGTGCCTTCGAGCATCCACGGGAGATTCAACGCGTCGAATTCGATCGCGCCGCGGACTGCGTACGAGCTCTTACCGGTGTTGCCGGGGCTAAACTCGTTGTACACCTTCGGTGAGAAGATGTAATCGCCCGCGATGAAGATGTCCTTATACGGCGTTGCAACGGGTGCCGGCGTCGGCGTCGGTGCGATCGTCGGCGCAGTCGTCGGAGCCTCGGTCGGAGGCGCGGTCGGCGGCGGCGTCGGCGGCAGATAGCGCACGACAACGACTTGTTTGTCGGGAACCCATTGCACGTAAGCGCCCATACCTTCCGAAATAACGCGAACCGGAACGAGAACGCTGCCTTGATAAATCATCGGCGGCACGTCGAGCGGACGCGCTTCACCGTTGATTATCACTTCAGGACGTCCGACCGTTACGCGGACTTCGGAGCCGGGTTTGCTGACCGTGACGGTCTTCGTTCCGGCGTTGTATGAAACCGACGCACCCATTTGCTCGAACATCGAGCGCAACGGGATAAGGACGGTGCCTCCACGCACGAGTGCAGCCAGCACGCGTCCTTGCTTCAGAACGTCAGGCTTGCTGTACACATGGCGGTCGTTGAACAGAATCGGGATTTGACCTGACGGCGGAGTTCCGAAGTTCGCCGCAGGAGCGTTGCCGGCTTGTGCAACCACAGCTTGTCCATTGTTTCCCTGTGATTGCGAACCCGTCGGCGCTGCCACCGCAGTGAGCCCACAACACGCTGCAACGAGCGCTGCCAGGACTCCGGTGCTCAGTCGTTTCACTAAAAACCCTCCTTAGGTTTTTTGGCTTTGAATGATAGCGCATTCCGCTATCACTCCCCTTAACGCACGGATTGCTTACTAGGTTCCCGTGCAACAAGGGCCAGAGGGCTTATTTCCCGGTTGCTTGCCGAGGCAAACGCCAGATCCAGACTGAGCCTATGAGAATTTCGGCACATGCTAGGGCGAAAGCCCCACGCGGTCCAGCAGCGCTCATTAAGATACCTGTACGTGCTAACACAAAAGTTGTTAGAGCGGGTGCTACTATTTGCGGACCCACGACGGCGACGTTCCAAATTGCCATCGTCGTTGCCAGTGCGCCCGGCGGCAACAGGCGGCACGCGAATGCCCAATCTGCGCACAGAAAAATTCCCCAACCGATACCGGCGATTGCAATCGCAACCGGAATCGGAACGAGTCCGTGCACGATCGCAAGCACGCCGACGCTCACTGCAAGTATTCCGCCACCGACGGTGACGACGATGCGTTCATCGATACGATCGGCGGGCTTCGCGGCAATGGTTGCTCCGAGCGCGCCTACGAGCGTGAAGAGCAGCACGCAAATGCCGCTCGCGGTCGTTGCATCGAACGGTGCGTGCGGTGGAAGCGCGTTTTTCACGTAGAAGAAAAAGTATCCGAGAAGCGTGTAAAACCCGACGTAGACGAGCGCGCGCGAAATAAACAGGTCGACGAGCGGGCGTGTCACGCGCATCGGCTGATGCTGTGGCAACGGCTGCAACGGTATGCGTCGCAAATGGGCGATCGTTATCGCGGAGGATGCGAGCAGCAGAACAGCGATCGTGGCAGCAAGCGGTATCGTGTTACCGAGGATCGTTGCAAGAATTGCGCCGGCGGCATTGCCGGCGCTTTGCATCCCAGCCATCCATCCGGATGCAACGCCGATACGCGACTTCGGGACGACGTCGGGTAGGATCGCCTGATACGGTCCGATTGCGCAATTCATTGCAGCTTGCAGCACGATAAAGGCCGCGGCAAACGTGAGTACCGTCGGTGCCGCATAGAAAGCCAGGAGCGCGACTGCGGCAACCGCAGTGCCGATGGCGTAAAATCCGACGCGTTTGCCGCCGCAACGACGTAGCCGATCGGAAAACGGTCCAACGGCGAGCTGAACGATCGCCGCCGCGAGTGCCCCGGCTGTTGAAACACCGCCGTAAATCGCAAGTGCGGACGCGACGCCCAGCTGCAGCGATCGCGCCTGCAGCGAAATGCCGAGTACGGCACCCCATGCAAGTTGAATGCCGAACCATAGCACCGTAAGCAGCGCCGGATTCACGGCGCTGCGAGCCCTACTCGTGGTCGACTGCGTAGCGATATTCATCGGCGGTGTCTGCGTCGTAGGCGAGTTCCGGAGCGCAATGGCGGACGGCCGCAACATTCATATCGAGCACGGTTCGCGCGCGGGCCTCAAGGTCCGGGATCGATAGGCGCTTCAATGCAAACTTCAAGAGAAGCACCGGTCCCGTGATCGTTGCCATGCGCCACGGCGCCTTTCGCGCGTCGAAGAGCGCGGTTGCAAAGGAACGAATGCGCGCCGTCGCCCCGGCAGGGATGTGAAACACGCCACCGTTAACGACACATTCGCCTGCGAGCGCAATGCCGAACGGCGGTGCATCAGGAAAGCGACTTCGGAAGGCGTCGATCTCCGTTAGCGGCATTGCGAGCGTGTCGTGCGGAACGCGCTCGAGGAACTGCATCAATGCCTCGTTCGTGATGTACGGCATGTCGCACGTAAGATAGAGCAGCGGTTCACCGTCGTCAGGCCAAGCATCGAGCGCTGCAAGAACGTTCTTTGCGCCCGATCCGCGATCGTCGACGATCTTCTCGACGCGCCCGTCGATACTGCGTCGCACCTCGGCGTTTCCGACGATTGCAATACGTGCAGCTCCAACCGCGCGCAATGCGGCAATCGTGCGATCGAGCATAGTCGCACCTCGAACCGGCGCCAGCGCCTTCACGCGCGTGCCCGCCAGCTCTGCATAGACACCGTCTAGCGGGCCTCCCGCGGTAATAACCGCTTTCACAACGCCTCCTATCTAGACCGTCACGGCGCGCTCCTCTAAGCTTTTCCTATGAACGCGCGGACGCGCGAGCCGCCTACGCTTTCCTTCGGGCAGCTGCTGCGTGAACTGCGACTCGCTGCAGGCCTGTCTCAGGAAGAACTTGCGGAACGGGCGCGCATGAGCTCAGGCGGTATCAGCGTTCTCGAACGCGGCGCCCGGCGCGCCCCGCACCGCGAGACCGTCACATTGATCGCGGACGCGCTTTCGCTGGATGGGGAAATCCGCGCCGGTTTTGAAAGGGCCGCGCTCTCGACGAATAAGAGCCGAAGACGTTCGCAGGTACCCGCGTTTTCGGCGCCCCCGCCGATCGGAAACCTCCCCTTCGCACTGACGAGCTTCGTAGGCCGGCAGCGTACGAAAGCGTTGCTCTGCGAACGCGTCTCGGAGCATCGCCTCGTAACGCTGACCGGCGTCGCCGGCGTCGGAAAAACACGTCTCGCAATTGAGGTGGGGCACGAACTGGCTGACCGTTTCGCAGACGGAGTATGGTTCGTCGAGCTCGCGCCGGTCTCTGACTCGAACGTCATTTCGCATCGCATTGCCTCGACATTGAACGTCGATGCACCCAAAGACGGCGACGCGTGGACCGCGGAGTTAAAGGACAAGCAGCTCTTGCTCGTCCTCGACAACTGCGAGCACGTCCTCGAAGCATGCGCATCCTTTGCGAAAACGCTGCTCGAACGATGCCCGAACGCGCACGTAATTGCAACGAGCCGCGAGGCGCTCCGCATTTCCGGCGAGCGCATCGTTCGCGTCGATCCACTTCGTGAAGCATCGACCGTTGAGATGTTCTTGCAGCGCGTGCGGGATGCGGCGCCCGGACTCGAAGTAAATTCCGAAGATGAGAACCTTCGCGCGATATGCCGTTCTCTGGATGGCATACCGCTTGCCATCGAACTCGCGGCGGCGCGTGTTCCGGCGATGTCGCTAAGTGTGATGGCGAAGAACCTCGATCGCCGACTGGCGTTACTGCGCCGCGGGGATCGCGCTGCGGTCCCCCGGCAGCAAACGATGCGCGCGCTGATCGATTGGAGCTACGAGTTGCTTTCAGACGAAGAGCAACGCGCATTTCTCGAGCTCTCCGTTTTTTACGGCGGATGCACGCTCGACGCTGCAACGGCGTTCTGCTTGGGCGGTTCGAACAGCGAGTTGGAGGTGCTCGATGTGCTGACGTCGCTCGTCGAGAAATCCCTCGCGATCGTCGACATGGATGTTGACGATTCGCGATACGGGCTTCTCGAGATTACACGCGAATACGCGCGCGAGAAATTGAACGAACGCGGAGCACTCGAGTCGACGGAGGGGCGCCATGCGGCGGTTTATTATACGTTCGCACAACGATTAGAAAAAGAATGGGACGTGACTCCGTCTCGGGCCGGCTATTTGCGTGCCATCGTTGAACTGGAAAACTGGCACGCC
>JAMXLG010000018.1 GCA_024281135.1 Vulcanimicrobiia bacterium | reverse complement strand
TTTCTTTGGTAGCTTGCACGCTGCCGTCAGCGAGCTTGCGGATTTCGCTTGCGACGACGGCGAAGCCGCGACCGTGTTCGCCGGCGCGCGCCGCTTCGATTGCCGCGTTGAGTGCGAGAAGATTCGTCTGTTCGGCGATGCGGTCGATGACTTTGACGATGTCGCCGATCTGCTCGGAGTTGTTGCCGAGCTGACGGATGTCTTCAGCGAGATCGTTGATCGTGTTGCGGATCGTGTGCATCCCGTCGACGATTGTAACGACTGCGCTACCACCACGTTCGGCAGTACGTGACGTCTCTGTCGAGATAGTCGAGAGTGAATCGACCTGCGCGGAGACTTCTTCGATCGAGCTCGCCATATTCGAGACGGCAAGGGCCGTTTCGTCGAGGCTGCGTGTCTGCTGTTCGGCGCTTGCGGCAATCGTCGAGATCGCTTCGGTGAGCGCGACGACTTTCGACGTCGCTTCTTCAACGATGCGCCCTTGCTCCTGAATGCCATCATCGAGCTGGCCCTGCGCGACCGCTGCACCTTCGATGACCGCAAGCGCGGTCGTTGCGGTGGTACGCAAATCGGTGCCGGCGCCGCCGAGCTGCATCGAGTTGGTATGCAATTGACCGAGAAACTTGCGCATGCCGAAAATCAGCTTGTTGAGCGCAATCGCCAACTCTTGAAGCGCAGTGTCGCTGACGGCGATATTCTTGGTGAAATCGCCCTGCGAGACTTCACGAATGCCCGACGCGAGTGCTGCGATACTCATCGACGTGATGCCATTCTCGCCGCGGGGCAATGCAGAGCGCGAAGAACTGCGGAAGGCGAGCTTCCCCGGAGCGATTTCGCCCAACTCTTCGATCGGAACAATGTCGTCATAAAAAAGCGCGCTCAGGAGCGCGCCACCGACCGCAACGATTGCAATTCCGAGTGCGTCGTGCGGCGCCTTTACAAAAAACTCGATGAGGCCGGCAATCAGGGCCGTCGCTACGCCGTACTGCGCGCCGGCCGCCGCCGCAGCAAGCGCGATAATAACGAGGAGCACGCCCTCACTCGGGACTCCCGGAACAAGCCACGCAAGTGCTGCGCAGGCAGCGATGGCAAGCGCCGCAATCACGAGGCGGGCTGCAAACCCGAGCCGCGCCCGGAGACCGGCGAAGTAGGCGGAGATCACGAGGCTCCCTTCAGGACGACGCACCGTACCCGACGCGCTATAACCCGCGGCAGCGCGCCGCGACTCTTCTTTGATTGTACGGCTAAAACCAGGCCTGGCTTTAGGTCGGTCGCTTTCGGTTAGTTGCGGCTCGGGCGGGCTCCCGCGACGAGCGCTTCCAGCTCCTCCGCAACCGCACTCAGACGCTCGACGCTGACCGCAGCGTCGCGCATGCGAGTCGAGAGCTCGGTCGTCAACGTATCGATTACGACGACGTCGTCGACGGCCTGACCTGCGAGCGATTGCAGCTGGGCCGCATCGGCAGCCTGTTGCGCGAGTTGCACGATCTCTTCGAGCGTCTCGCGAGTGCGGCTGACGTGATCGCCCGACACTTCACCGCCCACAACCAGGACGCGAAGCTGCTTCGCGGACTCATTGACTTCTTCGCTGCGACGGCTGATCGCGCGGCCGATGCGCGATGCGACGAACGTGCCGGCAACGAGCGCAATGATCAAGCCGATCACGCCCCAAACGACGATTTGGCGCACCGTGTTGTTGACGATCGCGGCAAACTGCGCATACGGTACGCCGAACCACATTGCGCCGATGACATTGCCGTCATACGAAACGAGCGGTGCGGTCTTCGCGTAATAATCGACGCCGTCGAGCGCTTCGGCTGCGGAGAACGGCTTGCGATCCGAAAGGTCGCCATGTTGAATCGTCGTCCCGATTTCTTTTGCGCCGTCTTTCGTTGAAAGCGACGTCGCGGCGAACTTTCCGTTGAGCGCGATACCGGTCGCGCCGCCCGTGAAGCGGCTCACGTCATCGACGAACTTCGTCGTCGAATCAATGATCGTGCCGCCGTAGAGTACGCCGACTGCGGAGCCGCCTACGTTGACTGGCGAGGCCATCGCAATCGCGAGCGCGGGCGCCGGTGCCGCGACTCCCAGCGCGTGGAGCGTTGGTCCGTCGAGCAATTGTGTGCCGCCGGCCACTGCGCCGTTCACCGCGTTCGTAACGACGGCATTTTTGGCGAGACTTCCCGAGGCTGCGCGGCTTCCCGCAAGCACGTTGCCCTTCGTGTCGGTTACGACGACGAACGAGAGATTCGACGACACGGCAATATCGGACGCCGCCGAGGTGAGTGCCGCGTGGTTGCCCGATTTCAACGCAGTGGCGAGCGACGTTTGCGCCGAGCCTTGTAGGATTGCAGAGCGAACCTGTTCGGTTCGTGCATCGATCGCGCCCGAGAGCGCGCTCGATCCCGCATCGACGCTTTGCTGAGCGAGGCCCTGGACGTCGCTGCGCAACCCAAAATTGACACCAACCAGCAACAGAACGAAGGCCAAGACCATGACAATAACGAGCATGGCTATGAGCCGCGCACGAAGTCCCACCACACTGTACCTCTAAATGAAAATTCAGTTCAGAATAGGCCAAATGTACCGGGACCGGGCAAAGGCTCGCTTATCTGCTCATTATCCTAATGTTAATAGCTTGTTCAGCGTTCGTTACGGGCGCGAGCGATCCGACGGTCACACGTCTCGCAGAAGTGCGACATCTTGTTGTCGGTTTCGAAGATTGAATTCGAATAATACATAGCGCAGCGAGCATTGTAGCAGTGCTTCAATCCGAATGCGTGACCGAGTTCGTGCACGCACTCCTTGAGCGTACGCTGAAACAGGATGTTTGCGTCCGGCTCTTCGCCGTAGTACTCGGAACGCAACCGGTGCCGCGATACCGCGGCGATGGCCTGCGTTTCGTCGGCATCGCCGTAAATAAACCGATGCGACGTTTTGTACAGATCGAAGTCGGTGAGCGTGAGCAGGATTGCTCCGCCGTCGGGATGCACGCGTCGAACGCGCGTGAAGAGCGTCGAGAGAAAGAGTTGCTGTCGCGTCGCATTGAGAGCGGTTCGCGGAACCGCCAACGCTCGTTCGATTTCAACGGTGCACAGGAAGCGTTCTTCCAGGCACGGCCCGAGACGATCCAGGAAAGCACCATCGATGGTGTTGATCGGAACGATGCGAATGCGAGACTCCATCTCGAGCGCAGAGCTTCGACGCATCGAGCCGGAAAACTCCTCGAATGCTGCGAAGGGCGGAGAATGATCGTAGGCATCGGTATCGACCTCGCGGAGGTCGAGCGTTATCGATTCGATGAACGACGCCTGGCGTGGTTCGCGCGTAAGATCTACACGGAAGAAGAAATGGCGTACGCAATGCGCAAGCGCCACTGGCCCGAGCGTCTCGCAGGATTTTTCGCCGCGAAGGAAGCGACACGTAAAGCGTTCGGTCACGCGATTCCGTGGCGCCTCGTCGGCGTCTCACACGAACGCAGCGGTAAACCGATCATCCGCCTTTACGGTGATGCGGAAGGGCTCGTGCCGGCGCGCAGCGTGCACGCGATTCACCTCACGATTACACACTCCGCGACAACTGCAGCGGCAGTGGTGGTTCTCGAATCATGAGCTACGTTCTCACGTCTGCGCAAATGCGAGCAGCCGATGCGCAGGCAGCGGCGGCAAGCAGCGAAACGGCGCTTATGCACGAGGCGGGAACGCGCATCGCGGAATTAATCGAACGCATTACTCCCGCAGGCGGAACGGTCGTTGCATTCGCAGGTCCTGGGAATAACGGCGGTGACGCGTTTGCAGCGTTCGCGGTGCTCGATCCGCGTTACGACCGCGTCGTCTATGCGGCAGAAAACGCAGGCGCGTCTGCTGCACGCGCCGATGCGCAAACGCGAGCGCAAGAGGCCGGCGTGAAGATTCGCCCGCTGCCACAAGATGACGAAGGTGCGCGTGCGGCGCTCGCAGGCGCGACCCTTGCAGTCGACGGACTCTTTGGAACCGGTTCGCGGTTGCCGCTCGGCGAGGCGTTTCGCGCAGCAGCGCGCGCGCTCGATCGCGACCGGTTACCCGTGCTCGCGATCGATCTTCCAAGCGGCATCGACGGCGACACCGGTTCGCGCGGCGACGATGCGGTTCGTGCAAGTGTCACGATCACGCTCGCCGCACTTAAACCGGGACTGCTTCTCGAGCCGGCGCGGGAGAGCGTCGGCGAGGTGTGGATCGGCGATATCGGTATCGGCGAATCTATTCTCGCAGCGAATGCTAAGACGTTTGCTGCGCTCGATGACGATGCGTTTCTCGCGATGCTTCCCCATCGTGCGCCCGAGAGTGACAAACGAAGCTCGGGCGCTCCGCTGATCGTCGCGGGCTCGGAACAGTTTCCGGGTGCTGCGGTGTTGTGCGCGCTGGGGGCTGCGCGCGCGGGCGCAGGCTATGTAACGGTCGCAACGACGTGCAACGCCGCCCCCGTTCTTCGCGCGCATCTCATCGAACAGGTCGTCGTCACTCTTCCCGATACTGCCGCGGAAGAAGCCGCTGCCGATCTTGCCGAGGTCGCGAAGCGCAATACGGCGATCGGCATTGGGCCCGGTCTCGGTCTCGACGATTGGACGGGCGTGATGATCCGGTCGCTCGTCGAGCGCGTCACGTTGCCGATTGTGCTTGACGCAAGTGCGCTCTTCCACTTCAGCAAACATCTCGATATGTTACGAGGGAAGCAGTGCGTCGTTACGCCGCATGCCGGTGAATTCGCGCGCCTCTCTGGAAAGGGGACGATTCGCGCGGGCGAGCGCGTGGAGCGCATTCGCGAGTTCGTCGATCGCACCGGCGTCACAACGCTGTTAAAAGGAAGCGACACTCTGATCTACGATGGATCGATCGTGCACATCAACCCGACCGGAACGAGTGCACTCGCAACCGCAGGTACGGGCGACGTACTGACAGGCATCATCTCGACACTGTTATCACAGGGGCTTTCGCCCGTCGACGCGGCAAGAGCCGGCGCCTATTGGCATGGTCTTGCCGGACGCTATGCAACTCACGAACGCAAGGTTGGCGTGATTGCGAGCGACGTTGCGCAAAGTTTGGCGGCGGCGTTACCGCAGAAGACCTCTCCTGGGACGCTTCTACGCTACATCTGAAAGCATCGAGAGCAGCCGCTCTTCCACGTGAATGCGTTTGAGCAACTGACTCACGAGCGTTTCCAATTCATCACGGAAGGCGTGCGTACGAAGTTGGTCTTCGTCTGCGCTGCCCCAGCGCTGCAAGAACGCCTCGAACGATTGCGGGAACGCCTCTTGTTCTTGCAGCACACGCTCGGCAATGCGTCGCACCGACTCACTGGGATGATGCAGAAAGAGACGATAGCCGATCGTTAGATCGGTTCGCACGTGTACGTCGACGGCTTCGAGGAAGCGCGAGAACGGAACGCACGCAAGTACGTTTTCTCGATCGAGCGCGCGGAACAGTGCCGCGGCCTCTTCGCGAATGCGCGCGTGCAAACGCGCGACATCAGATAACCCTTGTCCCACTTCTACTCCACCCCCGAAGCAGCGAGAAACGGTAAGTTATCCAACCAGGCAGGCTTACCCTCTCTCCTCACCCTATAATAGCGACCGGAGTCCTCCTTCGTCTAGGATGGCGATCCCGAGCTGCTCGGCTTTCGTCAGTTTGCCGCCCGCGGCGTCGCCTGCAACGACGTAGTCCGTCCTTTTGCTGACCGACCCCGTCACTTTGCCGCCGGCGGCCTCGATCAGGGCGGTCGCCTCGTCCCGGGTCATCGACGGCAAGGTGCCGGTGAGAACGAACGTCTTGCCGCTCAGCGGGCCCTCACTGGTCCTTCGCGGAGACGTCGACTCGAGGACGACGCCGCTCCGCCGAAAGCGCTCGATCATGTCGCGGTTCGCCTTCTGATCGAAGAAGAGGCGCACGCTGCTCGCGACCTCGGGACCGATGCCTTCGCTGTTTTGCAGCTCCTCGAGGCTCGTCGCCTCAATGGCATCGATGTTGCCGAAGTCAGCCGCGAGAATCGCGGCCGTCTGTTCGCCGACGAACCGGATCCCGAGCCCCGTGAGCACGCGCGTGAGCCCTCGCGCTTTCGATCCTTCGATGGCGGCGAGCAGTTTCGTGATGCTCTTTTCGCCCATCCTCGGTACACGTTCGAGCTTCTTCGCATCAAGTGCATAGATGTCGGAGATGTCGCGCACCAATTCGAGGCTGGTGAGTTGCTCAGCCATGACGTCGCCGAGACCTTCGATATCCATCGCGCCACGCGAAGCGAAGTGACGCACGCGTTCGACGACTTGCGCCGCGCACGTTGCATTCGTGCAGCGAGACATTGCTTCGCCTTCGGGATGATCGACGGCGGAGCCGCACACCGGACACGTGTCGGGCATGCGGAAGCGCTTCTCTTTGCCGGTGCGTTCGGTAAGAATCGGTCCTACGACGCGCGGAATGACATCGCCGGCGCGCGTGACGAGCACCATATCGCCGATGCGAATGTCGTTACTGTCGATGTAGTCTTGATTGTGAAGCGTCGCGTTGCGCACGGTGACGCCGCCGATCTGCACCGGGTCGAGAACGGCGTTTGGATTCAGCGTTCCCGTGCGTCCGACGGTAATCGCAATGTCTCGCAAACGCGTGCGCGCTTCGCGCGGTTTGAATTTGAACGCGATCGCCCAACGCGGGTCGCGCGCGACCGCACCCAACCGTTCTTGCGTGGCGAGATCGTCGACTTTGACCACGACGCCGTCGATCTCGTAGTCGAGTTCGTCGCGTTGCTCTTCCCAGCGGCGACAGTATGCGACCACGTCGTCGATTGTTGCTGCCGTTTCGATGTGGTCGTTGACTCGGAATCCGAGACGACGGAGTAATTCCAGTGCTTGCGACTGCGTCTTCACGCCTTTGCCGTCATCCGCGATGGCGTATGCGAAAAATGACAGACGCCGCTGCGCGGTGAGCTTCGGATCCAATTGACGCACACCGCCCGACGCCGCGTTTCGCGGATTCGCGAAGACCGGCTGACCTTCGCGCTCACGCTTCGCATTGAGTTTTTCGAAGTCGCTCTTTCGCAAGTAGACTTCACCGCGCACTTCGATAAACGGCGGAGCCGGATTGCGGAGCTTTAGCGGAATCGTATTCACGGTGCGAAGATTCGAGGTCACTTCTTCACCGACGGTTCCGTCGCCGCGCGTGCCCCCGCGTTCAAGCGCACCGTCACGATAGTCGAGCGCAATCGCTAGTCCGTCGATCTTTAGTTCGCAGACGTACCTTATCTGAGCCTGTCCTGGGCTTGTCGAAGGAGCGGCGAGCTTGCGAACGCGTTCGTCGAACGCGCGCAACTCTTCTTCGTCAACAGCATTCGCGAGACTCATCATCGGACGGGCATGCCGGTACGGAGCGAACCGTTCCGATGCCGGTGCACCGATGCGCTGCGTCGGCGAGTCGGGGATACGCAACTGCGGATGTTTTGTTTCGAGGTCGATCAGCTCGCGGAGCAGCTTGTCGAACTCGGCGTCGGTTATCGCGGGATCGTCGAGAACGTAGTAGCGGTAATTCGCTTCATCTATCTGCGAGCG
>JAMXLG010000017.1 GCA_024281135.1 Vulcanimicrobiia bacterium | reverse complement strand
AGAATGCCGCGCAAGTGAAGAAAGTGTTCGTCTTCCCGGCGCTGTGGGATCTGCAAGTTTGGGTGATGCAAAACCCGAACGGCGCCTTCGCCGAAATGAATCCGCTTGTCAAACCATCAGCAACCGCCGAAAAAGACGACATGTAGCCCACCTCGTGTCATCCTGAGCGAAGTCGAAGCGTCGTTACGAATAAAAAGCCCGGCGAAATCTCGTCGGGCTTTTATCTTGAGGCGATCCTTCGACAGGCTCAGGATGACACCGCAGTTACTGCTTGGCGCAATTGGCGGTCGCGGCGTCGTACGCGGTATCCACGGCCTTCTCTTCGTTTTGCGAAATCACGTCGCGCTGGCCGTCGAACCGAAGCGATGCTTTGATGTCTTTCATGTTCGCTGGGAGCGTCATTTCGGAGTACGAGTTGCCTCCGAGTGAGTGCGGGAGATTGTCGATGTCGTACTCCATCATCGTTTGCGCGACGCCGTTGAGATCGATCGTCATGGCGCGTTGTTTTGCGTAGGCCTTCTGGAGGCTGTCCGCCGCATCGGTAATGGCCTTTGATGCGGTTTGATCGCTCGTGAGCGCGGCGCCTTTACGCAACTCGACGATTTCATCCTGAATCGTCGGAAGCGTCTTCTGCAACACGTCGACGTACTTCAGTAGCTTCGAACGCACATCGACAAAGCGCGCCTGATAGTCCGGTTTGCCGAAGAGTTCGTTGATGTCGACGAGCTGCGTGTCGACTTGATCCAGGGTGCGGTCGTTGGCGATCATCGGCACGAAGGCACCATTGAAGTGATGCGCTAGCGAATTGCAATAGGGAGACGACTTCACGGTGACGATCGTGGGCGGCGGCCCGGGTGGGACAGGCGTTCGCGACGGGGATGCGGCCGGCGAAGGGGACCCGGCGCCCGGCGGAATGATCATAGCGAAAAGCAAACAAAGAAGCGTATGGTTCATGCGGTTATCGATACCAAGGGCGCAGGTCGCATCGTAGGCATCTTCGATGACCTCGAGCGCGCGAAGCGCGTCGCGGCAATCGATCCGCCGTATTTCCGCTTAGTGAGCGTCGAACTGAATGCCGTCAATCCGACCGCGATCGAATGGTTGGCCACAAAAGAGAAACGCGAAGCTCTTCGCTCCGCGTGACCCATTTCCGTGTGACGTAACGATTTTTTATTCGTTTGACCAGTAGTCTTTAAGCGCTTTACCGCGAGACGGATGGCGCAGTTTTCGTAGCGCCTTCGCTTCGATTTGGCGAATGCGCTCGCGGGTGACGCCGAACTCCTGACCAACCTCTTCGAGCGTGCGCTGGTGCCCATCTTCAAGCCCGAAGCGCAGCACGAGCACTTTGCGTTCGCGCTCGGTGAGGTTTTGCAGCACGTCCTGCATCTTCTCTTTGAGCAGCATGACGGATGCCGCCTCGGCGGGCGCAACGGCTTCTTGGTCCTCGATGAAGTCGCCGAGATGCGAGTCTTCCTCTTCGCCGATGGGCGTTTCGAGAGAGATCGGCTCCTGCGAAATCTTCATGACTTCGCGAACCTTTTCAGGCGTGAGCGCCATCGCTTCGGCGATCTCTTCCACGGTAGGTTCGCGACCGAGTTCTTGCAGCAATTGACGCGAGATCTTGATGAGGCGATTGATCGTCTCGACCATGTGCACCGGAATGCGAATCGTTCGCGCTTGATCCGCGAGGGCGCGGGTGATCGCCTGACGGATCCACCACGTCGCGTACGTCGAGAACTTGTACCCCTTGCGGTAGTCGAACTTCTCGACCGCGCGGATCAACCCGAGATTGCCTTCCTGAATGAGGTCGAGGAAGAGCATGCCGCGGCCGACGTACTTCTTCGCAATCGAAACGACGAGACGAAGATTCGCTTCCGTCAATTGACGTTTGGCTTCTTCGCCGTCGGCAACGATAAACGAGTCGGCCGTGCCGTTCTTGCTCAGTTCCAGTTCGCCCGCTTCAATGCGCATCGCGAGCGATTTCTCTTGCTCCATCGAGAGCAGCGGAACGCGCCCGATCTCTTTGAGATACATGCGAACGGGATCATCAAGCGAAAGCCCGTCGGGGATCGCTTCTTCCTGTTCCTCTTCTTCGGGCTTCTCTTCTTTTTGCTCGTCGATGATCTCGATGCCGGAGGCAGTGATCTCTTCGAAGAGGCCGTCGATCTCGTCGGGATTGACGTCGTCGAGGGCATCGAAGGCCGAGTTGATTTCTTCGTACGTCAACGAACCGCGCTGCTTGCCGCGCGCGATCAGTTTCTTCTTGAGTTCATCCAGCGTCAGCGTCGGTTGTGCCTCCGCGACTGCCCCGGCGGACTTCTTACGTGCCATACTCTTCGACGTCACCCCCTTTCTCGAAATTTGGTCATTCCCGGAGAACCGGGACTGCTCTACATTAGACTCGTGAATTTGCGTTTACTTCTTTAACTTCAGTTTCACCGCCTCGAACTCGTCCATGAGCTCGCGCGGCACGGGTTTGCCTGTTTCGAACAATTCGTCGAGGGTGCGGGACAGGTACGCGTACCGGTCTTGTTCCTCGTCCCTCTTCAATCGCTCTGCGATGCGCTCGAGATGCACTCTACGTTCCTCTCGATCGCCGCCATATCGCACCGCCTTGCTACGATCCGACTGACCGAGTGATGCGAGTAACTCCACTGCATCACCGTCGTCCGCAAACGCGGCAAAAACGTCCGCCGTATCACGCAACCCATTCCCCAGCTGCACGATACGTTCGTACGTACGTTGGTAAATCTCGTTCCGAAATCGCTCCGGCCGAATACGATCGGCGTACTCGGACGCAAGTTGCGGATCTTCGAGAATGATGCTTAGGACCTCGCGCTCGAACGAGAGCGGTTCCAACCGTCCACTCCCCGCAGCGCGGTGATGAACGGCGGCGTGACGGCTGCCAACTGCCGCGCTCGGCCCTGAAGCTCGAGGCGCGAAATTGGCGCTGTTCGCGAGGAACCGGCTATTCCGAAGGTCGTCGACGTTCACCTTCAACCGTCCGGCCACGTACACGCGCCAGCGGTCCCATTCTTCACGAGGAGTTAACTCGCGAATCAAAGCTTCGGCCTTCCGAGCGATCGCCGACGGGGATTCGAATCCGGTGTTGAGACGGTCGATCTGCGGGTCGAGTTTGAATTCAATCGAGGGCTTGGCTGTTTTCAGCAGAGCCTGAAAGCCGGCCGCGCCATGGGTTCGCACGTAGCTGTCGGGATCTTCACCCTCGGGCAACATGACCACCCGGACGGCTGAGCCGGTGTGCTCTATTACTTTAGATGCAATATCGACTGCTTTGGTTGCGGCGGAGCTTCCCGCTTGGTCAGCATCAAAACAAAGAAAAACATACTCCGCATACTTCCGAAGCTCGGCAGCCTGCTTTTCTGTAAACGAGGTACCGAGCGCCGCAACGGCATTCTCGAATCCCGCCTGGTGGAGCGCGATGCAGTCGAGGTAGCCCTCGACGACGATCAACGTGCGATCGGCTTGTGCGGCACGCCGCGCAGCGTTGAGCGCGAAAAGATGCTCGCCCTTTGTATACACGGGCGTCGTGCTCGTGTTCAGATACTTCGGCTCGTCGTTGCCGAGGGCGCGCCCTCCGAACGCGATGACTTCTCCCGTGGTCGCATATGTCGGAATCATTAAGCGATCGCGGTAAAAATCGTAATATCCACGTTGGCCTTGCTTTACGAGACCCGCTTTCTCCGCGATCTGCAAATCGACGTTGTGCGAACGCAGTTCGTCGGTTAAGCCGTTCCAACTCTCGGGTGCATAGCCGATTGCAAATTTTTCGATCGTTGCTTCGCCGAAACCACGGCGTTCGCAGTACTCGCGCGCCTGCGTTCCCTCGGCGCTTTTCAGCATGCGCGCGAAATAGGCGACGGCGATCTTGTTCGCTTCATAGATTGCTTCGCGCTCGTTACGTGCACGGGTAGCGCGCGGATCCTCGGCCTCTAATTCGATGCCGGCCTTTGACGCTAGAAGGCGAACGGCGTCGGGGAACTGCAAGTTTTCCAGCTTCTGCACGAACGCGATCACGTCGCCGGCCGCACCGCAGCCGAAGCATTTGAAATAGCCTTCTTCGGGATGAACGTGGAACGAAGGCGTCTTCTCGCCGTGGAACGGGCAGAGCCCAACGAGGTCGCGCCCGCGCTTCTTGAGCGGAACGTACTGTCCAATGAATGTTGCGATATCGATCCGCGAGTGAACCTCGCGAATGACGCCCTGATCGAAACGAGGCATGGCCTTACCGTGAAGTTTCGCGCCAGGCTCAGGAATCCCGGCGCCGAATCCGGGCACGAGTTGAAGCGAATATTCGATCCGGTTCATCACTTCATCGAACTCGATGCGGCCGAGGCGCGGCTACTCGATGTGCCCGCGATGCAGCGCTTGCGCAGGCTGCGGCAACTCGGCCTCGCCTATTTCGCATTTCCGTCGGCCGAACACTCGCGCTTTACACACGCCCTGGGTGCGCTTGCGATGGGAACGCGGGCGTTCGATGAGCTTGCTCGCCACGGGCCGCAATTCTTTACAAATGACGCGGACCGCGCATATCAGCGCCGGCTCGTTCGCTGCGCGTTGCTGCTGCACGACATCGGGCACGGTCCCTTCAGCCACGCGTGCGAAGCAGTGCTCGGCGTCATGCACGAGTCGCGCACGCGAGAGCTCCTCGAGCTTTCCGATATGCGCGCGGGAATCGAAGCGCTCGAGATCGATCCGGCTGACGTGCTCGCGCTGATCGCCGGCGATCGAGCCTGCCGGTATCCGGCTCTCTGCGAACTCGTGAGCGGTCCGAATCTCGATGCCGACCGGATGGATTATCTCCAGCGCGATGCGTACTTCACCGGCGTCACGAGCGGGCGGTTCGACGCCGATCAACTCGTCTCGTCGTTGCGTCTGTTCGAGCGCGCTGGACAATTAGTCGTCGGCATCGATCATCGTGGCGTCGTCGCACTCGAGTCGTTCGTCGTCGCGCGGTATATGATGTTCGCGTCGATCTACTTCCATCACACGACGCGCATGTTCGAGCGGATTCTCCAAGACGTGCTGCGAGAGTTGTGGCCCGACCCGCACGCACTCGATCCCATCGACGAGTTTTTACGCTGGGACGACTTTCGCGTGCTCAACGAGTTGCGCGATCGTCCAAGTGAGTCCGCGCGTGCATTGCGCGAACGGATTCGGATCTACGCACTCGCAGCCGAATTCAACGCCGAATCGGATCTTCGGGCCTACGAAAAATGTGCAACTGCACTGCGCGAGCGTTTTGGCGACGCTACGGTGTGGGCCGACGAACAGTCACAGGTGCTACACCGCCTGCCGCTTGGAGCCGACGAACGCCGCCAAACGGTCTGGGTAGAGACCGCCTCGGGGCTGGTCGACGCACGTGAAGCCTCGGACTTGATCGCAAAACTCAGCGGCAAAGCCTATTGGCGCAAGCTCTTCGTACGACGCGACAGCGCCGACGTTCGCGAAGCACGCCGTCTGTGCGGCGAAATCATCTCGTCACTCGACATGTCATCCTGAGCGAAGCGCAGCGCAGTCGAAGGATCGCCTGAGCTCAAAAGCCCGACGAGATCTCGCCGGGCTTTGTTCGATGCGATCCTTCGACTTCGGTGCTTCGCACCTACGCTCAGGATGACACGTGGTTAGTATCCCCTTGACTTTGCGTATTGTTCGGCGTCCTCGAGTTGGGTGCGCGCCGCTTGCATCGCGTTGATCGCGGCGACGCGGTGGCCGTCGTAGTCGCGTTGGTCGCGTTGGAGTTGATCGATCATGTTCTCGACCCAACTGCGCACGGCCCAAACGTCGCGATTGCTGCCGCCTTGACCGCGGAGTCCCCAATTTACGTCGCTGCCACCCGTCGGGCCGTAAGCGCGTGCGCAGGCCGGATTTTCACGATCGTAGTTAACCGCCCATCGTTCGGCTTCGACGAGTTGCGCGCGAGCGTTTTGAAGATCGTTGATGGCGTCGACGCGGTGGCCGCCATAGTCGCGTTGGTCGTGTTGCAATTGGTCGATCGCGCCGTCGAGACGGCGGTGGACATGCGCTAGATTCGCGTTGCTGGCGCAGTCCGTGCGCGCTTGCGCGGGAGCGCCCATCGCGAGTCCGGCAAGAAGGGCGAGCGCGCTGACACTGAAACGAATGGATAGATTCATAAATGCGTTGCCTCCATGTGACACTAGTGTGCAATCGAGCAACGCACAGCATTGAACGCCCGGTTCCTCGCACTTGCCGGAACCGGACGATTCTCACGCCGCTTTAAGTATCATCCGATGCATCGGGGGCCGGCGTACAACTCACAAATGCTGAACCTCATCCTTTTCCGAATGCCGCCATCCGTTGCCGCTTGGGCGCCGCTTCCGCTCCGTCTCATTATCGGGTACGGGTTCATGCAGCATGGCTTCTCAAAGCTCGCCGCCGGTCCGAATCACTTCGCCGGCATCCTAAATTCCATCGGCGTCCCTGCAGCAGACGTGATGGCACGTCTTACGATCGGTGTCGAGATCTTCGGCGGGCTCGCCGTTCTTCTCGGCGCGTTCGTAACGATCGCCGCCGCGCCGATGGCTGCCGTTGTGCTGGTTGCGGCGGCGACGGTCCATTTACGGTATGGTTTTAGCTCGATCAAGCTTTTGGCGGCCACAGCGTCCGGCGCGCAGTTTGGACCACCAGGCTATGAGCTGGACCTTCTTTACGTCGCCGCCCTCGTAGTGCTCGTTATGCTTGGCGCAGGACCGCTCTCAATCGACAGCTTCTTACGGAAACGCTACGTTAGCGCGCCAAGTGTCGCTTGTGCAGCGGCGAGCCGTGCGATGGGAACGCGATACGGTGAACACGAGACGTAGTCGAGTTCGAGCTGATCGCAGAATGCGACGCTGCTCGGCTCACCGCCGTGTTCGCCGCAGATGCCTATCTTCAGACCGTCGCGCGTTCCCCGTCCAAGCTGCACGGCTTCGCGCATTAACGAACCAACACCACGACGATCGAGCACCTGGAATGGATCGTCCTTAAGGATCTTTTTATCGAGATAGGCAGGAATGAACGTTGCTTCCGCGTCGTCGCGGCTGTAGCCGTAAGTCGTTTGCGTAAGGTCGTTCGTGCCGAACGAGAAGAATTCGGCGATTTCCGCCAGCTCATCGGCAACGATGCACGCGCGCGGAAGTTCGACCATCGTTCCGATGTGATAGTTCAGCGTAACGTCGTTCGCGCTGAGTACATCATCGGCCACAGCCTTCGCGGCTCCGTACGTTGCGCGCATCTCTTCCTTGGTCCCGACCCCGGGAATCATCACTTCCGGCCGTGCATCGACGCCGCGCTTCTTCAGCTCGCACGCTGCTTCGAAGATCGCGCGCACCTGCATCGCGTAAATCTCCGGGTAGACGATACCGAGGCGGCACACCCGTAAGCCGAGCATCGGGTTCTGCTCGTGCAACTGCTGCACGCGCTTGAGCATCGCATCTTTTGCTTTGAATTCCGGAGAATCGGTACCTTCACGCACGCGGAGCTCCGTCGTCTGCACCAACAACTGCTCGAGTGACGGTAGAAATTCGTGGAGCGGTGGATCCAATAACCGGATCGTCACCGGATAACCGGCCATCGCTTCGAGGATTCCGACGAAGTCCTCGCGCTGGAAAGGCAACAGTTTCTCGAGTGCTTCCGCGCGCGCGTCGGGCGTATTCGCAAGAATCATCTGCTGCACGATCGGGAGCCGATCTTGCTGCATGAACATGTGCTCGGTCCGGCAGAGACCGATACCCTGCGCGCCAAGTTGTCGGGCCTTACGCGCGTCTTCCGGTGTATCGGCGTTCGCCCACACCTCCATGCGCCGCGTTTCGTCGGCCCATGAAAGGAACGTCGAGAGCCAATCGGGCAGTGTCGTCGGCGCATCGATCAGCTCGAGCTTTCCGATGATCACGCGTCCAGTCGTGCCATCGATCGTGAGCCAATCCCCCTCTTTCAAGCTGACATCGCCGATCATCGCGATCTTGTTGCGGCGGTCGATTTGAAGTGCTTCGCATCCGGCGACGCACGGTTTCCCCATACCCCGCGCGACGACCGCGGCATGCGAGGTCGCGCCGCCTTTAGCCGTAAGCACGCCTTGTGCCGCGATCATGCCGTGCACGTCGTCGGGCGTCGTTTCGACGCGCACGAGAATCGTGTCGAGTCCGCGTTCTTTCCAAGCGACGGCATCATCCGCTGTGAAGACAATCTGCCCCGTTGCGGCGCCCGGTGAGGCATTGAGACCCTTGCAGGCAGCGTCGAACTGTTGCTTCGGATCGATGCGTGCGTGGAACAACTGGTCGAGCGCTTTCGCGTCGACGCGCGCGACCGCCGTCTTTTTATCGATCAACCCCTCGTTGACCATATCGAGCGCGATCTTGACCGCGGCTTCGGCGGAGCGTTTGCCAGTGCGGTTCTGCAGCATGTAGAGCTTGCCGCGCTCGACGGTAAACTCGAGATCCTGCATCTCTTTGTAGTGCTCTTCGAGACGCCGCGCGATCTCTTGGAACTGGCGGTAGATATCCGGTTGCGTGCGCGCTAAGTCGGCAATTTTCTGCGGCGTACGAATACCGGCCACCACGTCTTCACCTTGCGCGTTGGTGAGGTACTCGCCGAAAAGCACGTTTTCGCCCGTATTCGGGTCGCGCGTAAATGCTACGCCGGTGCCTGAGTCGTCGCCCATGTTGCCGAAGACCATCTGCACGACACTGACCGCCGTGCCCCAGTCATCAGGGATCTTGTTGAAGCGGCGATAATCGATTGCGCGCTTTGAATTCCACGAGTCGAAGACGGCCTCGATTGCCAAATGCAGTTGTTCTTCAACATCTTGCGGGAATTCGCGCTTCGCACATTCGCGAACGACGTCTTTGAACTGTGCGACGAGTTCTTTCCAGGACGCCGCGTCAATGTCCGGATCGTTCGCAACGCCGAGTTGATGTTTTCGCTCCTCGATGAGGTCTTCGAACGCTTCTTTTGCGATCCCGAGCACAACGGTCGAGAACATCATGATGAAGCGCCGATACGCATCCCACGCAAAGCGCTCGTTGTTGGTACGCGCTACGAGTCCCTCGACCGTTTCGTCGTTCAGTCCAAGGTTGAGGATCGTATCCATCATGCCGGGCATCGAGACGCGTGCCCCGCTTCGAACGGAGACGAGCAGCGGATC
>JAMXLG010000016.1 GCA_024281135.1 Vulcanimicrobiia bacterium | reverse complement strand
CGCGACTGAACTGTAACACCGCGCCGCCGACAAACCGCGTGGCAACGATCGTCACTGAAGCAAACACGAGGATCAGTAGCAATTGATCCAACAAGCGGACGACCGACGCTGAAGCTTCGGACGTCGTGATTGCGATATAAACGCCCAGGCCTGCAGCCCAGAAGGCGATGCTCGCGCCAACGGATTCGAGCGCGATTTTCAGCCACACATGTTCTCGAACGCGCGGATGTTCGAAAAGCCGGCGTCGCACGACAAATTCGAGCGCAACTCCGACACCGATCGAGATCACGATGATTCCGACGGGAATAACGAGCTGCGCAAGTTTATCCCATGAGAGTACTGCAAGACGCATTATAAAATTCTCTACCTATCCGGAGTGGTAGACGTAACACGACCGCCGCGTCAAGGATTAAGTAATGGCTTGCTTTCCAGCTTCAGCTGCCTGTGACGAACCGAAAGCCGCGAAGCATCTTGGCAATTTTTGGCTCATGTAAAGTTAAGGTCATAATAAGCGACCTGCGCTCCGCACCGGAGCGACGCTCCCAGGACCGGGCACCGCAGAGGCGACACCGGTCTTTAACTACCAAGGGACGGTCAACGGAGTTAACACAGCAGGACCGTTTGCAATTGCGCTCGGATCGTCGATTCCGTAATGAAGAATATCTGTTTGTCACTCGCACTCGCCGTGTTGATCGGCACGATCACTGACAAAACCACGGGCCAGCCGCTCGCAGGCGTTACGGTGACGACAACCGCCGGATCTCACACGTTGCGAACGCGTACGGATGAGTCGGGTCACTTTACGTTTAAAGCGCTCGCCGACGGGACGTACAACGTGCAGCTCTCGTCTCGCGACGTGCCACCGCAGTCGGTAAAGGTACGCGTTCAAGGAAAAACGACGCACGTTACATTCAAAACGTGCAGCATGACGCTGGACTACTCGTGTGGAGATGACTCCGGCGGAGGTTAAGTCCTCACGCCGGTTGTCGCAGAGCGTTGACCTAGCTGATCTTTGACGCCGTCCGCCGACGCCCAAAGGCTGTACGGATTACCGCGCTCACCGTGAAGCTTCATCATTTTCTCGATGAGCTCTTGCCGTGTTGCACTATCGCTTACGGCTTTGTCGAAGTCGCGAATGTACGTCCGCGTAGCATCAAGGATCGACTGAGGATCGTCGTCTCGCGCTTGCGGATCCTTATGCCCCGCCACGACGAGTTTCGGCTCGAGCGAAGCAATTGTGTCCAGCGCTGCCAGCCAACGCTCGCGCTTTTCGTGATCCGTAAATGCCATGTAGCAGTGAATGCCGTTGTAGGCGACGTCACCGCCTACAACGGCATCTAGATCGGGAACGTGAACGACGGTCGAAGGTGCCGTATCACTTTGCCCTACGACAATCGGACGAAGTTCATGCCCTTCAAGGTCAATGACCTCGCTTTGCATCGCTTCCGGCGCGATGGGATATGCACGCTCAGTTGGTTTGGAAACAATGTGCCCCATTGCGCGAGCGCTGCTTCGCTCACCTGTTGGTCTGTAAAAGGCACGACTTCAGGCAATGTGACGGCCTTCGCATCGGGAAATGCAGCGATGATGGTGCTGAGGCCAAGAAAGTGATCGCCGTGACCGTGCGTGACGTACACCGTCGTGAGCGACTTGTTCTTGGCGCGAATCCACTCAACCAGTTGCGCTGCTTCCGCTGTCGTTAGCAGCGCGTCAATCAACACGGCTTCTTTTGCGCCGGTGAGAAGCGAAGCCGAAGTCGCCGGCCACGTCGCTTGTTTGTTTTGATCCCAAAGCGCGAGTGGAGTTACGATCGGCTTATACTGGCTGACGTAAACGTCAAGGTTGATGGACATGCTTGCCATCCTCCCGTCGCCTAAGTGTGGGCGGCGGCTGCGCGACCTTGCGCGATGAGGCTTGCGAAGCGCGCGAGTCGCGCACCTTGATAGAATGCCGTCTTTAAGACAACCTCGGGAACGGGGGCGTCGCCTGCGGTATTGCTCGTTCCGTACGGATTGCCGCCCGATTCATAGATAACGGGATCGGTATAACCAACCGGAACGATAATTGCGCCCCAATGGTAGAAGACGTTGTTGAGCGCAAGAATCGTACTCTCTTGACCACCGTGCGCGTTCATCGCGCCGGTGAACGACGTCACGGCTTTATCGGCGAGCGCGCCCTTGAGCCACAGCGGTCCCGTCGTGTCGATGAATTGTTTTAATTGCGCTGACGGGTTGCCGAAACGCGTCGGCGTGCCAAAAGCGAAACCATCCGCCCAGTCCAAGTCTTCGAGCGTTGCTTCGGTGACATGCTGCGTGGCAACGCGATGCTGCGCCCATCCCTTTTGCGTGGCGATCACTTCGTCCGGTGCAAGCTCTCGAACTTTCCGTAGTCGCGTCTCCGCACCAACAGACTTCGCGCCTTCCTGAACAGCCTTCGCAAGCTCGTACGTATGACCGTAGGCGCTGTAGTAAATCACGGCGATTTTTGTCATGAGCACATGGTAACGGATTGCCGCACCGTAGGCTAGGAAGCCGGAGTCCTACGTTTGGCCGCCTTCTTTTGCCGGGATTTGCTTTGCGGGATCTGTTCCCGGACGGTGCATTCCGGTTTTAACATCGTCTTCGTTCGATGTTGCCGGACGCTCGTCTGACTGTGCTTCAGGGTCTTCGTCCTTGCCGTGTTCCTTGGCCGTTGGGTCCCTCATTTTGGAACTTGTACCCTACCGCATTTGCTTCGTCGTAGAATGTCGTATTAAGGGGGCACGTTTTTTCATATAAAAGCAAGCCCCGTTGTCCGTCAGACCAACTGGTAGCAAACTCGATCGTCGCAGCGACGAGAAAAACCGCGACGATAAAGCCGAAGAGCAGCGAGAAATCGAGCTGCTTGAAAACGGGGTGCATGGTGTTATTTAAACGCTCGACGTGAGTGATCGGATTATATGAAATGGGGCTAACGGTTGCTCGTCCGCCACGGCTCGTTCAGGAATTTGCCGTCGCTGAGGTTGCTCCGCATCCTGAAAGAGGCGCCTCTGTCGTCGCGCTCATTGTTGCGGTTGCGTTGAGCATGCTGGTCGACGGTACGTCGAGCGCCTCGATTACAGCCGGACTATCGTATATCGCCGGACGTTCGGCGGCAACGCCGGATGAGTCATCGTGGTTCGTAACTGCGTTTAACACACCGTATTACGCGACGATTCTTCTCAGCCCGTGGCTTTACGCGCGCTTCGGTCGCAAGCCGTTACTCCTCGCCGGTTTGCTCGGCTACGCCGTATTTTCCGCGTTGCTGGTCGTCACGAGTTCTTACGAGATGACCGTTGCACTGCGCTTTTTCCAAGGTTTGTTTCTTGGATGCGTTTTCGTTCCGGTGGTCATTCTGCTCTTCACGTCGCTTCCGCTCGGCGGTTTGCGGCTTGCGATACCGAGTTTTGCCTTGATCGTGTTGACTGCCGGTGCGATCGGGACGCTCGTAGGTGGCTATTTGTGCGAGACCTATGGCGAAGAAGCGTTATTTATTCCCGGCGTGTTGGCAGCGTTGGCGTCAGCCGCGCTCGTTTGGCGATATGCACCGCATCACGATCGTCCTCAACCGCAGTTGAGGTTCGATGTTGTCGGTTATACACTATCGCTTCTCGCTTTCGGGGCTGCGCAGTATCTAACCAACGAGGGAGAACGCCGAAACTGGCTCGACGACGGAAGCGTCCTCGCTGCATTTGTCATTTTGGGATGCGCGGTCGCCGGATTCTTGTTGTGGGAATTGTACCTTTCGCCGCGGCCACATGCGAAGTTTCGCCTTTTCGTCACCTACCGAAATTTGGCCGTTGGAAGTGGAATCAACATCTTTCTTGGAGCGGTCGGCTATTCCGTGACGATCCTATCGTTCTATCTGCAGAACTCCATCGGCGATACGATCACGCTCGCGGGCGAAGTGATCGCGTTGCGCGTGCTGACGTACGTAGCCGGAATCGTCCTCGCGTTTATTCTCGTCTCTCAGCGGCTCGTTGACGTGCGCATCGTTCTTATCAGCGCTGCGCTTGCGAGCGCAGCGGCCCTTTATGGTTTTGCGCATTCGATGACGCCGACCGCGGAAGCCGCAACGTTTATCGGCGTCAGTCTGGTGTTTGGGCTGTTCTTCGGAATGTTGAGTCAGCCGGTACCCTCCCTTGTCATCGGTGCGCTTCCACTTCCCGACTTGCCGGCGGGGATTGCGATATATAAACTCACCGCGCCGATCGGACTCATGGCGGGGACTGGGTTTGCGAGCTGGTTCGTCGATCATCGTGCGGCCTTCAATGCCGCCGAGCTTGCACCGGCGCTGAACCTATCGCGTTCGGCGGTATACCCGTTCGCAGGCTCCCATGTCTCCACGCTCGCGAAGTTATCCGCGCTCGTCATACAACAGGCGCAGGACCTCGCGTATCGCGATACAATGATTCTGATGGCTGTTGTGCTGTTGTTCGTGATCCCGCTCGTATTGTTGGTCGTACCACCGACGCCTCGGCCGCCGGAGTAGCTGAGGTGTTTTGTAATAAGTTACTCGTCGCTGTCGATGATTCCGAGCCGTCGCAGTACGCGATCGATATTGGGATCCTCATCGCGCAACGAGACCAGTGCCCGATCATATTTTGCGTCGTACTCGACCCGGCGTTGATGCCCCAAAACTTCGGCCTCGATTCAATTTGCGAGCTCGCTGAGGCAAAAGCAAACCGCATTCTAAAATCAGCAATCGATCGGGCAAAAGCTGCGGGCGTAGAGTCTTCGTCAAAGACGATGTACCGCAACGCGCCTCAAGGCATCATCGATCTTGCGGACGCGGAGAACGTCGGCATGATCGTCATGGGCACGCATGGACGAACCGGCATGGCTCGAGCCATAATGAGCAGCGTTGCTGAAAGCGTGATGCGCAAGTCGAAAACCCCGCTATGCGTGATACGCCGCCCACCGATAGGAAAGGTCTACGGCCGTTTTTTGGTTCCGATCTGTGCTGACGAACTCGGTGAGGCCGCGACGCGCTATGCGATCGAACTCGCGCGCAACTTTGATTCTACGCTGCTCTTTTTGACGGTAATGAAGGGGTCCGACAGGCAAAGTGCGGTCGATCTTTTGGAGAATGCCAAGCAACTTGCGCTCGCGAGCGGAGTCCGGTCCGACGGCGTCGTGCTGGAGGGCCGCGAAAGTATTTCGGACGCAATCTTAGCGCAATCCGGAGCTGACAAGACGGACGCAATCGTGATGGCTAGTCACGCGCGCGACGGGTTCATGCGGTTCGTTAAAGGCAGCGTGACCGAAGCGGTGATGAGGGCGAGTCTGATTCCAGTAGTCGTTCTCCGTTAGATTTAGCTGCGACTAAAAGCTACGGGCGCGGAGTCGGTTTCGCGGCCGGCTTGGCTTCGGGAGTTTTCGTTTCGCTTTTCGCCGGTGCCGCGTGCTGCTCGTGCACAGGCGGTTTTTCTTGCGGTACGGGTTGTGCAGCTGCGGGCTTTGCCGCCGGTGCTTCGCGCTCAACGGGTGGCTTAGCAGCAGGTGCTTCGTGCACGACGGGCGGCTTCGCTTCGGGCGCCTTGTGGGTTACCGACGTCGGTTCGTGATGCGTAACCGGCTTTTCCGCAGGTGCGGGTTTCGTGGCAGGTTTCTCATGCTGGGGCTGGGCGACCGGTTTTGCTGCAGCATGCGTTTCATGCTTCGGCGCGGCCGCATGCGATTGGGTTTTCGTCGGCGCTGCTTGGTGTGTTA
>JAMXLG010000015.1 GCA_024281135.1 Vulcanimicrobiia bacterium | reverse complement strand
GAGAATACGAAACTTTTGCACGAATCGATCGCTGTGACGTCCCGAGCTCAGACGGAAGTGCCCTTCGAGCAGTGCGCCGCGTTGCTCGAGCGCGTTGCGCAAATCCAGCGTAGTAGCGCTCACGCGCCGACCGACATCTCTTCGAGAATCGCCTTAGTCGCCGCGACCGGATCGGGCGCTTCGACGATTGGACGACCGACCACCAAATAATCCGTGCCGGCCGCGACTGCTTCCGCCGGAGTCGTTACGCGTTTCTGGTCGGCGTGCGCGCTCCCGGTCGGGCGAATTCCCGGCGTCAGTGTGAGGAAGTCGTCACCAAAAAAGCGTTTAAGGTCGCGAACCTCGTGCGCGCTGCAAACGACACCCGCGCAGCCCGCATCGCGCGCCAGGGCGGCGAGACGTATCGCGTTCTCGCCCGGACCGCCTTGGAATCCAAGCTCGTTGAGGTCCTCAGGCGCGATGCTCGTGAGTAGTGTGACGGCGAGCACACCCGGCGGCGCAACTCCAAGCTCGGCGGCCCGTTCGTTGGCGGCGTCGACCGCGGCGCGCATCATTTCAAGACCGCCAAGCGCGTGCACGTTGATCAGATTCACGTTCGGCCGCACGAGCTGCGCCATCGCAGCTCCGACCGTGTGCGGAATATCGTGCAGCTTCGCATCGACAAACGTACGAACGTCGCGCGCTTCGCAGTAGGTGAGAATTCGTTGGGGATATCCAAAGAGCGCCTCTAAACCGACCTTGACGATTATGTCGAGCTCGTAAAGCTGGTCGACGAGTTCTTCCGCACGCTCGGCGCTCGACACGTCGAGAGCTACGACAAGCTGGGTCAACCTTCGTCTCCTTCGTATTGATGCGGTGTCGAAAAGCCGACGTTCGCCTTTCCGACGAGTGCCTCCACGCCGGGCAAGCCGCGTCCTATAAGATATGCTTGCAGTTCGTCAACGATCCGTTCCGGAACGCGCGGATCCGTGAAGTTCGCCGTTCCGATAGAGATAGCGGTCGCCCCCGCTAAGAAGAACTCGAGTGCGTCGGTCAGGGTCTCGATGCCTCCCTGGCCGACGATCGGTATCTTCACCGCCTGCGCGACTTCGTAGACGGCGAGAACGGCTATCGGTCGTATCGCCGGGCCCGAAAGGCCGCCGCTAACGTTGCCGAGGCGCGGACGCCAGCTCTCCACGTCGACGGACATACCGCGTAGCGTGTTGATCACGGCCAGCGCGTCGGCTCCGGCGGCCTCCGCTTCCCGCGCGACGCTGCAGATATCCGTTACGTTGGGTGAAAGCTTCACGATCACCGTCTTGTCGGTCGTCGAGCGCGCGGCTCGCACCACCCTCGCGGTGAGCTTTGGATCGCAACCGAAGGTTTCGCCTTCGCTCGCGACGTTGGGACAGGAAATGTTGAGCTCGACGGCTGCGATTTCGTCTCGCGCAGCTAGCCGCTCGCAGACGCGCGCGTAGTCGTCGACGGAGAATCCCGCCACGCTGCCTACGAGCTTACAAGGCCGATCGGCGTACTTGTGAAGTTCTTTTGAAAGAAACCAATCAATGCCCGGGTTCTGCAAACCGATGGCGTTGAGCATGCCCGACGGAGTGTGCACGATGCGCGGCGTCGCGTTTCCAAGGCGGGGGAGCCGCGTAACGCTTTTCAACACGATCGCGCCGATCTTGCGAAGATCGGCGAACGGAGCAAACTCTTCGCCGGTGCCGTAGCAGCCGCTGCCCATGAGCGTCGGATAAGGGAGCTCGAGCTTTCCTAACTTCGTCGCGAGACTCGGTCGCAGGCTCACCATCGCAGCTCGTCGGCCCAAAAGACCGGTCCTTCGCGGCAGATGCGAGCGTAAACCACGTCGCTGCCCCCCGCCTCAGAGGGCGGAAAGCTCGGCGCTTGCGCGCTGCTGCGAACGAGTGGAACGACGCATCCCCAGCAGCCTCCGATACCGCATCCGAAAGTCTCCTCGAGCGAAAGCTGTGCGCGGACGCCGAACTGCGCGGCGACGCGCGCAACGCCGCGCAACATCGGCGAAGGCCCGCAGGCGTAGATCGCTTCAGGCTTGCGCGCGCGTTCGAGCGCTTGCGTAACGAATCCGCGCTCGCCACGCGTGCCGTCATCGGTCGTCACGATCAGCTCGCAGCCTGCGTCGACAAAACGTTGCGACTCAACGAGCAGCTCGGCCGTTCGCGCGCCGTAGAAAAGACGAACGTGGGCGCCGGCGTTTACCAGCGTTTGCGCGCAGAGAAGCACCGAAGCGATGCCGACTCCGCCCGCAACGATCGCAACGTCGCGCGCGTCCCCGGAGCAATTGAAGCCGTTTCCAAGCGGTCCGACCACTGCGAGAGGATCACCGCAGCGTAACTCGGCGAGCTCTTGCGTGCGCTTACCGGTTATAAAGAAGAGAAGGCTTGCGTGCTTGTCTTCCGCTTCGTAGACGGCGAGCGCCGTCGCGGCTACTTCACCGGTCGGCGGAATGGCCATTACGTACTGGCCGGGACGGGTCGCACGAGCCAGCTCCGGCGCGTCGAGCGTTAATAATACTACGCTAGTCGCGAGTTCGCGACGTTCGATCACAGTGGCCGCGTGCACACGGGCGCCCAACTCGAGCGTCACCATACCATCTTGCGCCATTTTCTGCAAATTCTTATAAAAATCTCGCAAAAACCCGACACGCTCTTGCGACAAAAGGCGTTATACTGTATAGAGATAGCGTAAATACGAAAGAAAGGAGGGTCCGCAGATGGCAGGTCTCATCGTCTTCAAATCACTAGCCGACGCACTAAGAGCGGGCTATCAGGTTTACGATCGGACTGCTGACGGATATCTGGTCAGGACTCGCACGGCTGCGGGCTGGGCCATGGCCTTGGTCTCCTGTAAGTAGTTATCGTCTTCTTTCGATTAAAAGTGCCGCCGGTCAACCGACCGGCGGCATTGCTATATAGGCTACCGTCGTTTCAGGGGCGATAATCGGGCGGCGAGGCCGGCTTCTCAATCTCGGGAATCGGTCCCGGCCGCCAGCCACCGTAGGTCGATGGTGGAGGCATCGAACCGCTCTGCTCGCCCCCGCTCGTCGGGGTCGGGCCTGCATTAGGCGGCGGACCCATGCGTTGACGAGTCGAGGGTGGTCCAAAGCTGGCACCGGACATGACCGCGCTGATGATCTGCGCGATGCCGACAAAGAGCGGAATCAATCCACCCAAGAGCCAGGGACCGTAGACGAACGAACCGTCGCCGCGGTAACCGATGAATCCCAGTCCGATCAGCAACGCCAACCCGATGAAGGCGACCTGCATCCCTCTGCGCAGGTGCTGCTGCGCGTAGTAGTCGGTTTGATAGTAGCCGTGCTGATTCGGAACGCCTTCCTGCGTTGGTCCAGGCGTCCAGCCGTACTTCATCGCTTTGCGCATGTCGCGCGCGTTGGGCGGCGGGACGAAGCCGCGGCGCAGCATCTCCATGCGCTCCTGATGCGCGAGCACGCGCGAAACGATCCAGCCTAGGATCGGCAATCCGAAGATACAGGTAACGGCAAGGGCGGCTACGATGTTATCAT
>JAMXLG010000014.1 GCA_024281135.1 Vulcanimicrobiia bacterium | reverse complement strand
TTGCACAACGGATAGAACACGCTTTTTCCGTTCCAAACGCTCATCTCAAGCGAGCGACATTCACGATAGGTCGCGGAAAGGCGCGCGTTCACATTATTCTCCAAACAAGGGGAGAACGCACAACGCTGCTCGCGCTCTGTCGGCCGGATTTGCGAGCCGTCGTCGGCCGTGCTTTGACAGAGGCTCGCTGTGCCTTAGCGGTCCGTGGCATCGGCATCGAATCCGTAACAGGCCACTAGGAGGCTGAAAATGTTCTTGAGTTCGACTCTGAGTGCTGCGCTCGATCGAATCGCCGAGCGAGCTGCGGACGTTCGTCGGGCATTCACCCCCGGAGCGGTTCCGCAGCACGATGACGTTACAACACCTGCGCCGGCTTCGGACTTTACACTGGATCCTCTCGCCGTCGCCGCACCCGAGGGGACCTATTTTATTACCGATGATAGCGAGGGGAGAAGGACCTACACACGTGACGGCGCGTTTATCATTCGCGCAGGCAAACTGACCGACGGTGACGGCAGGTCGATTCTGGGGGTCGGCTCGCCGGGAGGCGCGTTGCAAGAAATGACTGTTGACGTCGTTGACGAATCGCTGGGCCGAGTTCGCGACGCCCATGTCGATCGCGACGGGAGCCTGGTTTACGGCCGCGAGGTCGTTGACCCGCGTACGGGAACGAAGGAATTACATCGCGTCGTCATCGGCCGCGTCGCGCTTGCGCGATTTCCTGCCGGTACTAAGCTCCAAACTGACGATGGAAGTCATTGCCTTCCGCCTTCGGATGTCGTCCCCTCGACCGGTCTGCCGGCGGACGGAACGTTCGCCCCACTTTTACCGATGCATCGCGAGCGCAGCCGCATTGACGTGAACGAGAGTCTAGTGCGGCTCAAAGACGCGTACCTTGCTTTCGATGCATTGCAAGCAGCCGAGGCCGCAAAGGCTAACGTCGGAAAGACCACCCTAGATCTGCTCAAATGAGATCGCTGAGTTTTTCTAACGCGCTCGAAAGTCATCTGGACGGCACGAGGTCGAAGCGAGTGAGGCATGCCCGCTTTGAAGCACGTTCGTCCTTACCGATCAGCGCGGTCTGCGTGTTCGCGAACGGCGTACGTGAGTCACTTAGTGCGCTGCTCTCGTCGCCGGTCGCGCTGCGACTCTTCGAGCCCTTACTTCCAACGCCGGACGCGTGGTCGATAATCCTACGCAACGCTCGCCTCTACCGCGTACGTGGCAACATCAACGACGCTGCGATCGTCCTCCGGCCCTCCGCAGCAATCGTGCTTGCCGGTGCGCTCTTCGGCGAATCACATCCAGCAATAGCGGACCGAGAACTCTCGCCGATAGAATGCGACGTTCTGGATCGTATGGTTCACGTGATTGCAGCGAATCTGGCCGCAGTGTGCGGCACTCGCGACGGGCGTATGGTCGAACGCGTTACGGAAATTCGCAGTTTCTCGACGTATTTCGAACTCCTGGTCGAAGACCCCCTCGCTGCGCGAATTGGCGTCGCGCTGTCGAAGGATCCGGCGCCGGAGGCTCGTGGATGCTTCGCAGTCGGACACCTTGCTGGAGTCGAACTTGACGCAACCGCTTCAATCAACCTGGGTGAGATCGAAGCGGCCGCCGTCTCCAGACTCGCGGTCGGCGCGATGGTCCCGGTCGAGGCAGTGGAGTTTGCGCGCTGCACTTTGAGCGTAGCCGGTAGTATCGTGGCGCGGGGGACTTGCGGAGCCCGCAACAATAGATTCGCTCTCTCCGTGAATGCAGCGCGCGAAGCGACGTGAGCCAAGATGGCTACGGAGCCTAGCCGAGCCGAGCACTTCGAAAACATTGCCTTGCTCATGCACGTGCCCCTCCACCTTACCGTCGAGCTAGGAAGTGCTACGATGTCGGTTGCGGAGATTCTGAAGTTAGGCGTCGGTTCGATCGTCGAACTCGATCGAGACGTGAATCACCCCGTCGATCTGCTCGTAAACCGCAGACCGATCGCGCGCGGCGAGATCGTAGCGCTTGCGCAGAACTTTGCGTTGAAAATTACCGAGCTAATAGTACTTTGACGACCTCTCAAATCATTCTCGAGGCAACCGGGCGCCACGCACAATTACCGCTTCAGTTACTCATTGCGCTGACGCTGCTTTCGCTCGTGCCGTTGCTCCTGGTGATGTGCACCTCGTTCGTGCGTATCATCGTCGTCCTTTCGCTCGTGCGTTCCGCGATCGGCGCGTCGGCTCTTCCACCCAATGCCGTCCTGACCGGTCTGGCGCTCGTTTTGACGCTGGTCGTCATGGCTCCGACGGCTCAGCGCATCGAACGCGACGCGGTAGAGCCATATTCGCGCGGAACGATCACGCCGTCACAGGCGATCGCTCGAGCGGTGGTGCCGCTGCGTTCTTTCATGCTTCGGCAGACGCGCAGTGCCGACGTCGCGCTTTTCGAGCGCATCGCACGCCGTCATTCCGAACCACCGCAGCGAGCTCCGATAACGGTTGTCATCCCGGCTTTCGTGGTTGGCGAGCTGCGTAGCGCCTTTGCGATCGGGTTCGCACTCTATCTGCCCTTCGTTGCCATCGACTTGGCGGTAGCGGCCATGTTGATGGGGCTTGGGATGATGATGCTCAGTCCACCGGTCGTCTCGTTGCCGGTCAAGCTCTTGCTTTTCGTAATGGTTGACGGCTGGGCAATGCTCTGCGGAGGCGTTGCGGCAAGCTTCCGATAAAGAAAGCACCTGTGCGCATCGACACCGCGCTCGCGACTCAGCGCCCCTTTTTTTCTTTTGAGTTCTTCCCCCCAAGAGACGACGAAGGCTCGCGGCGGCTTTTCGCGACGATCGAGGCGTTGCAGCCGCTGCGACCGGCTTTCGTTTCGATCACATACGGCGCCGGCGGCTCGACGCGGGCCCGTACCGTCGAGCTCGCCAAGGAGATACAGCATCGGATCGGGCTCACGGTCGTCGCGCACGTCACCTGTATCGGCTCCGATCGCGCCGAGCTGAGGGCGCTCTTCGACGATATCGCGCGTGCCGGAATCGAGAATGTGCTCGCCCTTCGGGGCGACCCGCCTGCGGGGATGCAGTTCACGCCGACGACGGGAGGGTTCGCGCACGCCACCGAGCTGATCGGGATGCTCCGGCGCAATTACGGCTTCTGCATCGGCGCGGCGTGCTATCCTGAGAAACATCCGGAAGCCGCGACGCTCGAGGACGACTTGCACTACGTGAAAC
>JAMXLG010000013.1 GCA_024281135.1 Vulcanimicrobiia bacterium | reverse complement strand
CTTCGAACGAAATCGCGGGCGACAGCGATATTCCGCATCCCGGCATCGGACTTGCGCGACGTATGCAGGTTCCCGATCCGGCCATGCAACACGGCGTGATGATCGAAGCGGTCGAGAACCACATGCCCGAAGTGATCGTCATCGACGAAATCGGCACTGAAGCCGAAGCGTCGGCGGCGCGCACGATTGCGGAACGTGGTGTTGCTCTGATCGGCACGGCGCACGGCCAAACACTCGAGAACCTTTTGATGAATCCGACGCTCTCGGATCTCGTGGGCGGCATCAGCGCGGTGACGCTTTCCGACGAGGAAGCGCGCCGTCGCGGTACGCGCAAGACGGTGCTCGAACGCAAAGCTCCGCCGACATTCGACCTTTTAGTCGAGATTCAAGATCGCGACCGGCTCGCGATTCACAAGAACGTTGCGGAAGTAGTCGACGCGCTCTTGCGCGGATACCAACCGCAACCGGAGATTCGGCAGCGCACGGCCAGCGGCGACGTTGCAATCGTGCAAGAAGCGGATACCGAATCCATGCCGCAGCTGGCGGAAGCGTACGATCATCACGATCAGCATGACGAAGCCCACGAGAAGCCGCTGATGATCTTCCCGTACGGCGTTTCGCGCAACAAGATCGAGCGAGCCGTGCACAACCTGCGCGTCAACGCGACAATCGCGCGGAACTGGGACGACGCTGATGTCGTGCTGACGCTCAAGACCCTCGAACGCAAGGGCCAGCCGAAACTCAAGCAGATCGCGTCGGACAATGTGCCGATCTATGCGATCAAAACGAACACGACCACGCAGATTCAAACAGCCCTGCGCGATGTGTTCAACTTGGGCTCGATCGATAATGAAGAAATCGCACTTCGGGAAGCGGAAGAAGCCGTGTACCAGGTGCTGCTCACGAACCAGGGCATCGAGCTCTCACCGCAGACCTCGTACGTCCGGCGCATGCAGCATCAGCTTGCCGAGAAGTACCGTCTGCAATCACGCAGCACGGGTCTCGAACCGAACAGGCGAGTGCGGATATTCAAAGTTCCTGAGTGACTGAGCTTGTCGAAGGGTCAAAGGCGGGGTTCGCAGTTGCTGCGAACCCCGTTTTTATGTGTACGCGATGCTCGTTTCTCGGCGGTCTCGCCGCATTTGCGCTGACGCCGGCCATTGCTTCCGCGCGAACCGGCGATCCTCAAGAACTTGAATTGGCTGTCCCTAACATGGAGCGTGTTAGCGATACCGTCTGGTTTGCGAGGCTGACGCCGCGCGTATGGATTCACACGACGACCTACCTACTCGCCGGCAAAATCTACTACCCGGCAAATGGCATGATTGTCGTCGACGGCGGCGAGGCGACTCTCGTTGATACCGGATGGACGAACGAGCAAACGCAAACGATCCTTCGCGCTTGGCACGCGGCCGGTCGCCCAAAAATTACGAAGGCGCTCGTTACGCATTTTCATGACGATCGCCTCGGCGGTATACCGGAACTCACGAGGCACGGCGTTCCGTCGTTTGGAAACCCACTTACTATCGGGCTTGCGATCGACAGCGGCCACGCACCTCCTAAGCCGTTGCACAACGCGGAGAAGGCGCCACAACGTTTCGGTCCGATCGAGGTGTTCTATCCCGGCGCCGGGCACACGGTCGACAATATCGTTGCGTACGTACCCGGCGATGACGTGCTTTTCGGCGGTTGCTTCATTAAGTCGGTAACGGCGAACGATCTCGGCAATCTCGGGGACGCCGACGTGCCGGCGTGGCCTGCGAGTGTCGGACGCGTGATGGATCGCTATCATGCTCGCCATGTGATCCCCGGTCACGGAACGATCGGTGGCGATTCTCTCAGTCATACGCTATCGCTGGCGAAGGTCGGAAAATGATCGCGCTGCTTGCGCTGTTGCTTGCGATCGCATCGCCGGCGCCTGCGACGACTGTTACCGGCATTCCGCTGGACGCGCCGTGGAAAGTGACGGTGTACAATCTCGTTCACCCCGGATTCAAACATCCCGCATGGGGATGGCAGCACGCCGAGCGCAACTACGATCTCGCGATGGAACTCGCGAAGGGCGATGGGTTGACGATCGACACTGACGTCCTCTTTGCCGCGTGCATGCTTCACGATATGGCTGCGTTTCCGCCGTATCAAGGAAAAGGTGAACACGGCGACGTCGCTGCGCAAAAGAGTGAATCAATTCTGCGCGCGGCGGGATTCCCTATGGAAAAGTTCCCGCACGTCGCTGCAGCGATGCGCGGTCACATGTACTATTCGAATCCGGGGACCGTTCCGGAAGCAATCGTCCTACACGATGCCGATTCGCTCGATTTTCTCGGTGCAATCGGTGCAACACGCATGATCTCGCTCACCGGTTCAAATGCGGAAAGCGCCGCGAAAGCGATCGCAACGCTGCGAACGTTCATAAAGGACATCCCGCCGAAGCTGATTACGAAAACAGCGCAAAAAATGGGCGCGGAACGCGTCGCGGAACTGCAGTCGTTCCTCGACGCCTGGCAGCGCGAAACGTTCGATGGGAAGCTGCCCTAAAGGACTGTAACCTGCCCGTCTTCGCTAACGAGAAAGCGTGTGTCGTACGCCATCATCTCGTCGCCCTTTTTGATGCGGCTGTGCACGTTGAAACGATGTGCGGGTTTTTGTCCGGGACGCTTTACGAGTCCGCCGTAGAAGAGTTTGAGCAAGGGCGTCTGACCGTCTTTGGGCGCTTCGAGCTTTCCTTGCGAGACGAGAAGATCCATGATCTTCTTTTGGAGCGCCATTGGAAGGAGACGGTACGCGTCGTCAGTCTTATCGCTGACTTCTTGATTTTGCATCTTGCGGCGATCGACTTCGGGTTCGTCGTTGACGTAACGGACGATTGCATCCCAATGATCCGCTGCGACACCTTGGAATTCGCCCATGTAGCGGTTCCACGTTTTTCCTTGATGCTGAATTTGGTCGCTGCGTATTTGACGGATGCGCAACGGAATGTTCGTTTCGCCCAGCCGAACGACCAAGTTGAATTCTTGCGAGCCGATCGGACCCTGCATGATGAACATCAGGCCGTTGGAAGAGACTTCGAGTCCCACGCCTTGTTTGAGTTGGCTGGCGTCGTTGGGATTCGGCTGATACCAAACGTGGAATGCGCCCGCCCGGCGCTTGTACTGTCTACGATCGCCCGCGCGACCCAAGAACCATTCAATGATGTCCCCGAACATCGAGCCGGTGAAAGACATGCAAAGCCGCTCCGTCGAACATTCGAACGGCGATGTTTATCACCGTCGAAGGTATTGAAGGCTGCGGCAAGAGTACACTGCTTGCCGGCCTGTCGGAACGATTACGCGACCGGGGCGGGGAAATCATCGTTACGCGGGAGCCTGGGGGTACCGCGGTCGGCGACGCGGTGCGGGAGACGTTCCTCAAACTGGAACTCAAGCCGGCGGCGCTGACCGAGGCGTTTTTGATCAATGCCGCTCGGGTGCAACACGTCGTGGAGCTGATCGCACCGGCACTCTCCCGAGGCGCGACCGTGTTGTGCGATCGTTTTATCGACTCGACGCTCGCATATCAGGGGTACGGCCGCGGAGTGGACCTCGGTCTTTTACGCAACCTTTGCAACATTGCCACCGATGGTTTGACCCCGGATCTCACGATCGTTCTCGATATTCCCGTTGCCATTTCGCGCGAGCGCGTTCGTGCGCGGCATGGACGGCTCGACCGCATGGAGTCCGAGGATGACGCATTCCACGTGCGCGTGCGCGACGGTTTCCTCACGCTTGCGCGCAATGGCGGGCGCTATCGCGTGCTCGATGGGACGCGTCCACCTGAAGAGTTGGTTGCTGCAGCACTCGACGAGATTTTGAACTACGCATCGTGAGCGAACTCCGTTTTGACGTCGTTGGCGCCGACGGCCCCAAAGCGTACTTTGGGCAGCTCACGCGCGATTCTATCGCGCATGCATATCTCTTTACCGGACCACAAGGTGTGGGGAAAAAGACGTTTGCGCGGCGCCTTGCGCAATCGCTGCTATGCGAATATCCGAAGACGCACGTGCTGGGTTATGACGGTACGTGCGCGTCGTGCCGTTTGTTCGCAAGCGTCGAGGCCGCGCGTCATCCGGATTTTCTCGAACATGTCGGTGTGCTGAAGATCGGCGACAGCGACGCAGCGATGGGATTCTACGAGAGCGAGGAATTGACGGCGCGCGATTTAGTCCGTCAACTCTCGATGCAGTCTTACAGTGGTGGAATGCGCGTACTAATGCTTGGTGACATCGATTTTGCCACGCATCATGCTGCCAATGCACTGCTGAAATTCTTTGAAGAACCTCCTCGAGGTGTCGTGCTGCTCTTGACGACATCGACGCCCGGCCGCCTTCTTACGACGATTCGCTCGCGCTTGATCGAGCTTCGCTTTCCATCGCTCTCGCAGGCGCAAGTGCGTCAGATTTTGCTTGCGATGGACTATGACGAGGAGCATGCACAGCTCGGAGCGTCGCTCGGGCAGGGAAGCGTTACGCGAGCGATCGCCGCACTCGGCGATGATGAAGAATCGCTGCGCTCGCAAGTCGCGGAGTGGTTCTTCTCGGTGGTCGGCGGCGCGACGCCTGAAGAGACGTGGGCCACGCGCGAAACGCTGGATGAGGGTTTGGAAGTCATCAAATCGTTCGTCCGCGATTGGACGGCACGTTCCGTTGCCGGAGGGAAAACGCCCCTTGTTGCCGTGGACTACGAACGCGAAGTCGACAAGTTACCGCGTCTGGAGCCTGCCGAAGCCATTGCGATGCTCGCAAAAATCGACGACGCGCAGCGCATCGCTCGCACGAACGTCAGCCCAAACATGGTGAGTGAGCTCGTTCGAATGGCGTTGACTGGAAAGGCTTCTAGTAGAACCTAAACGCGATTTCGTCGTACGTGGTCGCGAACGGGAAGGCCATGTACGCGAGCACGAGGGCGCGGGCAATCGCCATCATGAGTTCGTATCCAAGAAATCCGAAACGGGCTCCGACGAACACTTCGATCGCCAACGGCACGCCGATCCACAGCGCGACAAACACGATCGCCAGAACGAGGCACGGCACCGGGTTCGCGCGTACGGCGCGAATCGATCCCGAAAGCGCAAGGCCACCTTGAAGACCGCCGATCGAAGCTGCCGGTATCGTGAGAATCAAGAAGAAGTATGCGATCAACTGCAGTGCGATCTGCAAAAACGGCACCGGTATCAAGCTTCCAGCGTATGCGGCAACCCACACGATGAACTGAAAGCCGATGGCGGCAATAAAGATGCCGCCGGCCTTACGGCGCGCTTCGTCCCACGCATC
>JAMXLG010000012.1 GCA_024281135.1 Vulcanimicrobiia bacterium | reverse complement strand
GAAAACGGCATTTTCGTTCCGATCGGCAACGACCAGTGGTACCGCCGCGGCGGCGAACGCGCTCGATTTGCACAACAACCCCTGGAAGCCGTCGCCATGGTTGATGCGGAGCTGGCAGCGTTCGCAGCAGATGAACGTCCCGAGCGCTTGGCCGCGGCAGGGCGCGCGCACGGATGGTATCATGGCGCGAACACACTTGGCGTCGCAGTTGCAGTTCCCGGCGGCGGATGCTGCGACGGTCTCGATGCGAACGGTGTTAATGCCAACATGGGGGCAGAGTCGACGCTTGCGTATCTCGCAGCGGCGTATGCGCTCGCCCTACGACAAAAGCAGCCCTCCGGCGCACAGTAAGAGGCGCGCCGAGGCCGATTTGCCTCGCACGGCGAAGTATTACGAGATGATGATCCTGGAGTCCGAGACCCTCAACGACGTACAAGCCAAGGCCGTCGCCCACACCGACGGTCCTGTTTTGATATTCGCAGGTGCGGGGAGCGGAAAGACGCGTGTGCTCACGCACCGCATCGCGTATCTGCTAAATGAAAAAGGTGTTGAGCCGGACCGGATTCTCGCAGTTACGTTCACGAACAAAGCCGCCGGCGAAATGAAAATTCGTCTCGAACGGATGGTTGGATCGCGTGCACGCGATCTCTGGGTTGGGACGTTTCATTCGATGTGTGTGCGCATGCTGCGCCGCGACGGAACGAAGGTCGGCATCTCGCCGAACTTCGCGATCATCGACGATGCCGATCAACGCCAACTCGTCAAAGATATTCTCGACGATCTCGACTACGATGAGCGGCAGCTTGCACCCGGTGCGTGCTTGCACGAGATCAGCAAGGCGAAGAACCAGCTCATTTGGCCGGAGCAATTCCACGAGAAGCAGACGTCGTTCATTGGCGAGCGCATGGCCAACGTCTATAGCGAATACGAACGCCGCTTGCGCGAATCGAATAGCCTCGATTTCGATGACTTGATCGTGCGCACGATCGACCTGCTCGAAAAAGATCAGGCCGTGCGCGACAAGTACCAGAAGAAGTTCCAATACGTCCTGGTCGATGAGTATCAGGACGTGAACGTCGCGCAGTACCGTCTCGTCGCGCTGCTCGCCGCGAAGCATAAGAACGTCACGGTTGTCGGCGACGACGATCAGTCGATCTATTCGTGGCGCGGAAGCGACTACCGCATGATCCTGCGCTTCGAAGAAGATTTCCCGGGCGCGAAAGTGTTCAAGCTCGAGGAGAACTACCGTTCGACGCAGCGTATTCTCGACGCCGCAAACGCGCTCGTTGAGAACAATAAGACGCGCGCGAAGAAGAGGCTCTTCACGCGGCGTGCGGAAGGCGACGTCATCACGGTTTATCCGGCGGCGACCGAACGCGACGAAGCGCGCTACGTCACCGAGAAGATCAAAGAGATGGTGCGCGACGGCTCGGCCTATCGCGATTTCTTGATTCTCTATCGCACGAACGCGCAATCGCGCGTGTTCGAAGAAGCGATGATCGCGGACGGCATCCCGTACCGCGTGGTCGGGGGCGTCGGCTTCTATGCTCGCGCGGAAATCAAAGACATCATCGCCTACATGCGCTACGTGATGAATCCGTCGGACGCGCTTGCGTTCAAGCGGATCGTCAACGTGCCGCGGCGCGGCATTGGCGCGCAGACCTTGAGCGCGCTCGTGAGCGCGGCGACTGCACGTGGTATTTCCGTCGGCGAAGCGGTCTTCAATAGCGACCTGTTGAGAGACGCAGTTCCGAAGAAACTCAAGGAACTCGAGCGCTTCGCGGATTTGATCCGCAATTTCCGCGCGCAAGCGGAATCCATGAGCGTTTCCGACCTGCTCGTTACCGTGATGGAAGATTCGGGCTACATTCGCGAGCTGCAAGCCGAAGAGACGCACGATGCGCGCACGCGCATGGAGAACTTGCAAGAGTTGCTCGGTGTCGCGCGCGAGTACGAAAACGCGGAACCGGAATCGACGCACGCCGGCTTCCTTGCCAACATCGCGCTGATCAGCGATCTTGATGCGCTTGATCCCGACTCGTCGTACGTCACCCTGATGACGATGCACGGCGCGAAGGGACTGGAATTCTCGCACGTGTTCCTCACGGGTCTCGAAGAAGGGGTCTTCCCGCACAGCCGTGCGCTGACGGACATGACGGAACTCGAAGAAGAACGGCGGCTTGCGTACGTCGGTGTGACGCGCGCGATGGACCGGCTGTTCCTTTCGTTTGCGCAGCGACGCGCAATCTTCGGCAACACATATGCGTACCCGAAGTCGCGATTCATCGAAGAGATGCCGGGGCTCGAGCACTTGGAGAGCAACAGCGTCGTGCTGCCGCGTCCGTCGGGTGGACGTTGGCGCGAAGTCTCGATTCACGAATCCGCGGGTGCAGGCCTCAGCATGAATCTGCGAGACGGCGATCGCGTGCGTCATCCCAAGTGGGGTGAAGGCACGATTCGCGGCCTCGTTGGAGCGGGCGGCGATGGGCTCATCACGATCGACTTCCCGAACGTCGGTCAGAAGATGCTCATGCTCAAATACGCTCCTTTAGAGAAGATCTAGGCGGCGAGTTTCCGATGATACGCGTCGCGGTTGCAGGCGCGTTAGGCCGGATGGGCCGCGTTGCCGTACAAGCCATGCAGAATACCGCCGGCGTTACATACGCCGGTGGTTTTGCACGTGCGCGGGTCCCCGACCAACGTATTGTCGACGATCTTCACGAGCTGCTGACGGATGTAAAACCCGACGTGCTGCTCGACGTGACGACGCAACCGTCTTCGTTCGATATCTCGATGTTAGCCGTCACGCACGGCGCTCGGCCGGTTATCGGAGCCACTGGATGGCATACCTCGCAGCGGGATGCGATCGATGCGGCCACGCGCGAGCGCGGAATCGGCGCCTTGATCGTGCCGAATTTTTCGATCGGAGCAATACTCATGATGCACTTTGCCGAAGAAGCGGCGAAGCTGTTTCCGAGTATCGAGATCATCGAGTTGCATCACGACCAAAAGAAAGACGCTCCGTCCGGTACTGCCCGGCTCACCGCGCAACGCATCACGGATGCCGGCGGCCCAGCGAAGGTGCCGATCCACAGCGTGCGTCTGCGCGGGTTGCTCGCGCATCAGGAAGTGCTCTTCGGAACCGACGGCGAGGTTTTGACGATTCGCCACGACTCGCTGTCGCGCGAATCGTTCGTGCCTGGTATGCGCGCTGCGGTACGTGCGGTGATGAACATCTCGGGATTGCAAGTCGGCCTTCCGTTGGATGCCTTTCATGGTTAGCGTTGCGGTCGTCGGCGCGACTGGCGTCGTTGGCGAAACAATTCTGCGCGTGCTCGAGGAGCGGCGCGTTCCGGTGGAGCGCGTCGGTAAGTTCGCTACGCGGGCTCGTGATGGTGTCGAAGCTGCTAGTGTAGAGGCCTTGCGCGTGTACGACGTTGTGTTTTTCGCGAGTGGTGAGGATGCAAGCGAAGCCTATGCGCCGGCGCTCCTAGAGTGTGGCGCCGTTGTCATCGACAACAGCTCGACGTTTCGCATGCGCAACGACGTGCCGCTCGTGATTCCGGAGGTGAACGCGAACGTTGTCCGCGCCGAACACCGCCTCTTTCCGGTTGCGAATTGCACCGCGATTATTCTGTGTACGGCTCTCGCACCGGTTCGGAATGTTGCCGGATTGCGTGCCTTGCGCGTAGCCACGTATCAAGCGGCTAGCGGTGCAGGCCGCGCGGGGCTGGATGAATTGCTCGCAGGTGAGCGGGCCGTGGTCAACAGTGAGACTGAGGCTGAGCCACAGACGTTTCCGGCGTACCTGGCGCGTAACGTGATTCCGCAGGTCGGGGGCCTCGATGCCAACGGGTATTGCGGTGAAGAAGACAAAGTACGTGAAGAGACGCGGAAGATGCTCGGGCTTGCGCAACTCATGGTGAGTGCGACGACGGTTCGCGTTCCCGTGCGCACCGCGCATTCCGAAGCCGTGTGGTTTGAAACCGAGCGCGACACCAGCGTTGCGGAGTTGAGCGAAGCATTCGAACACGCTCCGGGCATTGTGTTCCATCGCGAGGGTATCGTTACTCCCCGTGACGTCGAGGGACAAGATCACGTGCACGTCGCGCGGCTGCGGCGCGAAGACGAACGTTCGACTCGCCATTTCGTGCTGTGGTGTGCGGGCGATCAGCTACGCAAAGGCGCGGCGACGAACGGCGTGCAGATTCTCGAACTCTTGCTCTCGCGAGGCTTTCTGCAGTCGTGAATGTGACGGCAAAGGTTGCGGTACTGAAGTTCGGCGGCACGTCGGTAGCGACGCGCGATCAGCGTGAGGTCGCCTTTGCGCGAATTCTCGATGCGCGCGAGGCCGGTTATGCTCCAGTTGCGGTTGTGTCTGCAATGGGACGGCTGCCCGCAGCGTACGCGACGGATTCGCTGCTTTCGCTCGTCGGCGGGGCGATCGGCACGCCGAATACCGACGTCCTGCTTGCATGCGGCGAGCTAATGTCCGCCGCGATCTTCGCGCAAGAGTTGTGCGACATGAACGTCAACGCTCGTGCATTGACCGGGGCGCAAGCCGGAATCATCACCGACGAACGCTTCGGCGATGCGAAAGTTTTACGCGTCGAGCCCGACGCCGTGCTCGAGTTGCTGGAAGCCGGTATCGTCCCGGTAATCGCGGGATTCCAAGGCGCAAGTGAAAACGGCGCGATCACGACGCTCGGGCGTGGTGGAACAGATCTTTCCGCGATCGCGATCGGCCACGCGCTCGGCGCGGAACGTGTCGACATCTATACCGATGTGAGCGGTGCAATGACGGCCGATCCCCGGCGCGTCGAAACCGCGCACGTCATCGACCGCGCATCGTTGGAAGAGATGACCGAACTCGCCGAACACGGCGCGAAAGTCATGCACCACAAGGCGGCGAGCTACGCGCAGCGCCGTGGATTGCGTTATTCGATCAAAGGATTGCAGACTGATGTCGGCACACTGGTCGACGAACGCGTCGATGAGGAGCGCCCAGTCACGGGCGTCACTGCATCGGGCCGCGTCACTTGGGTGCGGGTTATTCGCGGAGATATCGAAAATCAAACGCGTCGCATGCAGACAGAGCTCGAGATGTTTCGCCGCATGGCCGGTGCAGGCATTTCGATCGACCAAGTAACGATCAATCAAGCCGGCGTTGCCTTTGTCGTCGACGGCAATCGCGGAGCTGAGGTGCGCGAACTGCTCGGCGACTTGAATCTGGCCGTGCGCGTGCGCGAAGGGTGCTCGAAGATTTCGGTCGTCGGCACGGGAATGCGCTACCTGCCCGGCGTCGTGTTGCAAGTCGTCGAGGCCCTCAGCCGCGCGAACGTCGAGATCATCCACTGCACCGACAGTAACATCACGATTTCGGTACTCGTACCGGAAGCGGACGTCGCCCGCGCCGAAGCAGCGGTCCACGATCAATTCCATCTCGAGGGAGAGACCCCATGAACGGACTTGGCACCATCATCACAGCGATGATCACGCCGTTTGATGCAAACGGCGATGTCGATCTCGCCGAAGCAAGACGTCTCGCGCGGTGGTTGGTCGATCGCGGAAACGATGGCCTGGTGGTTGCGGGTTCGACGGGCGAGGGCATGGCGCTCGATGCAGGCGAACGCAACCAACTCTTCCGTGCCGTGAAAGACGCCGCTGGTAAAGACGCAGCGGTGATTGCGAACGTCGGCAGTAACGACATTCGCACGACGATCAATGCGGCAGACGAGGCCCGGGCCTCGGGCGCGGACGGACTCCTCGTCGTCGTGCCGCCATACGTCAAGCCGACGCAAAGCGGCATGCTCGGCTATTTCGGCGCGGTGGCCGACTCGACGCCGCTTCCCGTCGTCGTGTACAACATTCCGGGCCGCACGGCCGCAAATATGCTGCCTGATACATTGCTCGAACTCGCGCGCCGTCACCGCAACGTCGTAGGCGTGAAAGAATCCACCGGTGATCTCAAGCAGATTGCGACAGTTATTCGGGATCGCGCCGACGGGTTCAAAGTGTGGTCCGGTGACGACCATCTGTTCTTGCCGTCTCTCTCCGTCGGCGCGGACGGCGTCGTTGGTGTCGCATCGCATCTGTGCTCGCGCGAGTATCGGGAGATGCTTGCAGCCTATCAATCGGGTGACGCCGCGAAAGCTACATCGATCCATCTCTCACTGCTGGAATTGATCGACGCGCTCTTTGCAACGACGAACCCCATCGGAATCAAGTGGGCAATGAATCAAATGGGATTCAGCGCGGGTTCGTGCCGGTTGCCGCTCGATCAAATTCCTCCAGCTGTTGCGGAACGTTTGCGTCCGCTGCTTGCGCCGTATCTCGCACACGCATAGTGAAATCACTCGAAATTTTGGGTTGTCGCTTGGATCTGCTCGATGCGGATCAAGCGACAGATCGAATCATGCAGTTCGTTCGCGATCGTGCTGCAGCGCAAGTCGTGACGCTTGGAACGGAAATGGTCGTCTACGCGCAGCGCGACTCCGCTTTTCGCGACGTCGTCAATCACTGCGCGCTTTCGCTTTGTGACACGGTGGGGCTGCTCGCGGCCGCGCGCCGGCGCGGCGCTCAATTGCGCGAACGCGTGACCGGCGTAGAATTAGTCGAACACCTCTGCGCGCGAGCGGCAAACGACGGCGTCAGCGTGTATTTCTTTGGTGGAGCAGAAGGCGTAGCGGCGGATGCGGCGGCGATCTCGGAAGCGCGCTTCGCGGGCTTACGCGTTGCAGGCTCGCGCAACGGATTCTTCACCTCCGATGACGAGCCGGCGATCATCGACGCGATTCGCGCGAGCGGCGCGGGATTACTTTTCGTCGGTCTTGGCTCACCGCGGCAAGAGATGTGGCTAGCGCGCAATCTGCAAGCCACGGGATGTGGCGCCGCAGTCGGCGTCGGTGGTTCATTTGACGTCTTGAGCGGACGGGTTTCACGGGCGCCGCAGATGTGGCGGCGGCTGGGTCTTGAATGGCTCTACCGGTTGATTCGTGAACCGCATCGCTTCCGGCGCCAACTTGCGCTTCCATATTTCGTTTGGCTTGTTACGCTCGAGCGGTTAGGATTTGGGCGGCAGAAGGGAATGAGTAACACGTGAAGGCGATGATTCTTGCGGGCGGTCTTTCGACGCGTCTCTACCCGCTTACCAAGCAGGTGCCGAAGCCTCTCGTACCCGTCGCGGGAGTTCCGAATGCGGTCCATCTCATCAAGTATTTGAAATCGTACGGATATGATGAAATCGCAATCAACGTGCACTACCTCGCCGACGCGATTTTACAGACGCTCGGAGACGGTTCGGCGTTCGGCGTGCGGTTGAAGTATTTGCACGAAGAAGTGTTGATGGGAAGTGCCGGCGCGGTCAAGCCGCTCGAACAGTTTTTCGGCGACGAGAACTTCGTCGTCGTCGGCTGCGACGATCTGACGGATCTTCCACTCGATCGTTTGGTGACAATGCACAAGGCAAAGAACGCAGTTGCAACGATCGGTCTCGTAGTGCGACCGAAAGTCGAGCAGTACGGCGTCGTTGTCGTGGACGACGACGGCCGCATTACCGGCTTTCAGGAAAAACCCGCGCCCGGAACCGAACGCAGCAAGCTCGTCAACACCGGCATCTACGCGTTCTCACCTGAGATTTTCGAGCGCATTCCCGCCGGCGAATTTTATGATTTCGGAAAGCAAGTGTTTCCGGAATTGCTCGCTGATGGGAAACCGTTCTACGGATTCGATGCGCGCGATGCGTATTGGTGCGATATCGGCACGCCCGATGAATATCGTCGCGCGAGCGCCGATGTTGTCAACGGACTCTTTC
>JAMXLG010000011.1 GCA_024281135.1 Vulcanimicrobiia bacterium | reverse complement strand
TAAACGGAAGAGAAAAGCGAGCCGAATTGCCGGCGACGACCGCGTCGCAGTGCATCAGAAGCGTCGTTCCAATGCCGATCGCTGCTCCTTTGACGCCCGCAATGAGCGGTTTGCGGACGTCGCGCAGTGAGCGAAGAAACGGCATGACCCGTTGCTCCATACCAACTTCGCCCGCGCGCACGAAATCCGCAATGTCGTTTCCGGCGCTGAACACGTCGCCGCCGAAGATTCCGATCGCTCGAATTTCGTCGCTACGTTCGGCGTCGGCAAGCGCCTCCGTTATTGCCTCGTACATCGCCACGGTTATGGCGTTCTTCTTCTCCGGTCGGTTGAGCCGGATCGATGCTACTGCACCATCTTTGGAATAGATTATTTGATCGATCATCACGCTACCACGGCAAAGGGAGAAGCGGGGTCGACGAGCGTTTGATCACTTCGTCGGGAACGAAGAAATCAGGAACCAGCGGCGCACCGGGGTTATTTGAATACACCGTAAAATCCGTAATGCCGGCTTCGCGCAGTACCTCTTCGTCGATGAAGAAATTTCCGGTACACGATGCAGCGGGACGGCTGAGAATCACGGCTACCGCGTCGGCAACGATCTCCGGCTTTCGCGATGCCATCGCCATCGTCTCGCCGCCCAACACGTTACGCACAGCTGCGGTATCGATTGCCGTAAGCGGCCACAGCGAATTCACGCCGATCTTCAAAGGTTTGAATTCTTCCGCCATGCCGAGGGTACACATCGACATGCCGAACTTTGCCATCGTGTACGCCGTGTGACGCGCAAACCAACGAGGATTCATATCCAGCGGTGGAGCGAGATTGAGAATGTGGCCGTTCGAAGACTTTGCCAAATGCGGGGCTGTCAATTTCGAGCACAGGAACGTGCCGCGAGCGTTGATTTGATTCATCAAGTCGTAACGCTTCATATTCGTCTCGAGCGTCGACGTCAGCGAGATCGCGCTCGCGTTATTGATACACGCGTCGATGCCGCCGAAACGCTCTGCGGTTTTGGCGACAGCGTCGGCGACTTGTTCTTCGTGCCGGATATCACAGGCAATTGGAAGCGCCTTGCCGCCCGCTGCTTCGATTTCTTCGGCAGCGGTGTAGATCGTGCCGGGCAGCTTCGGGTGCGGATCCGTCGTTTTAGCGACGATCGCAATATTGGCGCCTTCCCGGGCCGCGCGCAGCGCTATTGCAAGGCCGATACCGCGGCTTGCGCCCGTAATAAATAGCGTCTTCACCGATTCTTGCTTGCACCTCGACGCAAGACAAACCCTCCCGCTTGTGGTAGACCGCCCTGTGAAGCACGATGCACTCGTCCTAGCAACGCCGTTCGGTTCGAGGCTCTATGTCACGGCGGACGATTCCGAGATCACAGCGTGCGAATTTCGCGCGCGCATCGCTCCGCGCGCGGCGCCACGCAACAATCCGGTTCTCCTCGAAGCGTCAAAGCAATTGCGCGCGTATTTCGCGAAGCGCTTGCGCCGGTTCGATCTCCCGTTGCAATTGCACGGCACGGCGTTTCAAGTTGCGGTGTGGAACCTCGTCGCACAACTCGAAACCGGCGAACTCATCTCATACGGCGACGTCGCGCGCGCAATCGGCGCGCCGCTCGGGCACCGCGGCGTTGCCGCAGCCATGGGAGAGACACCACTCGATTTACTCATTCCCGCGCACCGCGTCGTCGGTGCTGACGGACGAATAAAAGGCGCCGGTCCGCATTCAATGCGCCGGCGCCTTCTCGCGTTCGAGGGAATTACGCTTCCTGGTTAACGATCGCACGTCACGAATCGCCCCCGGAGCAGTAGACGCCAGCTTGAGATGGGCGATAACCGCGGTGATCGCGATCTCACAGATCTTTTTCACGCTCAGCTGCGCTGACTTAGTTGAGCGTTCCATGCCACTCCATAGACGGAACCCGGAAAATCTCGAGCGCGACGTGGACCACGAAGCCCCAATAGTAATCTAAACGAGTTACCTGCTTGCTCGATATAGGATGTGGAATAGCGCGGTAGAAATTTAGAAAAAGTCGGGTGCTTTAGGCTAGGACTTACGACCTATGTCGGCCGGGGGCGGCACACATGCTTGAAAACACCGCCAGTGATGCGCGCGCTCTACCGAGCGGCACTGTTGCCTTCTTATTTACGGATATTGAAGGCAGCACGCAACGCTGGGAATCCCACCGCGAGGCAATGTCCTCGGCCTTAGTGCGCCATGACGAGATTCTTGCGCAAGTAACGGAAAAATGCGGCGGCTATGTTTTCAAACGGATGGGCGATGCCTTTTGCGTTGTCTTCCCGACAGCCCCTGAAGCGGTCGCCGCTGCGGTCGAAGCCCAAAGGATACTGGCAAAGACGGACTTTTCAAACGTTGACGGGCTGAAGGTCCGTATGGCCGTCCACGTTGGCCACGCCGATGAGCGCGGCGGCGACTATTTTGGGCCGTCAGTGAACCGGGTTGCGCGGCTGCTCGCCATCGGTTATGGCGGCCAAGTCCTCGTGTCCGGCGCAGCCGCGGATCTAGTGCAAGGCGAGATGCCGTCGCAAACCGCTCTCCGCGATCTCGGGCGTCACCGGCTCAAAGATCTGGCGCAGCCGGAACAAGTTTATCAACTCGTTGCGCCCGATTTACAGCAAAAGTTTTTCCCGTTGCGATCGCTCGACGCGTTGCCGAACAATTTACCGTTACAACTCACGTCGTTCGTCGGTCGTGAGCGCGAGATCGAGCGAGTGATCGATCTTCTCGAAGTACATCGCCTCGTAACTCTGGTTGGAACAGGCGGCGTGGGGAAAACGCGGCTCGGATTGCAAGCTGGAGCGGACGTGCTCGAGCACTATGAAGACGGCGTCTGGTTCATTGAACTTGCGCCCCTTTCGGACGGCACCCTCATTCTCAATGAACTTACGTCGCTGTTCGGAGTGCAGGCCACCGGAGAGCGTCCTATGTTGGACGCCTTGCTGGCAGCATTGCGGCCGAAGCATGCCCTGCTGATCGTCGACAATTGCGAACATCTCGTCGATCCGGCCGCCGAGATCATCGATAAGATACTGCGCTCGTCGCCGAACATCCGTATTCTTGCGACAAGTCGCGAGGCGTTAAAAATCACCGGTGAAACCGTTCATCGCGTCGCATCGCTGGACGAGGAATCAGGGATCGCACTGTTTGCCGAACGAGCAGCGGCCGCAACCGATTCCTTCAAACTGACAGAAGCTAATCATGCGACGGTCTCAAAAGTTTGCCGCCGCCTTGATGGCATCGCGCTGGCGATAGAACTCGCCGCTGCGCGCATACGTGCGGTAGGCGTCGACGAACTGTTCGCCCGCCTCGACGAGCGTTTTCGCATTCTCACCGGGGGCAGCCGTACGGCGCTTCCTCGACAGCAGACGATGCGGGCACTGATCGATTGGAGCTACGACCTGCTCACAGGCTCGGAGCAGGCTCTCTTGCGACGTGTCTCCATATTTAGTGCAGGATGGACGCTGGACGGCGCGACAGCGGTCTGCTCCGACGACCAGTTGCAATCGTGGGATGTTTTGGACTTGTTGACATCGCTCGTTGATAAGTCGCTCGTCACAGCAGAACTCAACGATGCCCTGATTGGCGGCGTAAAACTACGATATCGGCTCCTTGAATCGACTCGTCAATACGCGGCTGAGAAGCTCGAGGCCGGCGGCGAACGAGACCTGATGCGGATGAGGCACGCCGAGTACTTTGGGTGCCTGGCAGAGGAAGCCGAAACAACCTGGAGCACGATTCCGACGCTGACCTGGCTTCCCCCGCTCGAGTCGGAGATCGATAATTTTCGAGCGGCGCTGGATTGGGCCGTCACCGAGAAGCAAGACCTGGAACTTGGTGCTCGCATTGCGGGCGCGCTTTGGCCGCTTTGGTACGAGCTTGGGATGCGGGCCGAGGGCCTTCGCTACGTGCAAAGCGCTCTCACCGCAGAGGAAGTATTAAGTCCGACGATTCGTCCAAAATTGTGGTTTGCCGCTAGCAAAATGTCGCTCGCGCTGTGGACCGCAAAGCGTGATGCTGCAGAGCGCGCCGAGCAGTTGTATGTTGAACTCGGCGACGAGTTCGGCGCGATGAGATCGAGGGTCGAGCATGGGGAGGCGCTCACGCGTCTTCTAGATTTGGATCGAGCTGAGGCAGAGCTCAACGACGCGCTATCCTACTTCAAGGCTTCGGGCGAACAGCGGTGGGCTAATTACGCCTTAGTGTGCCTTTCGCGCAACGCGCACTGGAAAGGAAACGTACAGCTCGCACGCGCCAGATATGCCGAAGCCCTCGCGGTAGCGAGAGCTCAAGGCGATGAGCGCTTGATAAGCGTCGTCAGGAGTAACTCGGCGGAAACCGAGTATGTCGTAGGCAACGTCGCGCGTGCAATTGAGCTTGGCAGAGAAGATATTGCGAGTGCAAGATCGCGTCGCCGAGATCCCACGTCGTTGTGCATTACGCTGATGAACGTGGCTGCTTATTTGGTTTCGATTGACGAAATTGACGAGGCTCATGACCTCGCGGTCGAAGCACTTAGAAAGGGCCGCGATATGCAGTGGCTGATGATGATCGCATTTCCAATTCAACACTTAGCGGCCATCGCGGCCATTCACGGCGATCACGAGCGGGCCGCGATACTCTTGGGTTTTGTCAATGCAGCGATTGCGAGCACATCGGTCCCCCGGGAGTGGACCGAACAGCGCGAATACGATAGAATTCTCCCGATTTTGAATGGCGCGCTTGGCGAGGAGCGGGTCAGCGAGTTGTTGCAACGCGGTGCGTCGCTCAGTCAGGAGCAAGCCGCCGCTGAGGCAATTACCGCCTAACTCTTTACATATGCATGCTGTGTTCGAGAACGGTCCGCATCGTGTGGATGTGGTTGACCGACTTGCTCCAGCTGCCCGGCATGATTCGCAGGTCGCACAGAAAAAGCTCACCGTGCGCGCCGATTACGGCACGGTGAGCGCTTAACGCATTTGGTGTGAGTTTGCTGCCTTTATCTTTCCCCGGCGGTCGTTCACCACGCACAACAGGTGTAGTGTGACGGCGTTACGCCACAGCGCGTAGCGTGCACCACGCGGACCCATTACAGTAAGGTACATTGTTCGATGTTCCGTCGGAGTTGAGTTCGACGGTAAAGCCAAGTGCTTTAACCGCTGACACGTCAAACTTCGGCGGCGTGGTGGCCGCCGAGCTCTTTTTCGCAGCCTCGTGCGCATCGGAGCGATTGCCGCAGTGTGACGGTGTAGGTGCCGTCGTGCTGCTCCGTGCCGAAGGTTAAGCCAGATGCGGGGTTCGGCATCCGCAAAACGGTGAGCGAAGGTGCGTACGTTGAAAGTAACGCCTCACCGTTGTCGAAGCGCGTGGACTTACGCAATTCGCAAGTGCTATGGAGCGATACCACCGCGTCACGGTAACACGTGCCGCCACTCAATCAGCGGACCGATTCCCACGTTACGATCCGCGGCTTCACCCGTATTGATGAATTTGGCCGCGAAATTCAGCGAACGAAGGCCAATGAGCCACTCCGTCGAGCGATGGTAGTACGCGAATGATAGCGAGGCATCGATTTCCGACGCGCGCTCGGGCTTCGTTTCGAGCAACGCGCCTCCGGTTGCGACATAAACGTCCGAGCCGTTGAGCGTCGGCGCAGCACCGACAAAGGCTTCGACGAAGTGCGATTCATTGAGTGGATGAATGTAGCGCGCGGTGTACCGCACTCCGGCAAGGCGCGATGAAACGACTTGATTCTGCGCGGGTAGCGGCGTGCGCTGGTTGTAAATCGTTTCTCCCAGACCCAGCCACAACGTTTGATTCTCGCTGGTCGAGTATTCGAGTTGTCCGTTGAAAATGCCGAGGTGCGGCGTTGCCTGACCGTAGGCCTCCGACGGCGGAACGTTCGGAATTCCGACCACAGGAATGCCTTCGATGCTGCCGGCGAGGCGGCGGCCGCCCGCCCGCACTTGCAGTAACGGTCCCGCGCCGACGCCTTTTTGCGTTCCCGCGATATCTTGATGCTGCCCGATAATAACCAACCCTTGAATGCCGACGTACTGCTGCGGCGGCGGGGTCTGCGCGGTTGCGAGGATTGTGAGGAGCGCAGCCAGAGTGCGAAACTTAGGGACGCGTGCCATCAACCAGCACCACACCTCGCTGTCCCGACGAACGCAACTGATCGACGGCGGCAACGGCCGCGCCGATCGGTGTATTCGGCTCCAGTGCATCGCTCACGGTGAATCCGGTGCGTGCCTTTGCCTGCTGGTCGATCGGATCGCGAAACATCTGCGGCAACTTCTTATATTGCGTTAGCGCGTTGAGAACGGGGCCCGCTTTTTGATCGAACAGGGTGGGATCGAGTGCGACCACGACGAGGCCGTGGCGTTTTCCGTTGACGCTGTGTTCGAAGACTTGAAAATCGACGCCCATCGCGCGTGCACGCGCGTGCGCTTCATTCAAACCGCTACCGCTTGCCGCCACGCTGTAGCCCGGCGGGGGACTTGCTGAGATGGCCTTCAACCACGTGTTCAGTTCGCTCATTGTCGCCGGCGTTTGCGCAACGACTTCCAAACCAGAATAGTGCTGCGCGCCGCTGTTCTGACTCCACGCCTTTGATGCGAGCACGGTGCTCTCCGCATAGAGCGGAAAACCCGTGGGGTTTGTCGCAGCGGGCGAGGGCGACGCTGCGTTTGAACCTTGCGATTGCGACTGGGTCGACTGCGAGCAGGCAGTCACGGCGGCTAGCACCAACGCCGCCAGCAACAGGTTTTTCATACCGCCGCCGTTTCGAGGAGAAGCGCGGTAAGCCCCGTATTCGTCCTTCAACTACGCTATGCTCCGCTCAGGACGATAGGTGGACTTCGAAGAGTTTTGGCCCCGCTATTTGCGGGCGCACAGCGACCCTCGGACTCGCGCGTACCACGTGGCAGGAACCATTGCAGGCACTTCTATCGTGCTTGGGGCGATCGCGCTGCGCAAGCCGTGGCTCGTTGCGGCAGGCCTTGTGGCCGGATACGGCCCCGCCTGGTTCTCACACGCATTCATCGAACGCAACAAACCGGAAACCCTTCGCGCGCCGTTTGCGTCTTTGCGCGGCGACTATTTGATGGCATGGCACGTTCTGCGCGGATCGATCGATAGCGAACTCGACCGCGCTCGGGAGACCTCAAACGTATGAAATATCTTTTTCTCGGCCTTGCGCTCGCGCTGCTGGCGCTTGCTCCGCACTCACCGGTGCTGCAAGAATCCGACGCAGCGAACCCCGTGAAAATTCAAGTTGGCGAAGAATTCTTCATCGCGCTGCAGGCGAATCCGTCGACTGGCTATTCGTGGACGCAGCAGACTGGTGACGGAAGTGTCCTCGCCTACGAAGGCGCCGTGCGGCAAAACCCGACGACCGCGATGCCGGGCACTCCAGGACAACAGATCTTCATCTATCACGCGAATCGCAGCGGAACCAGCACCATCACGTTCCAGTATTCGCGCCCGTTCGAGCCGAATGCGCCCGCCGGTAAAATGCTGACGTTCACCATTCAGGTTCCTTAAGCGTGGACGAGCGCATCTCGTACGGTTCCTATCTGAAGGTCGACGAACTGACCGACCTTCAGCGTCCCCTGTCGCGGCCCGAGAATCACGACGAAACGCTCTTCATCATCATTCACCAGGTGTACGAACTCTGGTTCAAGCAGCTGCTGCATGAGTTGCGCGCCGTCACGGAGGCGCTCGACCGGGACGAGCTGCTGCGCGTTCACAAATATTTCCGCCGCATCCACACGATCCAGCGGCTGCTGGAACAGCAAGTCGACGTCTTGGAAACGATGACGCCACAAGAGTTCAACGAGTTCCGGGACAACCTCAATCCTGCAAGCGGGTTTCAGTCGCTGCAATTCCGCGAGATGGAGTTTCTGTGCGGCGTGCGGCGGATGGAAACCCTGAAATACATCACGATGAGCGATGGGCAGCGAGCGCGCCTGGAACGGCTCGCGCAAGAACCCTCGCTCTACGATCACGTAAAGGCGTTGCTGGAGCGCCGCGGTTTTGACGCGAGCTCGAGCGAAGCGCTCGTTGAGTCGTTCCGGCGAATCTACACCAGCACGGATACGAACTACGACCTGTATCTTCTCCTGGAAGATTTGATCGAGTTCGACGAACGCTTCTTGCTCTGGCGCGGACGCCACGTGCGGATGGTCGAGCGTATGATCGGAAACAAGATCGGCACAGGAGGATCATCCGGAGCAGAATATCTGCAGCGCACGCTCGGGCACAAATTCTTCCCCGAGTTGTGGGAAGTTCGCACGCGGCTAGGAACGGGTTCTTACGCGCAATCATGACGACCACAGTTACGCAAGCTCTTCATCGCGATCAATTCCCGATTCTCGAAACGGGAACGTATCTCGTCAGTCATTCGATGGGCGCTGCGCCAATCGGTGCGAGAGTGGCGCTGGAGACCTATTGGAACGACTGGGCCTCGGACGGCCCCGAAGCATGGGAACGGTGGCTGCCCGAGATCGGCGTCATCGCAAACGGCATCGGCTCCATCATCGGTGCGCCGGTGAATTCGGTGTTTCTTGGACCCAACGTTTCCGTGATGCAGGCTGCGCTCGCGACGTGTCTCGATTTCCGTGGCGAGCGCAACGAAGTCGTGTATGAATCACTGCAGTTTCCGTCGCTCACCTATGTGTGGACCGAATGGGAGCGGTTCGGCGCGAAGATTCGCGTTATTGCCTCAGATGACGGGCGCAGTATTCCGACGGAACGCATCTTGGCTGCGATCACCGAACGGACTCAGATCGCGGTGCTTTCGCACGCATACTACGTTTCCGGTGCGCTTGCGGACGTACGCGCGATTCAAGCGCGGTGCCGCGAAGTCGGCGCCATGCTGTGCGTCGACGCGTATCAGACGACCGGGACCTACCCGTACGACGTCACGGAGTGGGACCTGGATATCGTCACGGGCGGTTCGCACAAGTGGTTGCTCGGTGGTCCGGGTTGCGGGTGGATTTACGTCAAGCCGTCGCTGCTCGAACAATTTCGACCGGCCGTCACAGGATGGATGGCGCACGCATCGCCGTTCACGTTCGAAGATGCGCCGATCCGCTACGCGCCCTCAATGTACCGCTTTGGCACGGGAACGCCGACCATTCCGGGGTATCTCGTGGCAAAACCCGGGCACGACCTCATTCGAAGTGTCGGCGTGCCGCGCATTCGCGAGCACAACGTTCGCTTGACGACGAAACTCGCCGGAATGGCGCTCGAGCGCAAGCTCACCGTGAATTCCCCGCTCGAACCGAATCAACGAACGGGTTGGATCGGAATCGACTTCGAGAATTCCGAACGCGTCTGCCACCAATTGATTGCGGGACGGGTTTTTGTAGATTATCGACCGGGCTGCGGCATCCGCGTGAGCCCACACTTCTACACCACAGATGAGGAGATCGACCGCTTCTTCGCGGTACTCGACCGATTGCGATGACGGACCCGAAAACAATGGTCGTCGATCACACGAGAGTAGGCGCCGCATTCCGGCGCCTTTCTGTTCCTCTTGCCGTGCAGATGCTCGGCGATCAGGTACTCGGCGTCGTCGATACCATTGCGATCGGTTATCTGGGCACGGTTGCGCTCGCGGGCGTTACCGCTGCAACGACAGTGACGTTCACGCTGATGATGACCATCGGCGGATTGTGGAGCGGCCTCGGGATCATTGCCGCGCAACGTATCGGTGCGCACGACGTCGATGGTTTTGCGCGCACGGTGCGTGCAGGCTTTGTCGTGCCGATGATCGGCTCGGTCGTCCTCACGCTCCTTGCTATCGTCGGTGCTCGCCCATTACTTGAATTAATGCTCCCGCACATAGCATCCGCCGATGCGAGCGCGGGCTATTTGATCGTTCGCTGCGCGTCGATGATACCGATCAATGTCTCGGCGACGCTGATCGTCGGACTCGGGGCGGCCGGAAATCGAAAGCTCGGCGTGTATCTGCTCGCGATCATCAACATCATCCATATTCCGCTGTTGCTTGCGCTCGCGCTCGGATGGTGGACGGGACATCCGTTCGGCATCATCGGCGCGGGCGTCTCGACGTTCATCTCGGAAACGATCGCCGCAATCGTCGCGCTGATCTACGTCGCGCGCAAACCGATCTATCGCATCTTTTCGGAGTTCACGATCGATTGGCAGTTGGCGCTGCGTTGCGCGTGGCTCGGCGTTCCGGAGAGCGTCTTCGGATTTGCGATCGTCGGTCCCGATATGGCGGTCGTTGCTATGCTCGCTTCACTCGGCCCGCTCTACATCGCTGCGTTTCGCGCGCTCAATGTCGTCTCGGACCTGACGTTCGTCGTGCCGATCCCGTTACAGAGTGCAACGCAGACGGTCATCGGGCAACGTCTCGGCGCGCGCGACCCTGGCGGTGCTGCCACGTTTCTCGGCCGCGCGCTGCGCACGACGCTGCTCGTCACGACTTTGACGGGCGTCCTCGTCGCAATCTTTGCGTGGCCACTTTCGTTTTTGTTCACGCTGAATGCCGCGGTTGCAACGGCAGCGGCGCTACCACTCGCCGTGCACATGGTAACGATGCCCATCAAGGGTTGGGCGATGGTGGCGCTCGCGCCGGTGCGCGCCGCCGGCGACACAAAGTTCTCGATGACGATCGGGATCGTATGCGGACTACTCGTATTGCCGCTCACATGGTTCGGCATCGAGCGCCTGCACCTCGGGCTCTACAGCGTTCCGATTGCATGGATCATTGCGTGGAGCGCGCGCGCGACATTAACCGCGCTAAAAATTCGCGACGGGACTTGGTCGCAGCGCGAACCTATTGCGGCTTAGGTTCGGGCTCGAACGAGCCGCGACCGTAACCGCCGTACGCGGCGAGAAGCACGATCGCGGTGTGCAACAGCACGTCCCAGCCGTAGATGGGTGCCGCACCGAAGAGCGTGAAAAACGCAAAGACCGGCAGAGCGCCGAGCACAACGAG
>JAMXLG010000010.1 GCA_024281135.1 Vulcanimicrobiia bacterium | reverse complement strand
GGCGGCTCACCAAGCGCGCGTTCGTTGAGCGTCAAATAGCTGAAAACCGGCAGGTGCCCTTCGTAAAACACGAACGGATGGCGCAGTGGAATCGGACGGTCATGCATCGCCGACTCGTCGATCAATGCGAAAAGGTTCGCCGAACGCTCACGGTTGCGGCGGTACCAATCCAATAAGTACTCGCGGTCGAGTCCAACAGTGGTGGTCGTCATCGAGTACCTCCTACCCTGAAGCTGCGGCGGCCTCCCGTCGGCGCAAGAAGAAGGTCTCGAACTCGTTCGCCGGGAGCGGTGGCGCGATGCCGTACCCTTGCACGATATCGCATCCGTTCTCCTTAAGAAACGAAATTTGCCTCTGGGTTTCAACTCCTTCGGCAACGACTTCCAGTCCCAAGCTGTGCGCCATGCCGATCACCGTGCGGACAATCGTCTCATCGAATGCCTCGTTCCCCAGTCCAACCACGAACGAGCCGTCGATCTTCAGCACGTCGAGCGCAAAGCGGCGCAAGTACGCAAGCGACGAGTATCCGGTTCCGAAATCGTCGACCGCGGTGCGAATGCCGGCCGCTTTTAAATCGCGCACGATTCCAACGGTCTGCGCGGCATCCGACATTGCAACGGTTTCCGTGATCTCGACTTCGAGGAATGACGGATCGAGCGCCGCGCTTTGCAATGCAGCGATCACGCGACGGCGCAGATCGCGCGTATGAAACTGACGCCCCGAGAGATTGACCGCTAAGCGTAATGGTCCAAGCGATGCGTGCCACCGCCGCACCTGCTTTGCGGCTGTTTCCAGCACCCAATCTCCGAGCGGAACGATCAATCCCGAAATCTCCGCGCTCGGAATGAAGTGCGACGGCTCGATCAGGCCGCTTTTGGGATGATTCCAGCGCACCAAGGCTTCGACACTGACAACGTCGCCGGTGCGCATATCGATTTGCGGCTGATAGTACGCGACGAATTCATTGAGTTCGAGCGCGCGCCGCAGCAGCTTTTCTTGCGAGAGCCGCATGTGAATCGGGGCTTCCAGCGTCGAATTGTAGAAGTAATAGCCGTTACGGCCGCGGTCTTTTGCACGATACATCGCGATGTCGGCATTCTTGATGAGCGTTTGATCGTCGCGACCGTCTTCGGGGTAGATCGCGATCCCGATGCTGGTCGAGATAAACTGCTCGTACTCATCGAGTGGGAACGGCTCGGAGATCGTTCCGATGATCTCGTCGGCGATGTCGCGCACCGCTTCGGCGTCACGGCAGTCGGTGAGCAGAACGACGAATTCGTCGCCGCCCATGCGTGCAATCGTGGCACGGTCGCCAAGCTGTTCGACGAGACGGCGAGATGCCAATTGAAGAAGACGATCGCCTCTCGCGTGACCGAGCGTATCGTTGACGTCTTTGAACCGGTCGAGATCGAGAAAGAGCACCGCTACTCGCCCGATGCGTGATTGCGCGACTTCGATCGCATCGCGCAGTTTCTCCGCAAGAAAGACGCGGTTGGGGAGTCCGCTGAGCGAGTCGTAATACGCCATTGCGCGCAGGCGCGCGCGTTGACGACTGCGATCGATCGTTCCGGCGATGAGCGTTGCGATAAGTCCCAGCAGATCGGCGTCCGTTGAGGACAGGTCGCGCTCGAGCGGTTCTGCAGTTCCGAATACGAGCGCGCCGTACGGTTCGCCGGCGACGTCGAGGCGCATCGCGATACCGTTCGCAAACGGTACTGGAATCGCTGGACCCGGCAGCACTGCGACGCGCGCTGCGATCTCGAGCACACTTGCATCGTCGATCGTTTCGATATTCGGATCGCGATAGATTGCTTCGACCTTTGGCGAGCCCATCGTGTTGTCCACGACGGCGCCGGCGCTGAGATCGAACGCCTGGCATCCCATCTCGAGCGACGCGCGCATCCGTACGTCGGAATAATCACCGCTCGCAGCGATGAAGTAGAGGTTGCGAATTCGCTGCGCCTGCATGTCCGCATTGCGCTCGGCCGCTTGACGCTCGGTGACGTCTTGAAGAATCGTGTAGACGCCGACGACGCTGCCGTTCGAGAACTGCGGAACCAACGTCGCTTCGAGTTCGAGCGGCGATCCATGGATAGTAAACGATTTGGTCGTGATCGACGACGGTTCGCCCCGTAACGCGCGCGCAAAGGCCTCCGCGCTCAGTTCGATCTGTTCCGGTGGAAGAAACCGGTTGAAGTGTTCGCCGATCACGGCATCCCGGGGAAAGGATCCGATGCGTAGACACGCGTCGTTGACATCGGTAATGATGCCTTCGGGTGAGACCGCAAGCACGCCGTCGGGGTTGTGGACGAAGAGCGAGCGCAACCGGGCTTCACTCTCGAGCAATTCGCGCTCTTGCCGCTCGATGTGCGCTTGGGCCTCGCGTGCCTCGGTTTCGTCGCGAATGATGGAGAACGCGCCGTCGATCGAACCGTCGCGATAAGTCGGCACGGTTGTGATCGTGACGTCTAATTCACGGCCTTCAAGCGTATGCGCGCGCGCGCGGTAGTACATCGTCTCGCCTCGCAGCGAGCGTTGAAGATACTCTTCGTGCATCGCAACGTCATCGGGATGAAGGAAGACACTGTAATGCATCCCGATGATTTGTTCGCGCGGGACGGGACCAAACTGCGTGACCGCGTGATTGACGTCCAGAATCCGTCCGTCTTGCGAGAAGATCATGATGACATCGGGGTTGTGCTCGAAGAGCGAACGGAATCGCTCTTCGCTCTCGGTGAGCAGCGCCTGTGCGTCCACGTTCTCGGTGATGTCCTCGACGTACGAGAGCACGCGAAACTGTTCTTGCTGTTCCTGAATCGCGAAGGTCGTCCAGCGGCACACGATCATCACGCCGTCTTTACGGCGATTGCGCGTAATATTGACGACGGCGCGGGAATGCTCGAGAAGATCGATTCGGGATTCGAAACCGAGCTCGTCAATGCTTTTGTCGAGCACGTCGCTTGCATCGAAGCCGAACATCTCCTGGGCGCGCTTCGACCAGTAGCTGATGCGGTGGCTTTGATTCCACGCGACAATCGCTAGTGGCGAACGTCTTAGGAGTTGGTCTAGCTCTGCGAGAGCGGTTTCGTCGACGGTGCGGCCGCTAGTGGGCAAGGTACTCGTAGAGCCCGTGGACGCCGCCTTCGCGGCCGAACCCGGATTCGCGGTACCCGCCGAACGGCGAGCTCGGATCGAATTGATTGAATGTATTGCACCAGACGACCCCGGCGCGTAGCTGCTGTGCGATCCACATGTTCTTGCTTCCCTTGTCCGTCCATATCCCGGCCGACAGGCCATAGGGCGTGTTATTTGCTTTATCGACCGCTTCGTCCGGAGTCCGGAATGTGAGGATCGAAAGCACGGGGCCAAAGATCTCCTCGCGGGCGATCCGGTGCGAGGGGTGGACGTTCGTGAAGAACGACGCGGGGAAGAAGAATCCGCGCGCGGGCAGGTCCCCGCGCTGTTGCACAAGGGTGGCCCCCTGCTCGACGCCGCTGTTTACCAGTTCCTGGATCTTCTCTAATTGGGCGCGTGAATTAATTGCGCCGATATCAGTGTTCTTATCCAGCGGATCACCCAGACGAAGCGTCTGCAGGCGTTCCGTCAGACGCACCACGACTTCATCGTGAACGCGTTCTTCGACGAGCAGACGCGACCCGGCGCAACACACGTGACCTTGGTTGAAGTAGATGCCACTGACGACGCCTTCAATAGCCTGATCCATCGGCGCGTCGGCGAAAACAATATGCGCCGCTTTACCTCCAAGTTCGAGTGTGAGGCGTTTCTCGGTAGAGCTGAGACGGCGCGCAATCGTTTTTCCGACCTCGGTCGAACCGGTAAATGCAATCTTGTCGACTTCGTCGTGTTCGACAAGTGCTGCGCCGGTTGCACCGTCACCGGTGACGACATTGACGACGCCCGGCGGAAGATCGCTCTCTTCGATGATCTGCGCAAGTGCAAGCGCCGAGAGCGGCGTGGTTTCGGCGGGTTTGAGGACAACGGTGTTGCCGCAAGCGAGCGCAGGAGCGATTTTCCAAGCCGCCATGAGCAGCGGAAAATTCCACGGCACGATTTGACCGCAGACACCGACCGGCGCAGGTTCGCGCCCGGCGCGCAACGCGTATTCGAGTTTATCGGCCCAGCCCGCGTAATAGAAGAAGTGCGACGCGGCCATCGGAATATCAAAATCACGCGATTCTTTAATCGGCTTGCCGCCGTCCAGTGTCTCGAGCACCGCGAGTTCACGCCCACGTTCGGTGATCGCGCGCGCGATGCGATAGATGTACTTCGCGCGATCCGCGGGCTTTAGACGCCGCCAATACTTCTCGTACGCTTTGCGCGCCGAGCGCACGGCTCGGTCGACGTCGGTTGCCGACGCGTATGCAATCTCGGCGAGGCGCGTTTCATCCGCGGGATTGATGGTGTCGAAGTAACCTTCGCCGGCAGGCGAGG
>JAMXLG010000009.1 GCA_024281135.1 Vulcanimicrobiia bacterium | reverse complement strand
AGCGTATTGTAAGCCGTGGTACGAGGGATCCGGTTCGACGAACTCCTTGAACCGTGGATTGTCGTCCCAATGGAAGTTACCGCCGTCGACGATGACGCCGCCGATTGCCGTTCCGTGTCCGCCGATGAATTTCGTTGCGGAGTGAACGACGATGTCCGCGCCGTGTTCGATCGGACGAAGAAGATACGGCGTCGCGAGCGTGTTGTCGACGATCAGCGGAAGATCGTTGCGGTGCGCGAGTTCGGCGTAGAGCTCGACGTCCAGCACGTCGATCTTCGGGTTGCCGATCGTTTCGGCGAAGATCGCCTTCGTATTTGGCCGGATAGCCGCTTCGACGGCGTTGGGATCGTTGAAGTCGACGAGACTGACCTCGATTCCGAAACGCTTGAGCGTGTGGGCGAATGCATTGTACGTGCCGCCGTAGAGCGACGCGCTGCTAACGATGTGATCGCCGCTCTTGGCGAGATTAAGAATCGAATACACGACGGCGGCTTGTCCGCTGGAGACCGCGAGCGCGGCCGCGCCGCGTTCCAGTGCAGCAACGCGCTGCTCGAATACGTCGGTCGTCGGATTGTTGATGCGCGTGTAAATATTGCCGAACTCTTCGAGTGCGAAGAGCTTTCCGGCGTGCTCCGTGGAGTCGAAGAGATACGAAGTCGTTTGGTAGATGGGAACGGCGCGTGCCTTGGTCGTGGGATCGCCGTTATGACCGCCGTGAATGGCGACGGTATCGAAGGACTGCGTTTGACCGGGTTCGAGCGTGGTGCTCATGGTGTTGACGTGGATCCTTTCCCCGTCATGAGAAAGCACGGTGTTCGTGCGCGACGGGAGCTTCGAGGCATGAGTCATCCCACTGCGCGTAGCGTGGGAGTTCGGAGTGTCGCGGAAGATCCGCGAAGAGCGGCGCAACATGAAGCGCCGGTTCGAGCGCATATGCGCGTCGTGCAAGATCGTGGCGTTCGGCGAGCGCGCGAAGCGACGTTACGACGTCACCGAGTACGGCTGAGGCGGTCGCCGCGCCGCCGGCACCGCGTCCGCGCATGATCAGCGGACCGGCATCACGCGCAACGACGCGAACGATGTTCTCCGGGCCGGAGACATCGGCGAAGGGATGATCTTGCGGCACAAGCACCGGTGCAACGTCCGCGAACGCACCGTTATGGTTTCGCGCGGCTGCTGCGATCAGGCGGATCCGGTAGCCAAGCATTTGCGCGCGTGCCACGTCGCGTTTAGTAACGTCCGCGATGCCCGCATGACGGATGCGCGGCGAAATGATCGCCAGACCGAACGCGAGCTGCATTAGCACGGCGAGTTTGTGCGCGGAATCGTGGCCCTCGACATCACTGGTCGGGTCGGCCTCTGCATAGCCGCGTGCTTGGGCGTGCGCGAGCGCTTCGCCGTATTCTGCGCCGGCTTCCATTGCGGAGAGAATCGCGTTGCACGTGCCGTTTACCACGCCCGCGAGCGCGTCGATTCGATCGCCGGCGAGTGCGTCGTCGAGCATGCGCACGATGGGAATCGCGCCACAGGCGGCGGCTTCGTATCGTAGCCCGGCGCGTCGAGATGCGGCAAGCGCTTGAAGACGCGGACCCTGCGTTGCAAGAAGTTCCTTATTTGCAGTAACGACCGAACGCCCGCGTTCGAGCGCGCGTTCGATTAGTTCAGCTGCATCGGACGTTCCACCGATGCATTCGATCACGAGGTCGACGTGCGGATCGTCCATGGCGGCCCGCACATCCGTGGTGAAGAGGCGCGGGTTAATCGCCGCTACTCGTGGTTTGGTTGTGTTGCGAACGGCGATCGCGCGCAATTCGTAGCGCACGCCGCTGCGGCGTTCGATGGCGTCACGCTCGTGCAGTAAACGTTCGGCGACGGATGCGCCGACGGTACCGCAACCGAGCAATGCGATGCCCGCGGTAGATTCCATTCCTCGTGCCTCCTTTTGCGACGGGAAAGCGAGGAGTGATGAGAAACGACGACGCCCCTCGCCATGTCGGCGAGGGGCGTCGTCTGCGATCATATTTGTGTGTTTACTACACGGTTCGCTCCACGACGGCCCACGCCGGATGCATTTGCATACGGCACATCTGGCACATCATGGCGGTCGTCAGAAACATTGCCGAAAGGCTACCATGCTGCGAGAACGCGTGTCAAGTAAGGATTGCGACGGCGTGATCTGCCTCTCGCAGAATGTCCCTCGTACGCAGAGCCCGGATTCCGGCAAGGGATGCTGCGGACATAGCTTCGCAGTCAATCCCTTCGCGGCCAATCACCGCCTTCGCTGAACGAATGTCCGAATCTACAACGTGTACGTCAATCCCGACGAGCGCGACTTGCGGCGAACGGCCGATTAAGCCAAGCATACGAGCTTCGCGAAAGCCCTTCGTTAGAGCGCGCGCGCTTCTCGACATTCCGCCCGGGAGAACGACCCAATCGGGAACGCGCCAGCTAAGGGCGTCGAGAAGCAACAACGCGACGCACTTCTCGCCTTCAAGTGAATAGGCATCAAGCGAGTCGAGAAAGACGGCGTCTTTGGGAGCGGCGTTTGCACTTTTAATCATGTACGCGCCGAAGTCGCGAATTCGGGCAGCGTGCGTACCGTTCGCGTGTCCCGATGGAACGATCGCATAGGATGCGAGTTGCGCTCGCGATGCATATGCCGCCATCGAAACGGCAGTAGCGCTTGCGCCTGCGCACACCACGGCGCCCACGCCTTGCGTGCGTGCTGCTGAGATCGCGACGGTCATTCCGAGATCCTCGAATGAGCCAGTGGGATTCATGCCGAGATGCAGGTAGCTCAACTGACTGACGCCGGCGTATCGCGTCCCGGACTGCGACTCGTACAGCGGCACATTGCCTTCGCCGAGTGTGACAATCGCTTCTGACGGAATCGGCGGCAACAACTCGCGCAAACGCCAGACGCCGCTTGCAAAAAGTGGCTCGTACGACGCACGGCGATCGCGCAAAAGACGCCGAAAACCGGCTGGATCGATCCTCGTTTGCCTTATTTGCACGTTTGCGTTCCTCACTGGTAAAAAGAAAAACCCCGCGCCGTTCGGCGCGGGGTTCGTAAGCTGCGAGCGACTCTCGTTTTTGCCTATGCGAACCCTACACCGAACGCATTGTGCGTGGTGGTCGTGGTCGTCGTCGTGGCGATACGCGAGTTCGTCATCGTTCTAGAGACGCTAACACTTCGGTCGCAGCGCTGTCAATCGACCACACGGATGTGCGAATCACGTGCGCGAGCGCAGTGCCGCAAAATAAAGACGCACGACGCGAGCCTTTCTTCTAGACGAGCGGTACCTCAAGCGAGCGGTACGCTGTTAGATATCGAGCGTTTTATCCCGCCGCTACAGGGCCATAAGGTTCAGATGAGCGATGAACGTGAAAAGCCTAAGGCCCTTCGGATTAAGGAAGAGGCGCAACAACGCGAGCGGCAGCGCTTAGCCGCGCTCAACGATCTAGAAAAGGCAGACCGCGGGGTCGAAAAAGGCGCGGAACTCGCGCCTCACGAGAACGAGACACCTGCCGAGGAACACCGGGCCGGGCCGCTCCCGGACCAGAAGCGCTAACAGCCTCTCTTTTTCAGATCCTTCTCGAGCATTGCTTTCTGGTTGGCGTCGTAGATCCGCTCTTGGCGAGTCGTACTCGCGAGCCCGAGCTCTTGATCGAGATAGGCGATTACCGTGCGGTCACCGTCGCACGATCCATAAATCGTCGGTCCGAGCGGCGCATACGTCGGGTTGACGCTCAACTGCGGAAGATTACCGCTATTGAGAACATTGCTGCTCCATCCGGGCGTGAGCGTCGGCATCGGTTCTATCGGCGCGCGCGTGTTGATTTGATACTGCAGTTGCGTGATCTGGCGTTGGATTCGCGCGCGATCCGTAGCGCTCGTTCCGGGCTGGTTCGCTTGAAACTGCAGATTTTGAATCTGTTGCCGGTCTTGCGTCGATTGGGGAAGCGTCGTTTGCGCAAAAGCAAGCAGCGGAACGGCTGCTACACCGATTGCGACCAAGGCTGCGCGTAGCGTCATCATGCACTATGTATATCACGCGACGGCAGAGTTTTGTTTAACATCCGTTAGCGCTTCTTACGTCGTGCAACCTTTCGCGCGACATGATGTGTCGCTTTGAGGCGCTTTTTCAGAGCTGCCTTTAAGTCTTTGACACCCTCAATGGAGACTTCGTCTTCCTCATCCATTGCTTCCGGCGAAGTGTCCGGTTTTGATGCGGGAATGTCGGAATGATGTTTTCTCATGCCTTATCCTTTGAAGGATCCAAAAAGAAAGAATAGCGCGAACGTGCCGGCCAAGCCGACAACCAGCAGCCAATTGGCGACCGTCAGTACTTGCGCGACGCTGTTGTTCGTGTCGGCATTCCGCGACGTTGCAACCGCGAATCCGTTAACAGAGTCGCCGAAAAGCGACGCGTTCGTCCACGGCTGATTGTCGGGGAGCTCCTCA
>JAMXLG010000008.1 GCA_024281135.1 Vulcanimicrobiia bacterium | reverse complement strand
ACACGAAAATAGTCGTCGACGAGCGGATCGGTCATTGCCGGATGGTGCGTCGAAATAACGACGCGTCCGCCGGGAACGAGAACGCGGTGAAACTCGCGGAGCGCCACGTCCCACGAGGCGAGATAGTGCATCGCGAGCGAGCTAACGATAAGGTCGATCGTCTCTTCACCGATCCACGATAGCGGTTGTGCAAGATCGTGCACGCGAGCTTCGACATTACACAGCCGCCTCTCGTCGACGATGCGAATCATCTCCGGACTTGCATCGAGCGCGACGACCTGTGCGGCCGTTGCTCCTAACGCCGCCGAATAGTAACCGGCTGCGCAGCCGGCATCGATTATACGTAAACCGGCAACGTCACCGATGACACGCAACATCGCCGGTCGTTCATAGCCGGCGTTGTAAAGGCTCGAGTCCGCGTGACGTTCGTAGTCGCGTGCGCCGGCTTCATACAGCGGATTACGCTCGTCGGCCATGAGTTATCGGATATCGAGCGTCGTGACCGGGATGATGTTGAATTCATCGACTCCCGCCGAGAGAGGCGTGACGACTCTTGTGCCACCATCGGACCCCACGGCTAAATGCGAAGGAAACGTCACGTCATCATACTTTGTGTAAGGAGCATCGAACCCCATCGTGAGCAGATCGAAGCGTGACTTCGGCACGTAGAAAATTCGCTGGATTTCCATGCTCGTTCCTGGCTCGAGCGGCGTTTCCGCTCCCGTTGACGGATCGCCAATGTGCGTAATGTATGCATACGTGTAGACCGTCGCCCTACCTTGCGTTCGATAGTAGCCATTAAAGACATAGTGCTTCCCGGGTTGCTGTGGCTGCGGTGGTGGCGTGGCGGGCACAATGCGTTCTCCGAAGACATTGATCGCGATTCCGATGAAGTTCGTCGTCACCGTGCCGACGTTGTGCATCTGCAGATGTAAGCCGACGGTAACCAGGCCGTTGCGTTCGCCTAGGCGCTGCATCGATGCCGATACATTGACGTCCGGTTTGGCAAATGAGGGCTTGATGCGATTTTCGTACGCAAAGATGTAGAACGCCCAAACACCCGCTACGATAATTGCTACGACCTCAACGACGTCGCGTACGATTGCAGAAACGTGCGACGTCCGCTCTCGCTTGCCGAAGATCACTACGTCCCGTATTTCTTTTCGAGATACTCGATGATCGCATCGTCGTCGTCAGCGATTTTCACATCACCGTCGGTCATCGACGGAATGCCGGTGACGCCGAAGGTTTCTTTTACCACCGTTCGTTGCGAGTGATCCTCCGGAACATTGACGACCTTGTAATCAAGCAGCAGATCGGTCATCGCGCTGCGGACGCGCGCGCAATACGGGCACCACTCCGCTTGATAAAGGACGATGTTCGTGTCTTTCATTTCTCTCCTGAGTGTCACCCGGGGACCGGGTGGGACGTTAGCAAAGTACGATGGATATGGGCGCCACGTGGGTACCGGACCGGCTGCTCTACCGGGCGATTGTGCTTTCGCTCGCGATTCATCTCGTCATCGCGATGTTCTTTCCGGCGCTCGCATCCTTCGAAGGTAACGGTCCGTCCATCGAGACGATCTCGTTCGTACGAGTGATTCACATAAGCGTTCAACCCGCTCGCAAGGTTGCGCGCGAACGGCCGGCAACGGCTCCGCTGAAGGCACCGGTCCCGCAAATCGAGCCGCAGCACCGCGCGACGTCGCGCCCAGCGGAGCACATGGCGCCGGCGCCGGCGCGGTTGAGCCGCGCTCCCGTTCAGGCGTCAGAAGCGCGCAGAGGTAGTGCGGTGGCGCAGGTCGTTCAGGCGGCGGCAACGCCGGCTGCGGCTACCGCAACGCCGCAAGCAGCTACGGTCGCGAGCAACGAAACGCGCGAAGACACCGGCGGATACATGCCGCTTGGCGCCGAGGAGCCGACGCCGGTCCTCGATCCGACAATTCGCAAATCGCTCGCCGCGCTCGGCATTCACACGACGCTCACGGTCGACGTTGATGCGAACGGGAAAACGAAGAACGTCACCTTCTCGCCGCCCGTTGATGCCAACGTCGAGAATCAAATTCGCACGCTGCTCGCAAGCGCTCACTGGGATCCCGCAATTTGCGGTGCCGGCGTCGCCTGCGAAGCGCAGACCACGATCAAGCTTTAATTCTTTTGACGGTTATTTTCGCGATCCGAACGAGCTCAACAGAGCAAACACGAGCGAGAGAATGATGCTGAGCACGATCGACGTGCCGATGGGAATGTAGACCCGCCAGTTCTGCCCTCCAAACGAAATGTCGCCGGGCAAGCGTCCGAGGCGCAGCGACGGCGCCAACTCTATCAGAATGCCGACGATCAAAAGTGCGATGCCTGCCGCGATAAGAATGCGCCCGGGCGTCATGCTCTAGCGTAGACCCCGCAATCCGTCGAGCCGCGCAACCGGAGAAAGCCGAGATCGCGGAAACCGATGTGCGCATCGTCATCGTGACCCGCAACGAACAACAGCGCTCTTCCGGTGATGCAGCGCAGTTCGTGGCGCACGAATCGCAACTCTCGGATTCGCGTGCGGTCTTTTGCAAACTGTGCTGCGATCAACACGAGCGGTTTGCCGGCATAGTCGCCGCGGACTTCCAGCAAACCGCGCCGGTCGAACGGCCGCAGCGGTGTAACCGGGAGGTAGCGGTCGTGAACTTCGTGCACCGCAAAGACATCGCGCCAAAAGAGCGCTTGACGGCCGCGATACGCCCAACCACAGTCAAAACGCGTAGCGAGCGCGAGCGCGTCGCCGGCATCGATTCCATGAATCGCAAAGAACGCGGGTTGTTCGGCTGCGATGCGCTCCGCAAACTGGCGAGTCGCGTCGGGACGATTCACATCCCCGGCTATAGAGAAACAGACTGGGACGTCCGTTAATTCTACAGAATTGATTTTCCTAGGCCTGAACAAATCAATTCAACCGCCAGTGTCGCCGTTTGATTTCGCGTATCGAGAATCGGATTGATTTCGACCATTTCCATCGATCGCAGCGTACCCGACTCGTAACACATCTCCATAATGAGATGCGCTTCGCGATAGCTCAGTCCACCTTTGACCGGTGTTCCGGTACCCGGAGCCTCGCTCGGGTCGATGCCGTCCATGTCGAACGAGACGTGGATAGGGCGCTTGCCGCCGCCCGCAATTGATAGCGCTTCTTCCATCACGCGCGTCATGCTGAGTTTGTCGACGTCACTCATCGAAAACGCGCGCACGCCGGATGCACGCAATAAGTTCTTCTCGACCTCGTCGACATCGCGCAAACCGATCTGCACGCTCGTCTCGGGCTTCGCATATCCGTTCTTGAGTGCAAACCAGAGCGGCATCCCGTGCACGTTTCCACTCGGTGAACTTTCCGGGCTATTGATGTCGGAGTGCGCGTCGATCCAAATCAATCCCGGCCCCTCGCCAAGTCCTCGCGTAAGGCCTCCGAGCGTGCCCATCGCAATCGAATGATCGCCGCCGAGGACGATCGGTAAGCCGCCGTCGCGGATGCTGCCTTCGACCCTATGTGCGAGTTCGTTGCAAACGCTTTGAATGACGCTCAGATACTTTGCAGACGGGTCGACCGACTCGAGCGCCTCTCGATCGGGAACGTGCAGATTTCCGTGATCGACGATCTCAGGAATGTGGAGGCTGCGAAGCTTGTCGTGCAGCTTCGCATAGCGAATCGCAGAAGGGCCCATGTCCACGCCCCGGCGGCTTGCGCCGAGGTCCATGGGAACGCCGATGATGTCTACGCGCGTTGCGCGCTTTACAGCCGTAGTTGTCACGCGGCCTCCTGGTTCGTAAGTTCCAGTAGAATCACCCGCAAAACCCCCGCTACCGGCACGGCGACCAGCATCCCGAAAATGCCGCCCAGTTCAGCTCCGGTCAACACCGCCAACAGCACCAAGAGCGGGCTCAGTTTCACTTGCTTGCTGACGATCATGGGCGAAATGACGTGCCCTTCCAGTTGATAGATGCCGACAAAAATTGCAGCCACGATTGTGGCGTTGAGGAAGCCGTTATTGATCGCGGCAACCCCGACTGCCGGAATGAACGTCAGCACGGCGCCGACATACGGCACCAGGTCGCCGAGTGCGGCAAGCGCGCCGAGCAAGAACGCATACGGAACGTGCATGATCAATAACCCAATTGTCAGCAAGACCCCGACCGTTACTGCGACGATGAGCTGCCCGCGAATGAATCCACCGATCACGCGGTCGATCTCGCCGATGACCTTACTCGCCCTTCCCCAGCGGTCTCGCGGAACGACCCGGTAAAGGCTGGATTGTAGTCGATCGATATCTGCGAGTAAGTAGAGCGAGAGCAGCGGAATGATCACGAAGGTTGCGATCGCGGTGAATGCTCCGAGAACGAGTGTAAACGCATGACTCGTCGCCTCGGCCCCATGCGTACGAATCCAATCCTGGATGAAATCCGGAACCTTGAGCAACTCGTGCTTAATGCCGTCGGGAAGACGCGATACGACCGGGTCGTGCGGGTTCTTGATGTACGATGTATACGCATCGACGAACTGCGGTAGATGCTGCGCGAATGCTTTGATGTCTTCCGTAAGGCGAGGAACGAAGAAATATACGGCACCTAGAAAGAGCACAAACAGCATCACATACACGATTGCGATCGCCCAGCCGCGTGCCATGTGCGCGCTCAAGCGGCGCACCACCGGATACAGCAGGTAAGCGAGAAAGATCGCGCCGACGACGATGTAAAGCAAACCGCCGATTCGGCTCAAGAAATCGAGCAGGAGATGCCCAAAATAGAGCAGGAGCGCGATGACGATCAGCAACTTGAGTGCGTACGTCAGGCGTTCTCCGGTCAGCCAACCCCAAGGATTGCGTCGCTGCTGCATTAACTGAACTGTTCCCAGGCCGGCGCTCAGCCACGAAGGCTTCGCTTCCCCGGAGTCGTAGTTTTTGCGCTTATGTATCGGAGGGCGCTTGCCGCATTTCTGGCGTGTGTCGTTTCCGCGTGCGCGCTTGCGGGGTGCGAACACCGCCGCGGACCCGCACGGGGCCAGCTGACGCTCGGCATGGTGACGGACGTAGGCGGGCTTGGCGATCAATCGTTCAATGATTCCGCATATCGCGGGCTGACGGTATCTCGCGCAAAGCTCGGCGCATACATTCAAGTCCTGCAGTCGCGCTCGGCCGCCGATTACCAGCCGAATCTCAACGCGCTCACCAACCTGCATTACACCATGATTTATGCGATCGGGTTCTTGATGGGACTCGATTTAGATTCGGTTGCAAAAGAGCATCCGTCGCAACGCTATGCGATCATCGACGCAGTCGTCGACGATCCGAATGTGACGTCGATCACGTTTCGCGAGCAAGACGGTTCATTTCTCGCGGGAGCGTTGGCTGCAATGGTGAGCAAGGATCATCACATTGCATTTCTCGGTGGTGCCGATATTCCGTTGATCGAGAAATTCGAAGCGGGCTATACCGCAGGTGCGCGCGAGATCGATCCGTCGATCAAGGTCGATGTGAAATATGCGGGCAGTTTCGACGACGTTGCCGCAGGCAATGAACTCGCAAATCTCCTCTATAACGGCGGCGCGGACATCATTTTTACCGCCGCGGGAAAAGTGGGGCTCGGCGCAATTGAAGCGGCCAAAGCCCGCGACGGCGATTTTATCATCGGCGTCGATTCGAATCAGGATGGGCTCGCCCCCGGAAAAGTGTTGACGTCGATGGTGAAAAAAGTCGACGTCGCCGTGTTCGATGTCGCTAGATCCGTCCGTGACGGACATCCGATCAGCGGACACGTTGTCTTTGGACTCAAAGACGGCGCAATCGGATTAACGAACTTCGCCTACACGAAGCGCTATGTCGACAGCGAACGCCGCGCCCGCCTCGCTTCCATCGAACGCGCAATTGTGAGCGGGAAAATCGTGCCGCCGGATTCGCGCGCCGCGCTCGCTTCCTTCAAACCGGTGGCGTTGTAGGCGTGCATCGTGAACCGGCGCTCGAGTTGCGATCGATTGTCAAAGCCTTCCCCGGCGTCGTGGCCGTCGATAACGCCGATCTCGCGCTCTACCCGGGCGAAATTCACGCACTCGTCGGCGAGAACGGCGCGGGAAAATCAACCCTTTCAGCGATTGCGTTCGGCGAATTAAAACCCGACGGTGGCACGGTTATTGCGCGTGGTACGGTTGGGCTCGTTCACCAGCATTTTGAACTGGTTGGCCGGCTGCGTGTGTGGGAGAACGTGTTGCTCGGACGCGAACCGCGGCGCGGGTGGCAACTCGATGCACGCGCCGCGCGAGAACGAGTACGCGCGATTGCCGATCGCAACGGATTGGCCATCGACCCGGATGCAATCGTCGAAACGCTGCCGATCGGCGTGCAACAACGTGTCGAGCTGCTTCGCGAGTTGGATCGTGAGCCGTCAGTGCTTCTTCTCGATGAACCTACCGCCGCGCTCGCGCCTTCGGAAATCGAGTCGTTTTTCCAAACAGTGCAAAGCCTTGCCGCGCGCGGCGCTGCAATCATGATCGTCACGCACAAATTGCAAGAAGTGATGGCTTATTCATCGACCGTCACCGTCATGCGGCATGGAAAGATCATCGCGACGATGCCGACGTCGTCAACTACCGCCGACGCAATTGCGCATACGATGGTCGGCGGCGCGATTCCGCAAGTTGCGCAACGCGAAGAACGACCGGTGACGCCATATCTCTCCGTACATACGGGCGACCTGTCGCTAGATGTTCGCTCGGGTGAAATCGTCGGCATCGCCGGCGTCGAAGGCAACGGACAAACGACGCTCGCCGATAGTATCGCCGCGATGGTCGATCGTCCGGCAATCGGAATCATCCCGCAAGACCGTCATGCGGAAGGCCTCGTGATGGGCTCGTCGATCGTCGACAACGTCATACTAGGACGGCAACATGTGCTGCGCCGCGGAGCGTTGCTCGATCGCGAACGCGCGCGCTGCGATGCAAAGACGATCGCCGAACGTTTCGACGTTCGCGCAGCGACCCTCGACGTTGCGGTCAAGACACTTTCCGGCGGGAATCAGCAGAAAATCGTCGTCGGCCGAGCACTGATCGATCGTCCCGAAATCGTGCTCGCATACAATCCGACGCGCGGTATCGACGTCGGCGCTGCGGCGCTGGTGCAGTCGCGGTTGATCGAAGCGCGCAACGCCGGCGCGGCGGTCGTCCTCATTTCGTTCGAACTCGACGAACTGCTCGCTGTCGCGGATCGCATCGCAGTGATGTATCGCGGACGCATACTCGGTGAATTCGAACGATCCGCTTTCGACCGCGCGGCGATCGGACGTCTCATGGCGGGCCTTTCATGAACGCATTCAATCGATTCGGAGCGCTCGGCGCGATCGTACTCGTCATCGTGCTCATGTCGCTCGCGATGATCGTCGCAGGAACGAATCCGATCGACGGATTTTCGGCGTTACTCTACGGCGCGCTCGGCGGGAGCAATCAACTCGGCGAAACGCTCGTCGCAACGACGGCGTTGCTGTTTCCCGCGCTCGGCATCGCGCTCGCGTTTCGCGCGGGCCTGTTCAATATAGGCGCAGAGGGACAGCTCCTCATGGGTGCGCTGCTTGCGGGAGCTGCGGGCGCGCAAATGCATGTACCGCCGGTGCTCGCGATCGTGATCATGCTAGTGCTCGGCGCAATCGGCGGCGGCATTTGGGGCGGGATTGCGGGATGGATGAAGGCGCGCTTCAACGCAAGCGAGATCATCTCGACGCTGATGCTGAATTTCGTCGCGGCTTCAGTTGCGCTCACGCTTGTAAGCGGCCCGCTCAAAGGCCCGCTCGCGACCGGCGCCGAGACGGCGTGGCTTCCGCAATCGTATTGGCTTCCTACGCTTATTCCGCACACGCGCTTGTCGGCCGCGTTGCTGCTGGCGGTCACGATCGCCGTCGTACTGGCGTGGGTCTTTCGCGCGACCGTCTTCGGCTATGAGTTAACTGCCGCAGGCGAAGCGCCGGAAGCCGCGAGGCGCAACGGTATCAACATCGCGCGTTTGACCTGGCTCTCGTTGACGCTCTCCGGCGCGATTGCAGGCATCGGCGGCGCTTCGATCGTGACGGGCGAACTGCACCGGTTCAACACGCAGCTCTCGCCTGGATATGGTTTCACGGCGATTGCGGTCGCGCTCGTCGGCGACTTACAACCACTGTGGATCTGCCTCGCCGCGTTTGGTTTTGGCATTTTAGAGTCGGGCGGGCTCGCGATGCAGGCCAGTGCGCAAGTTCCGAAAGATGCGATCCACGTGATCGAAGGGTTGATCATTCTCGTGCTTGCTGCGCGCCGGTACGTCGCGACGCGTATCGAGAACGTGCAGGCCGCGTGATGGAGATACTTCCCGCACTCGTCGTCCTGACGCTGATCAAAGCGACGCCGATCGTGTACGCCGCGCTCGGGGGCGTCATCTCCGAACGCTCGGGGATCATCAACATCGGGCTCGATGGCATGATGGCGGCAGGCGCGTTCACCGCCGCTCTGGTCGCATTTGCAACGAATGCCCCCTTGCTCGGTGTGCTAGCAGGCATCGCTGCCGGAGCGCTTGCGGGACTCGTCCTCGGCGTCGCCGCGACGCGCTTCAAGGTCGATCAGATCGTGGCCGGCACCGGAATCAATCTGATTTGCGCGGGTGGCGCTGCCTATGGTCTCGTGCTCGTCTTTAATCAGCCCGGCGCGAGTAAACAAGTCAACGCGCTCGGGAGCCGGTACTGGGTCCTTGTCGTACTCGCATTTGCACTAGCAGCTACGCTGCAGTGGTTGCTCTTTAGGACACGATGGGGTCTTCGCGTTCGCGCTTGCGGCGAAAATCCGCGTGCAGCTGCTGCCGCCGGCCTCGATCCGCTTGCATTGCGGACTTTAGCTGTGACGCTGAGCGGCGCACTCGCGGGACTTGGTGGAGCGTTTCTCTCGATCGGTGAGTTGAATCTCTACAGCGACGGCATGACTGCGGGTCGCGGCTTTATCGCGCTCGCTGCAGTAATCTTTGGTAGGTGGAATCCGCTTGGCGCGACGGCTGCATCGCTTGTCTTCGGCCTCTTCGAAGCGTTGCAGTACGTGTTGCAAGGTAAAATTTCGTGGTTGCCCGCCGACGCGATGCAAGCGCTTCCATATGTCGCGGCCCTCGTTGCGCTCGCAGGCATTACGGGACGCGTTCGCGCGCCCGCTTCCGACGGCGTTCCCTATTGATTGCGGTTGTGCGCGATTGTTATAATTGCGCGCAAAGTGACCGATAAAAACCGTATGGGTGTGCATCGCGTTCTTGCGCTTGCTCTCGCTACGCTCGTCGTGGCTTTAACGTACGTTGCTCCGGCGCGTGCGATGAATGCGCCCGGGCCGGTTCAGTCGCTAAACCTCGAACTACGTCATCTGGCAGCTCGCTTGCCCGCTTCGTCCGCCGTCGAAGTCCTCGACCTCTCGACCGGATTTCGCGCCGGCTACAACGCCAATTCACCCATGCCCGCTGCGTCGACCATCAAAGTCCCCGTCATGGTCGAAGTGTTCCACCAACTCGAGGCGGGCCGTTTCGATCTGAACCGGCGTGTCACGCTCCGTGCGAGCGACAAAGATTACGGGTCGGGCGTTCTTTGTGACGCGCCGGCCGGCAGTACGTATTCCGTCTCCGATTTGCTTTCGAAGATGATCGACATCAGCGACAACACGGCAACGAACATGCTGATTCGTCTCGTCGGCCGCCATCGCATCAACGCGACCATGGCGGATCTCGGCCTTTATCGCACCCATCTCTCGAGCGATGTTCGCACGTCGAGTTGGTCGGTACGCAGCGCACTTCGCTCGTCACCGGCCGACATGGTACGCCTGCTTGCGATGATGGCGCGGCGTCAATTAATCGACGAGTGGTCGTCGAACGAGATGATCTCGATCCTCGAAGAAGACCAAATCAACACTCTGCTTCCCGAACCGCTTCCCGTCGACGTACCGATCGCACATAAGACGGGAAGCTTTTTCGATACGCTAAACGACGTCGGTATCGTCTTTGAAGAAGACGCCCCGTACGTCATTGCCGTGATGACGACGCATCTGCCGTCGCTCTCCACCGGCCGCTCGTTCATCCGTTCACTCTCGCTTATGGCCTTCGAACAAGAAGCACGGCTCGCGCGCTGGCGCACCATCGCCGGCTTCCAACCGATCGCCGCAGAAGCAACCACGATCACCGCGCCCGACGTCCGCTACTGGTCCAACCCCAACGCCGCGATCGATAACAAAGGCGTAAACGGAGACGGCGGCCGCTAAATACTCAAGCTCGCGTCGGGAGCTAAGAACACAACCGTCTGATCGTTGCGTCCCGTCAATATATGACGGAATTCGCGCTTGCTCGCGGGCGGTTCGCAGGTCGTTTCTTCGAACGAGTTCCAGTTGCGGAAGCTCTCCAACTCATTGACGCAATACGATCGCGGTTCGGCGAGCTTGTCCCAGGTGTCGTCGTGCGAATTCGCTGCGTAGTAGAACGCGAGCGATCGCATCGAGGGGTCAAACGGAAGCGGCGTTTCGCATTGTCCGCCCTCGATCGTGTACCACCCCTCCACCGCCTGATACGATGCACCAATGGCGTTCGTCCACTGCATGGCGATTGCAACGGACACCGGCAGCGGCGTCGCGTTACAGAAGTGAACGTTGGCATCCGCCCGGGCCGCCGCGGCGACGAACGCTCCACCGAAGATGAGCACCGCAAGAATGTATCGCATGGCCACTTCCTCCGCGCTCACGGTATCGCAGCTCAAGGAAAGTTTAGGGAAAGGGCATCGGCACGAGCGAACTAGCCGGCATGACGGTCATAGCCAAAGGTGGGCTCGGATTCCTTGCGCTTGTTGCCGTGATGGCACTTGTGCTTTTCGGTGGCGCGGGTACGCTTCGCTACACGGAAGCGTGGGTCTATCTCGGCATCTTTGTCACCGCGTCGCTGCTGATCACGCTTTACGTTATGAAAAATGATCCGGCGCTACTTGCACGTCGCGTCGACGCGGGACCGTGGGCTGAAAAGCGGCTTGTCGAGCAAGTCATCATGACGATCGCGTCGCTCGGTTTCATCGGAATCTTGCTCGTTCCGGCACTAGATCATCGCTTTCATTGGTCGACCGTTCCCCTCGTCGTAGCGATCGCCGGTGATGTACTAACGGCGCTATCTTTCGTCATCATCTTCTTCGTGTATAAGGAAAACACGTTTACGTCGGCAATCGTCGATGTGATGCCGGACCAACACGTCGTCGACACGGGGCCGTATTCCGTCGTGCGTCACCCGATGTACGCCGGCGCACTATTGTTGTTTATCGGAACCCCGCTTGCGCTTGGTTCATGGTGGGGACTAGCTGCGTTTGGCGCAACGTTTCCGGCGCTGCTGTGGCGGTTATTTGACGAAGAAGCTCTGTTGTCACGTTCGCTGCCGGGATACACGGCGTATTGTTCGCGCGTTAGATGGCGGATGGTACCCGGGGTGTTCTAGGGCACAGGAAGCGCGTACACCGTGTCGTCTCCGGCGATGTACAGTGTGTTGCCCACGATTACGGGTGATGACGTGGAAAAGAAGCGCGGATACGTGGATTGCGAGAAGATGCGGCCGGTGCGTGCATCGACGACGTACAAGATCCCTGCGGTGTCTCCGAAGTAGAGTCGTCCATTGTTTTCGACCGCGCTCATTTTTACGGCGCCATGCGTGTTGATGATCCAGCGAGTGTGCCCCGTGCGTTCGTCGAACGCCGCGAACTGTTTTGGCGCCGGCAGACTCTCGTAGAAGGTTGCGTCGGCGGCGAGACCGGCGATGGCTTCTTCATCGGAACCGATGTTGTCGAATGTGCCGAAACCGGAATTCCAGCGCCACAGCTGTGCACCGGTCCGCTCGTCGACTGCGGTGACGTCGTTGAACGCGTTGCGGTCCGGTGGACGTCCTGAGGTAGATGCTGATCCTTCGACAAAGACGCGGCCGCCGGCAACGGTTGGAGAGCAATCAGCATTTCCGTACGGTGCGCGCCAGCGGATGCCGCCGTCTGTTGCGTCGATCGAAAGCAATCGATCGGGAAGCTTCCAATTTGCCGGACCACCGACAATCAGAAAAACCGCACCCGCGTCGTACGTGGCGGAACTCATCGAATCGACTCCGCGTACCGGCGTCTCCCACAACGACGTTCCTGTTTGCGCGTCCAGCGCGCGCACGTGTTCATCGCCGTTTGCGAAGATAACGGCGTTGCGCGAACCGACCGTTGCGAGCGCGGGACTTCCCATGTCCTCGCCGATCGTGCTTTGCTGCCATCGAACACGACCGTTTCGGGTATCGAGCGCAACGATCGCATCGCCTTGCGGACGGCCCCAGATGACGCGGTTCTGATCTTGTTCTAACACGGCGCTTGTTCCGGTGCCGACGATCACAGTGTTCCCGGTGACGATCGGCGTCGTCATCACGACGTTGGTAACCGGCGTCGACCATCGAAGCTCGCCGGTGCGCGCATCGAGTGCGCTTACCTGTCCGTCCATCGATTCGACAAAGACTGAGCCGTTGACGATCGCGAGTCCACCGTTGATTTTTCCTTCGAAACGATGGTGCCAGCGTAGACTTTGCGTGCTTCCCGGCAATACGGCGTCGTGGTCAGGCTGCAATTGATACATTGGCCAGACAGCGACGAGAAGGACGAAGAACGCGGCGAACACGGGGATGACTTCAGCAAAGATAAAGAAAGCCCGCCGAGTTGCGGCGGGCTTTTGATTCGTGGCTTCCCTTCGACAAGCTCAGGGTGACACGGAGGTTGCTCATGGTGACACGGGGGACTACAGGCCGGCGATGCTCTTTAACTTAGCGATGGCGTCGTCTGTTTTGGCTTTGAGTTCGGTGTAGGCGTCTTGCTGGGCTTGGGTCGGCGCCGCATAGGCGAGGTCGAGCGAGTTCATCTGGAAGGCCAGATAGTCGCGCAGACGCGATGCGTACACGACGTCGGCTTCACTCGAATGGAAGCGTAGTTCCACGACTTCAGCGATCGCGCGATCGAGCTGCGCTTGCTTTGCAGCCGGAAGCTGCGCGCGTTTTTCAAGCGCCGCATTCGTCGTTGAATTCAAGGCATTCAAAAGTTCCACGTATTGATTTGCAAGGTTCAACCGCGCCTGCAACGCATCCGCAGGCGGATCGAAACGCGGATCTACTTGGACCTTCAGTGGCGCTTTAATGGTTGTGCCGCCGTATGTCAGCACCACCGTGTAGTCTCCCGGCAAAACCGTCGGACCATCCATGGTATCGCGGAAGTCGTCGGTGGGCACGAGATGCGCGCCGCGAATTTCCGCCGGCGGCGTGTAGGTCAGATCCCAATCGAAGGAGTTCATCCCCGGCTCGGCTGCCGTCTCGCGCCGCAGGTGATAGTCCGCGACACTGATGGCATCCATCGCAACGAGTTGATCGTTGGTGAGCTCTTTCTCTTTCTTGTTCTTCAGGTGCAAGGAGAATGAATGAACCGTCTTGCCGTTTGCATCGACGAAAGACAGCGTCGCAGGCGTGCGGCCGTTGTAGTTACTCGGCAAGTTGTAGTAAACCGTAGCACCGTAGTCCGGATTGTCGCCGGCATTCGGAAGAAAACCACCTCCGCCGTAGGCGTGCGTGAGCCACGCGGTTTCGGGCTGGAAGAGTTGCGCCGTCGACGTCTGCAGAGACGACCCGCGTGCAAGGTCTTCGATGAACGCAAGATTGTCAAGCACCCAGAACGACCGACCGTGCGTTGCAACGGCAACCTGCCCTTGACGTGCGTTGACCTGGATATCACGCACCTCGGTGATCGGAAGGTTCAGCGTCAGCGGTTGCCACTGCGCGCCGCCGTCGAGGCTCACGTACACCGTGCTGCGCGTTCCCGCAAACATGACGCGCGGTTCACGCGGATCGATGCGAACCGCGAATACCGTTTGATCCTCCGGAATGCCGTTCATCATCGCGGTCCAGTGAGCGCCGTAGTCGGTCGTCTTATAGATGTACGGCCGATTGTCGTCCCACATGTGCCGTGACGCACTGATGAACGCCGTTCCGGCATCGGTCTGCGAGGGCTCGATGCTGCTGATCTGGATCCACTGCGGCATCGCTTTGGGCGTCACGTCTTTCCAGTGCGCGCCGCCGTCGGTAGTCACGTGCACGAGGCCGTCTGCCGAACCCGCCCACATCACGTCTTTGTTGGCCGGTGACAATCCGAGGGATGCGATGTCCGGAAACATTTCCGCACCCGTTTGATCGGGATAGACCGGACCGCCGCTCATGCCTTCGGTCGATTTATCGTTGCGCGTGAGATCGGGGCTGATCGCCTTCCACGTCTGGCCGTAATCATCGCTGCGAAACACGACTTGCGACGTTTCGAAGAGCACGTGCGGTTCGGAGGGCGAGAACATTACTGGATGAGTCCAACCGAAGCGATACTTTTGATCGACCGCTGCGACGCCGGATTTATAAATCGCCCACGGCGAGACGTTCTGTTCTTCGCCCGTCGCGTAATTGAGTTGCGCGAGCGAACTGTAGTAGCCGGCACCGTACGTTACCGTCGGGTTCCTCGGATCGACTGCGACGTACGTGCTCTCGCCCAATGCAACGGCATGAACAGTGTTCAAACCGAGCCCTTCATTCGAAGCGCTAGGCAATTCGAAAGCGCCTTCGTCTTGCTGCGCGCCGTACACGTGATATGGAAATTGGCCGTCGAGCGCGATGTGGTAGAACTGTCCCGTCGGCTGATTGTAGGTCGTGCTGAACGTTTTACCGCCGTCGAGAGAAACGTTCGCCCCGCCGTCATCACCAATGATTAGAATCTTCGGATCGCGGGGATTGATCCAGATGATGTGGTTGTCGCCTAGTCCCGGTCCGAGCGGATGCCAGGTGTGCCCACCATCGGTCGTTTTAAAAACGCTATCGACTTCAGGAGCGTACGCGACTTTCCAATTCGTCGGATCGACGTAGACCGCTTCATAGTAGAATGCGCGCTGACGCAGTTTCCACTCGTCGTTGACGCGCGTCCACGTCGCACCCGCGTCGTCGGAGCGGAACACGCCGCCGTCTTGCGCTTGAACCATCGCGTATACCACGCGCGAATTGTTCGGGGCAACGGCAACGCCAATCTTGCCGAGCGTGCCGTGCGCAAAGCCCGGGTTGCTCGAAATCTTCGTCCAGTGTGCGCCGCCGTCGGTGGTCTTGTAAATCGCGCTGCCGGGGCCGCCGCTGATCAACGTCCCCGGCGTTCGTTGCGCTTGCCACATCGTTGCATACAGGACGTTCGGATTGTGGGCGTCCATGACAATGTTATTCGCGCCGGTATTATCGTCGACGAATAAAATCTTGTTCCACGTCTTGCCGCCGTCGGTCGTCTTGTACACGCCACGATCGGGATTCGGCTTAAACACGTGCCCCATCGACGTTGCATAGACGACGTCGGGATTTCGCGGATCGATGACGAGCGAACTCGTCTGCCGCGTTTCGCGCAAGCCCGCGTAGTGCCAGCTATCGCCCGCGTCTGTTGATTTGTAGATGCCGTCGCCTTGTGCAAAGTCTTGACGGATATCGCTCTCGCCGGTTCCGGCGTAGATGATCTTGGAGTTTGACGTCGCAACGGCGATCGCGCCGATGCCGTTCGCAACGTTGCCCATCTTTCCGTCGGAGATATTCTCCCAACTGTTTCCGGCGTTTTCGCTCTTCCAGACGCCGCCTTGAACGGAGCCCATGTAGAAGAGATGCGGTTGATTCGGCACGCCGGCAACCGCGACGACGCGGCCCCCGATATACGGGCCGATGCTGCGCCACTCGAGTTTGCTCAAGAGTTTTTGCGATGCCGAGTTTGCGGCACTCGCGGGCGCGACGAGAGGAGCCGCAGCAAACGCCACAGCAACGACAGTTGCAACAAAGCGGTTCATTCGAACGCTATACCGCTGCGTCGTTCATGTTCCTCTCAAAAAAGAAGCCCGCCGGATCACGGCGGGCTTTTTTTTTGTCGCGAAGAGCTATATTCCGGCGGCTGCTTTGATTCGGCCGATTGCAGCGTCGGCTTGACCTTCGAGTTGCTTGGCTGCGTCTTCTTCGGCGGCAGTCGGCGCCGAGTATGAGAGATCGAGCGAGTTCATCAGCATCGCGAGATGGTCACGAAGCTTCGAGGGGAACATGATGTCCGCCTCACTCGAGCGATATCGCGGTTCGTAGACCTCAGTCACCGCCGCTTCAGCCGCGGACCGCTTTGCCGGCGACAACGACGGCAGCTTATTCTGCGCGGCGTTGACGGTCGTATTGAGCTCGTTGATCTTGTTCGACAGTTCCGTTGCAAGCGCCAATCGCGACGCCAGAGCGTCGGCCGGCGGATCGAACCGCGGATCGAGTTGAATCTTGAACGGCGCCTTGCTGACGCTTCCTCCGTAATTCAACATGACCGTGTAATCGCCGGGAAGCGTCGTCGGGCCGACCAAATCGTCGCGGAAGTTATCCGTCGGCACGAGATGCTGACCGACGATTTCCGCGGCCCCGTCATACCGCATATCCCAAACGAACTTGTTCATCCCCGGCTCGACGGCGGTATCTTGCGAGAGATGATAGTTCGCGACGCTGATTGCATCCATTGCGGTCAGTTCGAACCCTTCGTACTTCTTTGCCTTCTTATTCTTCGGATGCAGGTTAAACGTACGAATCGTCTTGCCGCTTGCATCTTGGAATGAAAGCGTGACCGGTGTGCGGCCGTTGTAGTTGGACGGTAGATTGAAGAAGACGCTAGCGCCGTAGTCCGGATTGTCACCCGTCCCCGGACCGCCGAAGCCGGCGCTGCCGTACGCGTTCGTCAGCCATGCAGTCTCCGGCGCGAAGACTTGCGCGGAGGACGTCGACGGTGACGACTCGCGCGCTACATCTTCGATCTGCTGCAGATGATCGAGCGCCCAAAATGAACGGCCGTGCGTTGCAATCGCGACTTCACCCTCGCGGGCGTTGATCGCGATATCGCGCACTTCGACGGGCGGCAGATTCAACGCGAGCGATTCCCACGACGCTCCGCCGTTGAGGCTAACGTACACGCGGCTGCGCGTTCCGGCGAACATCACGCGCGGCTCGCGCGGGTCGATGCGTACCGCGTAGACGGTCTGATCCGCCGGAATGCCGTTGGTCATTTCAGTCCAGTTTGCGCCGCAATCCGTCGTTTTGAAGATATACGGACGCATATCGTCCCACATGTACCGCGAGGCGGTGACGAACGCCGTACACGCTTCCGTTTGCGATGGTTCGAAGCTGCTGATCTGCGACCACTCCGAACCCAGTTGCTTCGGCGTAACGTTTTTCCAATTCGCGCCGCCGTCTTGCGTCACGTGAACGAGTCCGTCCGCCGAACCGGCCCAGATAATGTCCTTGTTTGCGGGCGAAAAGCCGAGTGACGCGATATCGGGGAACGTTTCCGCGCCGGTTTGATCCCAGTAGACGTCGCCGCCGCTCGGACCCTCAGTCGCCTTATCGTTGCGCGTCAAGTCCGGGCTGATCACTTTCCACGTACGTCCGTAGTCGTTGCTGCGAAACACGACCTGTGCGGCTTCGAACAACGTATGCGGTTCGGCAGGCGAAAACATGATCGGATGCGTCCACCCAAAGCGATACTTTTGTTCGCTCGCCTGAACACCCGGAAGATAGAGCGCCCAAGGCGTTACGTTCTTCTGGTCGCCGGTGGACGTGTTTAGACGCGCCAGCAGGCTGTAGTACGCGCCGCCGTACGTCACTTTCGGATCGTTGGGATCGACGGCAACATAAGTGCTCTCGCCAAGTGCGACGCCGTGAACGACGTTTATTCCAAGTCCTTCGTTCGACGCACTTGGGATTTCGAACGCACCCGCGTCCTGCATCGCGCCGTACATGTGATACGGGAATTGGTTGTCGAGGACGATGTGATAGAACTGTGAAAGCGGCTGATTCAGCGTCGTGCTGAACGTTTTGCCGCCGTCGACGGATACGTTCGCGCCACCGTCATCACCGATTATAAGGGTCTTCGGATTGCGCGGATTGATCCAGACGATATGATTGTCTCCCAAACCCGGCCCGAGCGGCTTCCAGGTGTGTCCGCCGTCGGTCGTCTTGAAGACGCTGTCGACGTTGGGCGCGTACGCAACCTTCCAATTCGTCGGGTCGACGTAAATCGCCATGTAGTAGAACGCGCGCTGACGGAGTTTCCATTCGTCGTTTACGCGCGACCACGTCGCGCCGCCGTTATCCGAACGGAAGACACCGCCGTCTTGCGCTTGGACCATCGCGTAGACGACGTTGGAGTTGTTCGGAGCTACGGCCACGCCCATCTTGCCGAGCGTTCCGTTTGCGAAACCGGGGTTCGTAGAAATTTTCTTCCAGGTTTTGCCGGCGTCTGTCGTCTTGTAGATCGCGCTGCCGGGGCCGCCGCTGTTCAATTTCCACGCCGTGCGCTGCGCCTGCCACATCGTCGCATACAACACGTTTGGATTCTTTGCATCCATCACGATGTTGTTTGCACCGGTGCTGTCGTCGACGAAGAGAATCTTATTCCATGTCTTGCCGCCATCGGTCGTCTTATAGACGCCACGATCGGAACTCGGCTTAAACACGTGACCCATCGACGTCGCGTACACGATGTTCGGATTGTGCGGATCGATGACGATCGAGCTGGTCTGGCGCGTTTCGCTCAGACCTGCGTATTTCCACGTCCCTCCGGCGTCGGTCGACTTATAGATGCCTTCGCCGTTGGCCCAGTCGCCGCGAATATCGCTCTCGCCCGTGCCGACGTAGATGATCTTCGAATTCGACGGCGCCACCGCAATCGCACCGATGCTATGCGAAAGCTTGCCCATTTTGCCGTCGGTAATGTTATCCCAGGAACTTCCGTAATTTTCGCTCTTCCAGACGCCGCCTTGAACGCCGCCCATGTAGAAGAGATTTGGTTGGTCGGGTACGCCGGCAACCGCCACCACGCGACCGCCTATGTATGGACCGACTAGGCGCCACTCCATCTTGCTCAGCAGTTTTTCCGATGCCGAGCCGGACGCAGCGGGAACAGCACTTGGAGCCACGGCAAAAGCCGCGGCCAGCAGAGTAGCAACAATGCGCTTCATGCAAGCGCTATACCGCTGCTTTTTGCGGGTTCCTTTTTTGCGATCCTTCGACAAGCTCAGGATGGTTCTAGATGCCGGCGATCGACTTCATCTTTGAAATTGCGTCGTCGGCCTTTGCTTTGAGTTCCACGAAGGTTTGCTCTTCAGCGGGCGTCGGTGCCTGATACGCGAGGTCGAGCGCGTTCATCAGGAAAGCCAGATGATTGCGCAGCTTGGACTCGTGCAACAGGTTGTACTCGCTGGAGTCGGTCTTGAATTGCACGACGCTCTCGAGCTCCTGCGTGAGCTGCGCCTGTTTCGCCGCCGAGAGTCGCGGACGCGCTGCGAGTGCCGCATTCACCGTCGAGTTGAACGTGCTCAACTCGTTGCTGATCTTCATCGCGAGATCGAGGCGCTTTTGCAACGCATCAGGTCCCGGATGCAGGCGCGGATCGAGCTGCACCTTCAGCGTCTGTTTCGTGACCTTGCCGTTATAGTTCATGACGACCGTGTAATAGCCGGGTACGATCGACGGTCCGTTCATCGCATCTTGATAGTCATCGGTGTAGTCGTTGCGAATGCCGTTGATCTCGGTGCCTTCCGGATAACGCAGATCCCATTGAAACGCGTTCATCCCCGGCTCGACTCCTGTGTCTTTGCTGAGCTCGCGCTGCGTGAGCGTTACCGCGTCCATGCTCACAATGTCTTCAAATGAAAGCTCTTTCTCTTTCTTGTTCTTCGGATGCATCGTGAACGTGCGGATCGTGTTACCGGAGGGGTCTTGGAACGACAGCGTAAACGGCGTTCGGCCATTGTAGGTCTTCGGAACGTTGAAATAAATCGTAGCGCCGAAGTCCGGATTTTGACCGACGTCGCCGCCGCCACCGAACGGTCCGTTTCCATACGCGTGCGTAAGCCACGCCGTTTCGGGAGCAAAAAGCTGCGCGGTCGAGTCCTCGAACGACGATTGACGCGCGAGGTCCTCGAGCAGCGCGAGGTTGTCGAGAATCCAGAATGAGCGGCCGTGCGTCCCTAGTGCGACTTGACCTTGACGCGCATTGATTTGCAGATCGCGCACCTGCACGACCGGTAAGTTCAGCGCGAGCGACTGCCACCGCGCTCCGCCGTCGAGGCTAACGTACACGGTGCTGCGCGTTCCGGCCAAGAGCACGCGCGGTTCGCGCGGGTCTTCGCGTACGGCATACACTGTTTGATCCGACGGCAGCCCATTCGTCATCGACGTCCAGTGGGCGCCGAAGTCCGTGGTTTTGTAGACGTAGGGACGGAAGTCGTTCCATAGGTACCGCGATGCCGTAACAAACGCAGTACCTTTGTCCGTATACGACGGCTCGATGCTGCTGATTTGCGCCGTCTGCGGAAGCGCCGGCGGCGTTACCGCTTTCCAATTCGCGCCGCCGTCCAACGTAACGTGCACGAGTCCGTCGGCGGAACCAGCCCACATCACTTGACCGTTGAGCGGCGAGATGTTGAAAGAAGCAATATCGGGACCCGTCTCGACGCCGGTTTGATCGAGATCGACCGGACCGCCCGTCTGCCGTTCTTCACTCGGCAAATTGCGCGTCAGATCCGGGCTGATGATCCTCCAGGTCTGGCCGAAGTCATCGCTTCGGAAAACGACTTGCGCTGTTTCGAAGAGCGCGTGCGGTTCCGCCGGCGAGAACATCACCGGATGCGTCCAGCCAAAGCGATACTGTTGTTCGGCCGCCGATGCGCCGGCCTGATAGTACGGAACCGGGCTAATGTCTTTCTCTTCACCCGTCGCGTAGCTCAGCTGCACGAACGACGAGTTGTACCCGGCACCGTACGTGGTTCTCGGATCGTTCGGATCGACCGCAATGTACGTGCTCTCGCCGAGCGCCACACTGTGCCAGGCGCCGACGTCGAAGTTTTCGTTCGTTGCGCTCGGGCCTTCGAACGATCCTTCATCTTGTTGTGCGCCGTAAACGTGATATGGGAACTGATCGTCAAGGACGATGTGATAGAACTGCCCCGTCGGCTGATTGTGGTCGGAACTCCACGAGGCGCCGCCATCGATCGACACCGTGGCGCCGCCATCGTTTCCGACGATCATGGTCTTCGGATTGCGCGGATTGATCCAGATGATGTGATTGTCACCGTGCGGGATCGTCGGCTGAACTTTCCACGTCTTTCCACCGTCGGTCGTCTTATAGACGCTGTCGACTTCCGGAGCGTACGCGACGTTCGCATTGGTCGGGTCGACGTAGATCGCCATGTAATAGAACGCGCGCTGACGCAGCTTCATCTCCGAATTCACGCGTTTCCATGACGCACCGCCGTCGTTTGAGCGGAAGACTCCGCCGTCGCGCGCTTGCACGATTGCATACACGACACGCGGATCGCTCGCGGAAACGGCGATGCCCATCTTCCCGAGTGTCCCCGTCGCGAATCCTGGATTCGAAGAAATCTTCGTCCAGCGCGCACCGCCGTCGCTCGTTTTATAGAGTCCGCTTCCCGGACCGCCGCTCGACATATAGAACGGCGTGCGCTGCGCCTGCCACATCGACGCGTACAAGACGTTGGGATTCTTTTTGTCCATGACGACGATGTTGCCGCCGGTATTGTCGTCGACGAAAAGAACCTTCTTCCAAGTCTTGCCGCCATCGGTCGTCTTGAATACGCCGCGATCGGCGTTCGGACTGAAGACCGAGCCCATCGAACTCGCATAGGCGACGTTCGGATCGCGCGGATCAACGACGAGCGCGCTCGTGTTGCGCGTTTCGCGAAGCCCCGCGTAGTGCCACGTCTTTCCGGCGTCCATTGATTTGTAGACTCCGTCGCCGTTTGCGTAGTCGCCGCGAATATCGCTCTCGCCGGTCCCGGCGTAGATGATCTTCGAATTCGACGGCGCAACGGCGAGTGCGCCGATACCGTCAGCGAGTTTCGAGAGCTTGCCGTCGCTGATGTTTTGCCAGCTCATTCCGTCATTGGTACTGCGCCAGACACCGCCTTGCACGGCACCCATATAGAAGAGGTGCGGCTGATCGGGGACGCCGGTAACGGCGACCACACGTCCGCCGATGAAAGGTCCGATACTGCGCCACTCGAGTTTGCTCAACAGTTTCTGCGATGCCGAATCCGTGGCACTCGCGGGCGCGACAAGAAGCGCCGCGGCAAACGCCGCGGCGATCACACTAGCAACAAAGCGCTTCATCCAAGCGCTATACCGCTGCTTTTTGCCGGTTCCTGTACGTCGCGGTCACCCAGCCTGCATATGCGCTCTCTTGATTGCGCACAGCGCGCTGATAGTAGTCCGAAAGCTTGCGGGAAATCGGTCCCATCGCACCGTCGCCTACGGTGCGCTTGTCGACGGCGCGAATGTAGGCAATACCGGCCGCGGTACCGGTGAAGAACGCCTCGTCAGCGGTGTAGAGTTCGCCTCGGTCGATGGAGCGCTCGACGATCGGAATGCCGAATTGCTCTTGCGCGATTTGCATGATCGCACGGCGCGTGCATCCTTCGAGGACGTTCTGCGAGGGATCGGGCGTGTAGAGCGTGCCGTTGCGAACAAGGAACACGTTTTCGGCTGAACCTTCGGAAACGTGTCCGTCGTGTGACAACAAAATCGCTTCGTCGTATCCATTGCCGATCGCCTCGCTCTTTGCGAGCGCGGAGTTCACGTAGAGTCCGGTGATCTTCGCGCGCGGCGGTGCGGACGTATCATCGGCTCGGCGCCACGAGCTCACGCAGACGTTCAATCCCTTCGACGTATCGAGATAGCTCGTGAACGGCACCGGAATGATGGCGAAGTAGTCCGGCACGCCGTGCAACCGTACGCCAATGTCTTCCGCCGATTTAAAAATGCACGGACGCAAGTAGATGTCCGTACGGAAGCCGTTGCGTTGCACCAGATCGACCGTGATCGCGATCAACTCATCGACCGTGTACGGAAGTTCCATGGTTAGAATCTTTGCCGAGAGTTTCAAGCGTTCGTAATGATCGCGCAGCAACACGAGATAGAGTTCTTCATCGCCCGCTTCCCAGTAGCCGCGGATTCCCTCGAAACACCCGGTACCGTATTGAAGTCCGTGCGTCAGCAATCCGACCTTCGCGTCTTCGTATTTGCGAAAGTCGCCGCCTGCGAACACGGTAATCGATGAAAGATCCACGTTAACTCTCCTTAACTTCTCGCGCAGTGCCTAGAACGCGTGAACCCCGGCGAAGGTTGCCGCTGCAGCTTCGGCATAACCTCTAGCCCTGCATGCCGCGCTTACTCGACGTTTTTGCGACGTTTCTTCGCCTCGGGTGCACGTCGTTCGGCGGCCCCGTCGCGCATCTCGGGTACTTCGAGCGCGAGTTCGTTGCGCACCGGAAGTGGCTCGATCATGAAACGTTCGCCGAATGCATTGCGGTCTCGCAATTGCTTCCCGGTCCGGGGAGTTCGCAAACCGGCATGCTCATTGGTTGGCTGCGTGCGGGCCCTCCGGGAGCCTTCGCGGCCTGGGCCGGCTTCACGCTTCCGTCGGCGGTCTTGATGACCGCATTCGCGCTCGCTCTTCCGCGCGTCGACACGCATGCCGGGTGGCTTCATGGGTTGCTCTTGGTCGCAACGGCCGTCGTTGCGTCGGCAATCGTGACAATGAGAACAACGCTGGCACCGGATATTTTGCGTATAGTGCTGGCGATCGCGGTCGCGGTGCTCGTACTCGCGCTTCCGATTCCGGTTATCACTCCCATTGCAATCGGGCTTGCCGCCGCGTTCGGCGCGCTCGTGCTCTTCGGTAAGGTGAAAACGAGCGAGCCGAAGCTGAACCTGCGCGTATCGGTGCGCGCCGGAGTCGCCGCATGCATTGCGTTCGTCCTTATGTTTGTGATTCTCGGGGTGTGGGCCGCTAGCGGATCGCATCCGGGCATCCTCTTCGATGCGTTGTTCCGCATCGGAAGTCTGGTCTTCGGCGGTGGACACGTCGTGTTGCCCTTGCTCGTGTCGCAAATGGCAACAACCGGGATTGTGTCGCCGGCACGGATTCTCACCGGCTACGCTGCCGCACAAGCGATGCCCGGTCCGCTCTTCACGATTTCATCGTATGTCGGCGCGTCGGCATTTCAAGGATCGCTCGGCGTTCCAGGGGCGGTTCTCGGAACGGTCGCAATCTTCGCGCCGTCCTTTTTCCTTTTAACTGCGATTGCGCCGTTCTATCGAACGCTAGCGTCGAACGAACGCTTTCGCGCAGCGCTTGCCGGGACAAACGCAGGCGTGATCGGCCTGCTCATCGCGGCCTTCATCAATCCGATCTTTTCGTCGGCGGTACATACGTGGGGCGACGGGCTCGCCGCGCTCGTTGCATTTGTTATGATTCACTACGTGCGCGTGCCCGCGTGGATCGTCGTGATCCTCGGAGCATGCGCAGGTCTTGTTTTGGAGAGATAATGCGTCGCGTACTCACCCTTGCTGCACTCGCCGTCGTAATGCTCGCCGCAACGGCGATGCAGACCACATTGATCCCGACGGGTTGGCGAATATCTGCGCCGCTCTCTACCGTTGCGACCACAGGCACGATGCCGCAAGGCATTGCGCTTTCGCCTGACGGTTCGAAGCTGGCGATCATCGAATCTGGAGTCAATCCGCCTGCGGTGCGCATTCTGGCCGCGGCTGATCTTCAAACAATTCGCGTGATCCCCGTCAAAGATGCATTCGGCGCGCCTGTGTGGCTCGACAATGCAACGGTTCTCGCACCGGGTGCAAGCACGAACGCGGTCCTCTCGGTCGACGTTGCGAGCAGCTCGATCGTTTCCTTGGAAAACGGCATCCCCTATGCCAGCGCCCTCGCAGTTTCGGGCACTATGCTAGCCGCCGTGAGTGATACGCGCAACGAGATGGACGCTTACCGGCTGCAGAACCGCGCGCAGAGCACGCCTCTGCTCACGGTTCGCACCGGCCAACATCCCGCCGCCGTCGTCATTACGCGCAGTGCCATGTACGTCGCGGACAAAGGTGCGTCGACCGTGACAAAAGCACGGCTCCGCCTCCACCCGACGATCGAACCGCCGGTTACGATTCCGGTCGATCTCCATCCCGCAGCGTTAGCATTATCGAAAGACCAGAGCCGCTTGTACGTAGCGTGCGCCGACGCGGATACCATCGACGTTATCGACACCGCGACGGATCGCATTATGCAGCGCATTAACGTTGGGCTGCCGCAAGGTCCCGGTGCATCGCCGAACGCGCTTGCGTTGGCAGCTGATGGAACGCTTTATGTTTCGCTCGGCGCAGAAGACGCCGTGGCTGAAATTCGCGGTGGCAAAGTCGTCGCGCGCGTGCCCGCGGGGTGGTATCCGACGGGCGTCGCCGTTGATAGCCGTAATGTCTACGTCGTTGACGGCAAAGGTGAAGGATCGCATGCCAATCCGGAGTTCGATCCGACGGCAAAACACGGTCCCGGATATGTTGCGGCGATCTTGACGGGATCCGTTCGTTCGATCGCGCGCAGCGCGTTTTCGGCGCAGAGCACGGCCCAAGTTACCGCGAACATTCCGTCGCCGCAGCCGACGCCGCCGCAAACCGTGATCCGTTCCGGCGGTCCGATCAAACACGTCATCTACATCATCAAAGAGAATCGCACGTACGATCAAGTGCTCGGCGATCTTCCGGGCGCCAACGGTGATCCGAAACTCGCGTGGTTCGGCGAAAACGTTACACCGAATCAGCATGCGATTGCGCGCCGCTTCGGGATCTTCGATGACACGTACACCGATGCGCAGGTGAGCGCGAACGGACACAACTGGTCGACGGCGGCGTTTGCGAACGATTATCTCGAACGGTTTTGGCCACCGAACTATGGCGGTCGACGCGATCTCTACGATTTCGAAGACGGCGCCGTTGCAAGCACTCCGCGCAACGGTTATCTCTGGGACGACGCAAACAAGCGCGATGTTGTTTTTCGCGATTACGGCGAGTTCGTCTCGTACGCGGTGATCGGCGGGGGATTCGTTACGACGAGCATGCCGGGTCTCACTGGAAAAATCGACGAGCGCTATCCACCGTTCGATCTGCAAGTGAGCGATGAAGCGCGCATCGATGAATGGAAGCACGAGTTTGACAACTACGTCAAAAACGACAACCTTCCGCCGCTCGAGATCGTGCGTCTTCCGAACGATCACACCTCAGGAACAAAGCCCGGGACGCTGACGCCGCAGGCGTTCGTTGCGCAAAACGACCACGCGTTCGGGCGGCTCGTCGACATCGTTTCGCATTCCAAGTATTGGTCGAGCACCGCTATCTTCGCGATTGAAGACGATTCGCAGAACGGTCCCGATCACGTCGACGATCAACGGACGACGTTTTACATCGCATCGCCGTACGCCGCGCCGGGGACGCATCACGCGCATTACAGCACCACCGGAGTCGTTCGAACGATTGAGCTGCTGCTCGGTCTTCCGCCGATGTCGATTTATGATGCGGTTGCGCCGCCGCTGTACGACGCGTTCGCGCTGCAACCGTCGCTCGCTTCGTTCGACGCGATTCCGCCACGCATCGACGATACCGTGAAAAACAAGCAAACGGCGTACGGCGCCGCCGAAAGCGCGAAGATGGACTTCGCGCATGCCGACGACGTCGATGATGCTAAGCTCAACGATATACTCGCTCACGCCGCGGGTAAGCAGGAGATACGATGACTCCTTGGGTTCTCGCCGGGACGACGTTCTTTGCGTCAGCGGTTGAATTCATCGAAGCCGCTACGATCGTGCTCGCGGTTGCTGTTACGCAAGGCTGGCGCGCGGCAATCGGCGGAACGCTTGCGGCAACGATCGCGCTCGCGGCCCTCGTTGCCGTCGGCACGCCCATTCTCATGAACGCGGTCGATCTTCAGCGTCTCGAACTGATCGTCGGCCCATTCTTGATTCTCTTCGGCATCGGGTGGCTGCGCAAAGCGGTCTGGCGATATGCCGGTCGCAAAGCGTTGCATGATGAGGACGCGATTTACAAGCGTCAAATCGAACATCTGAGCGCTAAGCGCGAGGAGCGCTACGGATTCGCGGTCGCGTTTCAGGGCGTGTTCGTCGAAGGACTCGAGGTCGCTGTGATCGTCGTCACCTTCGCAGCCTCAACGCCGGCGCTCGTTGCATGGTCGACGGGTGGCGCAATTGCTGCACTTATCTTGGTCGTCATTGCAACAATCGCGCTCCGTAAACCGTTTTCGCGCGTGCCCGAGAATCTGCTCAAAGGCGTCGTGGGCGTGATGCTGCTTTCGCTCGGTACCTTCTGGACGGGCGAAGGTGCTCACATTGTCTGGCCGCTCGAAGACGCGACGCTCTTTGGGTTCATAGCAGGTTACACACTCTTGAGCCTCGTGCTCGTCGCCGTCCAGCGAAAAGTATTTTATGCGCGTAGCCACTGAAGTTTACGACTTTATCACCGGCGGCTCGTTGGTGACGCCGGTGGGCGTAGCATGCGCAATTGCCGCTGCGTTTCTGCTGCCTGCCTACCGGGCCGAAACGTTCGTCGGCATTATTGCACTCACGTTTGTTGCATCAACGTTCGAAATGCCAAATTAAAGTGTTGCGGACCAAGCATGCACCTACGTTCCATAAGTCAAAGCACCCGACCAGGCCTCTACTTACAACTGCTGCACTTTACGTGATGGGTTTGCGCTGAACGCGCAAACCCTCAAGGGGAGAAACTATGAACACTACTCCCGCAGCCTCAGGAAGCCGCTGGGGCATTGCACTTGCCGGTGTCGTGGTGATGCTGTGTCTAGGAACGGTTTACTCTTGGAGTCTCTTTACTAATACGTTCATTGCCGGATTTCACTGGTCGACGCAAGATGCAACGCTCGCATTTGAGCTTGCGATCTTTTTCCTCGGCGTCGGTGCCGTCTTCGGCGGCCGTTGGCAAGATCGCGTTGGACCGCGCATGGTCACAATCGTCGGCGCTATACTGTGGGGATTAGGCGTCGCGCTTGCGGGTTTCGGAACGGAAGCCCTCGGCAAATGGTGGCTGTATCTTACGTACGGCGTGCTAGGCGGCTTTGGAACCGGCATGGCATACGTTACGCCCGTTGCGATGGTGACGAAATGGTTCCCCGATCGTCGCGGTTTCGGAAGCGGCATGGTCGTGATGGGCTTCGGACTCGGCGCATTCGTGTACAACCAAATCATCACGCGCCTCAACGTGTATCAGGCAGCAGCGCATCCCGCCGGTGCATTCGTTGCAGCGCGCGCCGCGGCCATCAAAGCCGGGACAACGTTCGATCCGACGAAATATCCGATGCCGCCGGGCTCGGTGCACGGACTAATGATGCTCTTCGCAGTCTCGGGTATCGTGTTCATCATACTCGGCGGGCTCTGCGCAACGGTTTTGCGCAATCCGCCTCACAACTACAACGTTGCGGGAGCGACGAACCCCGCCGCAGCAATAACGAGTGCAGTAAACTACTCGCCGGACCAAGTACTGAAGATGCCGCAATTCTACGGTTTGTGGTTGTTGCTGTTTCTCAACGTCACCGCAGGCATTTTGATCATCTCGAATGCCGCACCGATCTATACCGAGGAAACGGGCGCATCGCCCGCGCTCGCCGGACAAGTCTACGGCGTGCTCGCGATCTTCAACGGGCTCGGCCGCTTCTTCTGGGGCTGGGTCTCGGATCGGCTCGGACGCGGCATGACGTACACCGTGATGTATCTGATTCAAGCAGTCATTTTCTTCCTGATGGCGCGCACGGGCGGATTCGTCGCTGTGGGAATCTATTTCGCAATCGTTCTGCTCTGTTACGGCGGTGGCTTCGGCGTCATGCCCTCGTTCAACGCCGACTTCTTCGGAACGAAATTTTTGGGGCAAAATTACGGCATGATTTTGACGGCATGGGGCGTCGCGGGTATCGTCGGCCCATTCATCGCCGCAAAATTCAAAGATGTCACCGGAGAATATTCCGGTGCATTGATTCCGGTTGCGATCATGCTGCTCGTTGCCTCGGTTATTCCGTTCTTCGTGAAGAAACCGAGCGGAGAACCAGAACCCGTAACAGCATAGTCCTAGAAACCGGGGGCCTTCGCGGCCCCTCCTTCGACAAGCTCAGGATGACACTGGGACAAGCTCAGGATGACACTGGAAAGCGAGGCGCATTCGAGTGAAAACGACGATTGATCTCACGAGGCTCGCTGAATCGGCGGAAGAAATCGAACTGCGCGAGCGCGTCGGAATGCTGCCGAACGTTCCGTCGGAGCGCACGAAGCAGCTCAAAGGGCGCATCGCAAACGCGAAAGCCGTGACGAGCCTCTGTTGTTACTGTGCCGTCGGTTGCAGTTTGCTTGCCTATGTCGATGACGATGGAACGTTGCTCGACGTCGAAGGCAATCCCGAGAGTCCGATCAACGGCGGACATCTTTGTCCGAAGGGATCGGCGATTTTCGGAT
>JAMXLG010000007.1 GCA_024281135.1 Vulcanimicrobiia bacterium | reverse complement strand
ATCGCGTTATTCGCAAAATGCGCGCCGGCATCACGTGGATCAATACGTATCACCCCACCTACAACGAAGCGCCGTGGGGCGGATACAAGCAGTCCGGGATCGGCCGCGAGCTCGGAACGTATGGCTATGACGCGTACACCGAAGTGAAGCAGATCAACGTCAATCTGGACGTCGAGCCGTCGGGGTGGTTTTCAGCGGACTGAGTCGCTCCAAAAGCGGAACGTACGGTCCGAGATGCGATTGCGTCCCGTTCGGCGTTCTTCGTGGTAGATTTCGGAGAGGGCCTTAAAGAGCGCTTGCGCGCACCGCGGTTCTCCCAAGACTTTCATCGAACGCATCATGCGGGTGAGTCGCAGATGGTTGTGATTACCCGGCGACAGCCAATCGCTGCGTTCGGGAAAAGAGGCGCTCTTGACGATGCGTTCGCCGCTCCACGCGAATCCGTAGAACGCGAGCATTCGGTCGAGCGACCGTCGAAGCGCAACGCGTAACTCCGGTCGGGTTCTGAAAGTGTCGATAGCGGCGGCGTCGAGAATAGGCGCCGATGGATTTGCTCCGCTTGGCTCGGGAAGCGGAAAGAGCCATTGGATAAAATCGTGCACCGCCTCCAAGCGATCGTCGTCGAACTGTAGGATCTCGTCGCGAAACCGGCCGCGGTCGTCGGGCGCGCTGCCGTCGTAAAACCCGACGATGCGGCGCCCTTGCGCGGAACTACTCATCGTCAACTGCCGCGATCGCTCGTACGGGGCTGATACCGAGCCGGGACAAGGCCCGGTCGGCGAGGACTTTGCCGCCGGTTTGGCAGTTTGGACAATAGTTCGTCTCGTTATCGGCATAGCGGATACGCGCAATAACCCCGCCGCATCGCGGGCAGGGCTTGCGAAATCGGCCATGGACTGCCATGCTGCTGCGAAACGCAGTGACCTTTTCGGGGAACGCCTCACCCGCTTCCGTGCGAAGACGTCCGATCCAGTCTTGCAGCGTCGCGCGGGTTGCGTCGAATAACCGCTGCCATTGCTCATCATTGAGTTTTTGCGTGAGCGCGAGCGGCGAAAGCCGCGCCGCGTGGAGAATTTCGTCTGAATACGCGTTTCCGATGCCGTCGATAACATGCGGATCGGTAAGCGCGCGCTTGAGCGTGTGATTCTCCGCGCTCAGCGCCCGGCGAAAATCCTTGAGATCGCTGGCAAGCGGATCGATGCCGCCCGGGTCGAGCGCCGTTAGCGCGTCTTGACCGGCAATAACGCGGAGCCACGCGCGTCGTTTGCTCCCGGCTTCGGTCAGCACGAGCGAGCCGTCGGCGAAATCGAAGGCCGCAAGCGCGTTGCGGCCCGCGAGCTTCGCGCCGGGAGGCCTCCAGTGCAGGCGGCCGGCGATCATGAGATGGAGCACGAGCCAGAGATCACCATCGAGCCCGATCGCGATGCGCTTGCCGATCCGGCGCAGTTCGCGCACGGTGCAACCCTCGACAATTGAGAGCGGCGGCGCCGAGGTTCGCAAGAGGGAAACGCTTGCGACCCGCACGCGTTCGAGCTTTTGGCCGACGATGCGCGGTTCTAACGCGGCAATGTAAGCCGCGACGTCAGGCAGCTCGGGCATTGCGGCAGCTCAGAACGAACGCAGCGTTTTGGTGAGCGCCGCGAGCACCGTGTTATCCTCTTCCGGCGCGATCGTGCGGAGATCGAGTAAGTAACGCCCGTCGGCGACGCGTCCGACGATCGGCGGAAGCGCACTGCGCAGAAGCGCCGACAAGCGATCGGGTTCGTCAGTTTCAATCGCGACGGCAATCGAAGCGATGCGCTGCTGCGGAAGCGAACCGCCTCCGACGAATGCATCGCTCTCAACGATCGCGACTGCCGGCACCGCCGAACGATAGCGATCGGCCCGGGTACGAAGATCGTCCAGCGACGCGCTCAGCATGCGAAAAATCGGCAAACGCTCGCGAAACGAGCCGTCGCGATAACACCGGAGCGTCGCCGCGAGCGCGGCGATCGTCATCTTTCCGATTCGCAGCGCGCGGAGCAGCGGGTTGTTCTTGACCCGCGCGATCAGCTGCGCGCTCCCAACGATGATGCCGGCCTGCGGTCCACCGAGCAGCTTGTCACCTGAAAACGTAACGAGCCCAACGCCGTCGGAAAGCGCCTCCTGCACGGTACGCTCGTGCGCGGAGCCGTACTCCGCTAAGTCCACCAGCGCGCCGCTCCCGAGGTCCTCGGCAACGGGCACGCCGGCTTTCCGCCCGAGCTCAACCATCTCCCTCGCACTAACATCGTGAGTGAAACCCTCGATGCGGAAGTTCGACGCATGAGTGCGAAGCAGCAACGCCGTGCGCGGCGAGAGCGCTCCTTCGAAATCGTCGATATAGACGCGATTCGTCGTCCCGACCTCGACTAACGCTGCGCCGCTGCGTTCGAGTACGTCGGGAATACGAAAACCGCCGCCGATCTCGACGAGCGCGTTGCGGGCCACGATGACCTCGCGTCCTTTCGCAACCGTGTCGAGCACGAGCAGCACTGCCGCGGCACAGTTGTTTACCACCAGCGAATCTTGCGCGCCGGTTACATCGTTGAGCAGTTCGGTCAGCAGCGTGTAGCGCGACCCGCGCTCGCCGCTTTCGAGATCGTACTCTAAATTCGAATAGCCGCGCGCGATTTCAGCGACTTCGTCGAGCGCGTTGCGCGCCAGCGGCGAACGCCCGAGATTCGTGTGGATGATGATGCCGGTCCCATTGATCATGCCGCGGAGCGTTGCACGGCGGATCGTCTCCAAATGGCTAGCCAGTTCCGCTACAATCGTGTCGTACGGCAGCCCGCCGGAAGCACGCGCGCGACCGAATACTTCTTCGGCCGCGCGCTTGACTACGTTTCTTCCCAGCAGGATGTCGTAAGGAGCTACGCGTCCATCCGCTAGCACCCGGTGCATTGCCGGGATCGATTTCACGCCACGTGTTTGCCGAGCATCGACGTCACGACATTTTCGGGGACGTACCCGACGATTCTATCGACCGGCTGACCGTTCTTGAAGAGAATCAGGCAGGGAATCCCCGAGACCTGATACTGACCGGCCACGTTGGGGTTTTCGTCGGTGTTCAGCTTGACGAACTTGGCCTTGCTGGAGTTCGCTGCGGCGATCTTTTCGACGATCGGCGAAAGCATGCGGCACGGCCCGCACCACGGTGCCCAAAAATCGACCAGCACCGGCTGGGTGCTCTTTAGCACCTCGGCGTCAAAGTTGGCTTGCGTAACGTCAGGTAATGCACTC
>JAMXLG010000006.1 GCA_024281135.1 Vulcanimicrobiia bacterium | reverse complement strand
GCCGGCTCGATGGCTAAGGATTCCGTCTTTAACGCCGCGAGCGTCATGCGTTCGCAAACCGGCATCGACGTCAACGACTACGACTTGCATATCAATGTCGTCGGCGGAGGAAACATCGACGGACCGTCGGCCGGTCTCGCGATCTTCCTCGCGCTGTACTCCGCGATTACGAAGACGCCGTTGCCGCAAGACATCGCGATCACCGGTGAACTTTCGATTCAGGGGAAGATTCGCGCCGTAGGCGGTGTGATCGAGAAGCTCTACGCCGCTCGTCAGAGTGGCATGCGAGCCATGATTTTACCGAAGGAAAACGTGCGTGAAGTGGATGCGTCGCTCTCCGGCGTCGATGTCGTCCCCGTCACAAGCATCGAACAAGCTTTGAAATTTATGCACACGAAAAAGAAGTTATCCACGAGCCGTTCACAGGCAAAGCGTCGTAAGTATCGCTCGTAGCAATGAGCGTTTCCCATATTCACTCCGGGTCCATCGACCGTATCCCTCCGCACAACTTAGAAGCGGAGATGGCCTTGATCGGCTCGGTGCTCGTCGATCGCGAGATCATGGGAACGGTCGGCGAAATCGTACGACCGAACGATTTCTACGCGCACGTTCACGAAACGATCTTCGCGGTGCTGCTCGATCTCTTCGATCGCGGCGAACCGCTCGATAAGATCACCGTTGCGGAAGCGCTGCGCAATCGCGACGCGCTCGAACGCGTCGGCGGACTACCGTATTTGAGTTCGCTCATGGATACGGTTCAAACCGCCGCCTCCGCAAAGTACTACGCGACGATCGTGCGCGAAAAGGCCGTGCTGCGTTCCCTCATTCACGCAGGTACGCAAATCACGCAACTCGGCTACGAAGCCGAAGAAGACGTCGACGCCGCGCTCGATCAGTCGGAGCAACTCGTCTATTCGATCGGCGAACGTCAACTTTCCGGAGACTTCGTCCCCGTAAATCGGTTGATGAAGGAGACGTTCGACTACATGGACCGGCTCTTCCACATGCGTGGAGAGCAAACGGGTCTCACGTCAGGCTTCCGAGACATCGATGCGATGACGACTGGCTTCCAGCCGGGTAACTTCATCATTCTCGCCGCGCGTCCGGGCATGGGCAAGACGTCGTTCTCGCTCAACATGGCGGTTGCGGCGGCCGAGCGACAGGAGCCGATCGCGTTCTTCTCGCTCGAAATGTCGAACAACGAACTGGTGCAGCGTTTGATTTGCGCCGAGGCGCGTTTGTCGATGCACGACATGCGTCGCGGTAATATCAAGGCGCACCAATGGGAAGATATCGCGCGTGCGATGGGACGGCTCAACGAACTGCCGATCTATCTCGACGATTCCGGCGCTTTGAGCGTCACCGAAGTGCGCAGCCGTTGCCGCCGTTTGAAATCGACGAGCGGTCTCGGCGCCGTCTTCATCGACTACTTGCAGTTGTTGCGTCCCGGCATTCTTTCGAAGAACGCCAACCGCAACGAAGAGCTTTCGGAAATCTGCCGTACGCTCAAAGTAACCGCAAAGGATCTCGGCGTGCCGATCATCGCACTTGCGCAGCTGAACCGCGGCGTTGAATCGCGTAATGACAAGCGCCCCATGCTCTCCGATTTGCGCGACTCCGGTTCACTCGAACAAGAAGCTGACATGGTGTCGTTCCTCTTCCGCGAGGGCTATTACAACAAAGAGGCGCCCGAATCGGACGTCACCGAGTTCATCATTGCCAAGCACCGCAACGGTCCAACCGGAACCGTACGTCTGCGCTTCCAAGAGCAATTCACGCTCTTCGTCCCGTACGCCGACGAATCGCACTTCCCGCCGGCCTAGCTTCTTAGAAGAGCAATTTCGCGTGGGCGATTTTGTTGCTCATAACGCGCGTTTGGTTTTCCATCAGCCGCAGCGTGTCGTTCGTCCCGCCGAGTTGTGCGTTCGTTTCGTTCAAGTCGTGAGCTGTGAATCGAAGGTCGTGCTCTATGCCGTGGAGCTCGGAGCCTGTAAGTCTTAGAAATGACATCGTGGTACCCAGTTGCGCGTTGGTATCGCGAAGGCTCGCGTTGGTGTTGCGAAGACTCGCATTGGTGTCGCGAAGGCTCACGTTGGTGTCGCGCAAGGTCGCGTTCGTTTCTCTCAAATCGTTGTGCATGCTCTCCAACGTGGAGGTCATCGCTCGCAGCGTAAACGCGACGTAAACCGCCAATGCCAGCGCTAAAACGACGACGATCACAATGAGTGCGAGCAATCATTGATCGGCGAAATCTTGTGGCGCTTTCATCTTTCTCGCCGCTTACCCACCCCGCGCGTAAAATCCACGAGAGTTCGAGCCCTTGGTCAGCATTTCGCTCGATTTACCCTGTGCTCGCCCTCACCGCAGACGTTACGGGACCTGCCGATTGTGAACGTGTCGTTGACGCCGCCGTATCGCAATTCGGACGCCTCGACGTGCTTGTGAACAACGCCGGCCGCGGGATGAAATATGTAAACGAAAACTTCATCACGAATCCGAGCCCGTTCTGGGAAACCGATCCTGCCGTATGGCAGATGACCGTCGACACCAACGGATGCGCTGAAAGGATCGCTCCTGGATCCCGAAGTGATGGTGCCACCGTTGCTTTGGCTGGCGTCTGACGGCTCGAGTGAGACAACGGGCAAGCGAATCATCGCGAACCTGTGGCCCAGTGGTGTTGACGCTGCTCCGGCGCTTGACTTGGAGTGAACTCCAGGTTTTAGGATAGACGCATGATCATCGAACAGGGGCTCTCAATCGGCGAAGCGGCAAAAGCAAGCGGGCTGTCGGAGGACACGCTTCGGTATTACGAGCGCATCGGTCTTACGCCATACGTCGAACGGGCGTCCAGCGGTCATCGCCGCTACTCGCCTGATGATCTGCAATGGCTCGCGTTCGTTACGCACATGCGCAAGACGGGCATGTCGATTGAAACGCTGCAGCAATACGCGGAACTTGTTCGCCGAAGCGATGACGGTGAAGATGTAAGAGCACAGAAACGTGCGATGCTCCTTGCGCACGCGCAATCCGTTCGAGACAAAATCAAAGAACTCGAAGAGTGCCTCGCGGTCGTCGACCACAAGCTCGCACGATTGGATACACAGAAAGGCTAAAAATTTCCATGAAGTACACCACGTTGGGACCAGACAAGTTCAAGGTCTCGAGCATCGGTTTGGGCGCGATGGGCATGTCCGATCTCTACGGCAAGGCCGACGAAGACCAAAGCATCGCGACGATTCACCGTGCGCTCGATCTCGGCGTGAATCTGATCGACACCGGCGACTTCTACGGCATGGGTCACAACGAGATGCTCGTTGGCCGTGCCATCAAAGGGCGACGTAACGAAGCGGCGCTTACCGTAAAATTCGGCGCGCTGCGCGATCCCGCCGCAGGCTGGATTGGTGTCGAAGGCCGCGCGCCGTACGTGAAGACGTTTCTCGCGTACTCGCTCAAACGTCTGGGCGTCGACTACATCGACGGCTATTTTCCCGCGCGCATCAATCCGCAAATTCCGATTGAAGAAACGGTTGGCGCGATTGCGGAGATGATTCAAGCCGGCTACGTGCGGCATATCGGTCTCTCGGAAGTCAACGCAGAGCAAGTCCGCCGCGCGCACGCCGTTCATCCGATTTCGTTCGTCGAAATCGAATATTCGCTTTGGACGCGCGACATCGAACCCGAGCTTTTGCCCGTGCTACGTGAGTTGCGGATCGGGGTACTCGCGTATAGCCCACTCTCGCGCGGATTCCTGAGCGGCACGATTCGAACGCCCGACGATTTTGCGCCAAATGACTGGCGCCGCAGTGCACCGCGCTTTCAAGGCGAAAACTTCGCGAAAAATCTTGAACTCGTTGATCGCGTGCGTCAAGTTGCCGATCGCAAAGGGATCACGCCCGCGCAACTTGCCCTCGCATGGGTGCTCTCAAAAGGCGAAGACATCGTCCCGATCGTCGGTACAACGAAAGTACACCGTCTCGAAGAAAACGTTGCATCCCTCGACGTGAAACTGACGCCGAGCGAGGTCAAAGAGATCGAGGCTGCGATTCCGGCAGACGCCGTCGCGGGCTCGCGCTACGCTACACCGCAAATGGCGCACGTCTACCAACGATCTTAAGGGCTCGGGTGGGGCGGCACACGTCCCGGAAGATCCGGGAATGGCGGCCACACCGCTGCCTCCAGCAATTGAGCCGTGAGCGTCGGTGCCCACCGGTAGAGCGCGTACTCGCTGTCCGGGTTGCGATTCAACGTAACGTTTGCGTACGTGAATTGATTCGGTTGAATCAACCGGTTGATATCAACCGATGGCCGGTAGATTGTCGGTTGATAGAGGATGAACGGCGAATCGCTCACGGCTTCGATGTATACCGCGTGGTGGCGCGTGCCGTCGCCAACCCATGTGGGATAGTTCAGATAAAAGGAGTAGGAGCCGCGAGCAACGTCGTTGTGGATCGGCGAATGCGGCAAAATCGCGTCCGATGAACTCAGCGACGCCGTGATGACGGATTCGCGAATCGCTTGCTCTTCAGGCGTCTCGGCTGCAGGTGGAACGTAGTCGGGTAGCGCGGTCCGTTGCGCAGCGAGTTGGATGTCGCGCGGATCCCCCTGGATATCGGCCTCGTCCCAAAACGCAATCATACAGTCGTCAATACTTACGCCGAACTGATTGCGTAAATCGAAGACGACCGTTGAGTTAGCGAGGGTTGGATTCGCGGTGGTCCACGCAGCATTTGCGGTAGCCCATGTGTCGGCGAGGGCCGGATAGGACGCAACCTCGGTCTTCAGCGCCGTAAGCAACGCTGCAAAGGCTGCGTCTGCCGTCGTCGCTGCACTGAGAATGCCCGTGTCGGTATCGAAGTGCGAATATCCGTGAAGGATCAAATGCGGCGCACGCTGCGCAAGAACGGTTGGAACGATCTTGGGCGGGTTGTCGTTTGGGTTCGCTTCTAAGATCGTGTAGTTGAGATTCGCGCCGCTGACACGGACCGTGTTGTCGCTTCCAGACTCGCAACTTGCCCAGAAGAGGTTCACCGCGGAATTGTTGCCGATGAAATCGCCGCCCATGCTAAACGATAAGACGCGCTGCCACAATGGATCGGCCGCATTGTTCCACGCTTGCATCCATTCTGTGTTGAGTCTTCGAATGAAATCGCTCCCATACTCGAGATCGGTCAGGACCGCTTTACCTACGGCGAGAACGTGTTTGAGCAGAAGCTTTTCCAAATAGCCGAGCGGCGTTTTTCCCATCTCGGCGAGGCTCGATCCGTGATTCGCACCCGCCATGGTCACGAGGCGCGACGGAACGGTGGCGTTTTGCGGCGTGCCGGCTGCCGCGCAACGGTTGAGAATCCAGCGGCGCGTGATCAGCGCCCCGGTCGAGTGACAGACGAACGCGGAATCTCGCACGTTGAAACCGGACGCCTCGAGATCTTGAACGCGCAGTTCGAGTGCGGCCGCGAGATCGTCGAGTGTTACGAAATCGTCAAGTGAATTGAACGCTGAGAGAACGACGGTATCGAATCCGGACTGATTCAAGAGCGCCGGAATGTTGTGATATGCACCGAGTGACGTTTCGCTATATCCGTGAACAAGGACGACTGAAGGCATGATTATGTACCTCGAGCGGCGCCTGCGGCGAGGATGACGTCGGCAGCTTTCTCGGCGATCATATAGATCGCGCTCGCGATGAAGAAGCCGGGGATCTCAGGAAAGACCGAAGCGTCGACGACGCGCAGACCCTGGACGCCGCGTACGGAAAAATTGCCGTCGAGCACATCGCCGATCGCGCAAGTGCACGAGGCATGATGCCCCCACGCGTTGTTGCGAATATACGCCGCGATCTCGGCAGATGTTCGAACGTTTTCGCCGGGCATCTCCTCGGTAGCGACGCCGGCGTCGCAAAGGATCTTGCCGAGTTTGCGCACGTAGTTGACACCCTCGACGAGCGCCTGAAGATCTTCCTCACCGCCATCTTGAAAATAGTTGAACTGGATTTCCGGCGGATCGCACGGATCGATTGAACGCAAGCGCACCGTACCGGCTCGATTCCGCGTGTGCGCTTTGAGCACGACCCACGTCAGGTAGTCAAAACGGTGCGATGTTTCGTACGAGAAGTTTGGATAGTAGCCGTGGAAGTCCGCAAAAAGCGACATGCAGAACAGGTCCGGAACTCCGTTGGCGACCGATGATTTCTGTACGATCGAGAGTGCGGAACCGTTCGACGTGTATATACCGAACGGTTGTGCTGCATGCCAATCTGCATACTGTGGGTCGCCGCGCGCAAAGGTCGCTGCGGAAAAGAACTTCCACGGTTCGCTTAGTCGGTTGACGACTGCCACTTCGTAGCGGTCTTGAAGATTGCTGCCGATGCCCGGAGCATCGACAAGCACGGCTATGCCATGCGACGTAAGATGCTCGGCAGGTCCGAGACCGGAGAGCATCAAGAGCTGTGGCGTGTTGAACGCGCCGCCGGCAAGTATGACTTCGCTTCGCGCCGTCGCTGTCTCGCGCGTTCCACTCGATCCGCCGCGGCGCCCGGCTTTGTAGAGATTTTCGCCACGCAAGTACTCGACACCGATCGCGCGCTTGCGTTCATCGAAAAGCACCTTGACTGCAAGCGAATGCAATTGAATCGTGAGGCGATCGGGATGCCGGCGCTGCACGTCGAGCAGCCGTTCGCGTGTGCCGACCCGGCGATGGCGAGCCGTCGTCAACGGGATCGAACATAGGCCGTCGGCATTCTGCGTTACGTGCTGCCAGTCGTTGACGTCGAGTCCCGCTTCCGATAGCCATCGGAGTGTTTCCAATTTGTGGCCGTCAAGTGCAAACTCCGACATCAATTCCGGCAGCAGCGGCTTGAGCGTCTCGAAGACTATTGCAGCCTGAAGCCGGGGAAGCTCGACGTTCAGCCAGCCGTTAAAGCCGTGCCGCGACGGATTATAACCGAAGAAATGCGAGAGCCATTGATCGATGCGGTACGTGCAGCGCTCGACGCGTTCGAAATAGGATCGCATATTCTCGGGCGACCATGACGCATCACCGGTCAACGCGGCGATTTTTTGCCAATCTTCGTTGTGCGGGTAGACGTAGATCATTGCGTTGTGCGCGGTGCACCCGCCGAGTGTTCCCGCTCGAGGATAAAGCACGCCGTCCATCTGCGGGCAATATTTCTCGTCTAGCTGTTGTATTGCATTATCCGCGTAGTGACGAACGAAGAAGTCCCACTTCATTGCGTCGTTCTCGCATCCAAGCACGTGAAACGCGGGGACGTCATAATCGTCTGGAAGACAATTTTCTTGCGGACGCGACGGATCGCCGCCGTGCAGCTCTCGTGGATCGCCGCCTGCCTCCAATACGAGCACCGATGCACCTCGTTCGGCAAGGCGCGCCGCCACAGTCCCGCCGCCGGCGCCGGAGCCGACAACGACGTAGTCGTACACCGTCTCAGTCAAACTGTTCGTCACCCGTCGGTTCGTAGCGTTGAACGTCGTTCATCAGTTGACGCAATTTTGAAAGCTCGCTGTACATGCGCCATCGGACGCGGTTCTGATTTCCGAGCGGACGATGCGCGGGAAGGCAGTGCCACGGGCTGTATCGCAAGACGTTGGCAAACGCAAGCTGAGCGGGTGAATCGAAACGCTGTCTTGGAATGTGAATCGTCGCCACCTTCACATATGGCGATAATCGGAGCGGCCAGCGCACGGCAGCGTTCTCGATCGGCATGCGATGCGCATCGGTTTGTATCTGGATTAAGAAGTCGAGATCGACGTCTTGCATCGCGAGCGTAGCCGCCATCGCGTCACGAAGATAGTTCGGCTTCGGCCGGAACGGCAGATTGGGAATCCGTGTGCGCGAGGTTAGCGTCGTGCGAATCGAATACTGCATCGCCTGTCCCTCGCCGAGAAGGTACGGCGTGCAACTCCAATATTGCGCTTCGAGGGGACTCGATTGAGTCTTGTTCCAGAGTCCCTGCATCAGCGCGTCCAAGATATGTGGTTCGCGTAAGTTGAAAAAATAGAAGAATTCGGTACTGTCGCGGAGTTCTCGCTGCAGCTGCGCATTGGCGCGAACGTCGGGCGTGACGAACGTAGGCGTTGTAACTGCGAGAAAATCTTGCGTGTACTTCTCGTCGGGAAAGATTTTTGCGCCTGGAACACCCATGAGCTTGACCGTGCAACTCATGAACCCGACGTCGTCGATGTCGTCCGGCCAATCCGGACCCGGGCCTGAAAATCGAACGTAGGCCTTATACGTTTTTGGTTCGGCGAAAATGCCGTGGCGTAGACGTTCCGGAAGTCCGTCATCGACCGCGAACTCCGCGCGCACGATACCGTGCGTCTTTGTGTTACCGGCGCGCTGATAGTTGCCGGGTTTCCAATGCGTTCGCATGTACGTGCCCATGTCGATGACGATCGAGTCGAGAAGTTCGCTCTCGCCGTCGAGTTCGCGTTCCTCTGCGAGTTGCAATCCATCGTTGCGGCGCGGCAGGTTGATCAGCCATTGGAGAATCGCGGCGCTCGGCTCTCGAAAGATCGCATCCCAAGCAGGCCGGAAGAACGGGTCGAAACGCCGCTCGAAATGCAGCACCGATAGAAAGCGTTCGTGGACGAACTGCTTGATCGCGAGAACGTTTCCGCGGTCCATTGTTAGAACGTCTTCAGAAATTCGATTAGAGCGCGTTTATCGTCGTCGCTGAGCGCAGGACCGACGCTCATGCCGTTGTCCACGGCTCCCGGGTCCGTATAACCGGTACCGAAGTAATGTCCGCGATTCACGACGAGATCGGGACACTTACTGATCGCGAGCAGTTTCGGATAGACGCCCGCGAAGACGCGACGCGCTTGATCGTCGGATGCGTCGTGCGGCAATCGCAGCAAGTCCGCGAGTACGCCCGTCACGGCGCCGATTTTGTTCGACTCGTACTCCATGAACTGCGCGCCGCTCAAATCCTCGGGAAGCAGCCGGATGTTGGCGAGAAGCCCGACCGGCGTGCCGGCGGGGATCGGACCGATCGACAGTTCCGAGTCGGAACCTTGCGGAAACGCGTTGGGAACGAGCCCTTTAATAACGCCGATGTTCTGCTGTACGAGGTCCGGCAGATAGCCCTTTTCTATCGTAAGATACGAGGTCTCGCTCGTGCGATCGATCTTTCCCGGTATCTTGTCCGCGAGTAAACTATCGTGCTCGCGGCGCTCGGGCCAGAGCATCTGCTCGATCGACGCGTCGAAGACGCGCATACGCGCATCGACCGACGGGTCGGGGTCAAAAGGCCCGACGCTATTATTCAAAAGAAACGGCGCTGTCGACCACAGTGCGATGAGTGACGGTACGCGTGTGTATCCGCGGCCGCCGGCGGGCAGATCATACGAGTGCGGCGCGCCGGTGTACGGATCGTACCAGGTGATCGTTCCAGCCGAAGGCAGGCTCTTGTAGGACTGCGATGAGTAATTATCCCAGATGTTTCCCGCGATCGCATTTGTTGCAAGCGGACTACAGGCGTTGGTGTGCAGTAACGTAACCGGAATTCGCAAATCGGTTGAGAGATAGTTGTTCTGGAGGAAGTTCGGATCGAGGACGATCTTGCGCATCTGCGCTTTATAGTCGTCGGTTTGCGTCCAGTTCCAATACCGTTTGAAGCAGTCCATGTATTGCGGCCCGGCGCACCCGTCCGGATCGATCCCGGTCATTGCGTCGGGCTGCTTGCTCGAGTGGCAACGCGCGCAGTTTTCGGCAAACACGACTTTCCCGCGCTCGAGTTGCGCGTCGTTCGCCATGAGATATTTAGCGCCGCCGGGCGCGTCCCTCAAGTGGTCGAGCCGTTCACTCGCTTTGATCAAGAACAGCGCCATATTGAACGTCTGGGCCTCGGTTGCCACAAACCAGGAAGAGTTTGCGCGCGCACTCTCGATCGTTATCGGGGAGATCGGTTTGCCGCCGACCACCGGATTGAAATGTTGCAGCCACTCCTCACTGTCGGTTCCGATATTGATGTAGACGCGATTGAGCGCTCCAAGTACGCCGACCGAGTCAGCGCCGTCTTTGAGAACCCGCGCTGTCATAACGGTATTTGGTCGTTCGAAAAACACGGAAAACTCAGGCGCGTCCGTGTAGTCGTTGAACTGTTTATTGTTGAGTTGGCCACCGAGCATTGTTTCGCGGCCCCACCTGCGCGCATCACCCAAACGCGAAATAATGTCGTAGATCGCATTCATCGTGCGCGGGTTATTGATGTTATCCGTCGAGACGAGCGACGTATCGAGCGTGCCCGGCCTCCACGATTCGAAGAGTTGGCGAATAAAGCTATTGTCTTGTTCTTGCCATGCAAAGATACGATCGGCCCACATATACTGAGCGCCTACCGTTGAGCTAAGATTCGCCCACTCGGGATGCTCCGGATCTGCCGGAGGATTCACTGGACTCGGACCGACATGGCAAAAGCCGCACGACATACCGACGCGATACGGCTTCACCAAATCCTTATTCTCGTAGTATGACGGGTCCGAGTAATAGCGATCGGGATTCCACGCTTTTGCGGCTTTCTCGTCGAAGTCGGGATTTGGAAAAAGCCGTAACCCGACGACACCGCTGGCGTAGCCGTAATACGATCCGAGCGGGATAGTCTTTCCGCGCGCCCCGATCGCGACGCCCGGATACTTCTTTTCGTCTTCGAACGGATCGGGAGGGCAATTCTCCGAACGCACGTCGAGCCACAATCCGTAGCGGTCGGAATTTGGTGCGGTCGCCTTCGCGAAACACGGTTCGTTGATGAGGCCGAGGCGTTCCCACCGATTGTCGCGATTCGTTTTCAGCGTGGGATACGACGAAAGCGTCTTCAGTAAATCGAGATTGCCGAAGCTGATCGTGCTTAACTTGTCCCAGAAGCGATCGTTGCCGCCGGTCCAAATTATCCAAGTGTCGCGACCTGCGATCTCTTGCGGAGAGAGCGCGATACCGCCGTCCATGTCGTGAAAATAATCCTCGGTTGCCGCCGTGAACGAATCGGGAGCGCGGCCGGCACTTTTCGCTTCATCGGGCGGCGTTCTGTTTTGACAAGCGGCAAGGGGGGATGCAACGAGCGCGGCGAGTGCAAAAACGAAGAAGCGGTTCTTCATGGAGTCACCCCGAAGCGGCGCCGGCTGCGGCGCTCATGAGAAAGCGTAGAGCTCGAAGTCCGGGGAGAAAGAAATATGCTCCGCCGGTGACGGATACGAACTGCGGAAGTGACGACATGCGCGTACGAGTTCCGCCGTTGCGACGAATGACGAAAGCGTCGGTTTGCCCGTTGCCGGACGGAAGTTCGCGATTGCCGAGTAGCGGATCGCTCTCGTTGGCCAAACCGTTGAATTTGTCGTTTATGAGCCAGGCATTCTGAAGAAACTCGAACTGCCGCTCGATGTTAGCGTTCAGGCAAACGAAGCGCAAACCGCGCGGAGGATCGCCGGCCGGCGCCGGGTTTTGCGCATCTTCGGGCGACAACGCCGGCCCGTATTCACGTCCTCGCCGTATGATGCGATGAAAGCGCGTAGACGAAGTCAGATCGTCATGAAATTGAGCGCGCCGAAAGCCGAGCATTTGCGCCGCGGTAGCGAGTACGCCGCCTGGAACGGATGGAAAGTCGCCGTTACGAGGATTCGTGCGTCGAATGTGTGCCGCAAAAGGGCACTGCGTTCCAGTCGGGTCTCCGCTGTACGTAAACGCGTTCTGTGACGTTTCTGCAGATGGAACGAGTGGGTCGCCATTGCGGCGTCTGCCGACGAGCATCGCGCCGAGTTCGTCCGCGGACATCCCGAGGCGCTCGCTCTCATGGTAGAGGAACTGCCAGAAGCTCCGGACGTCTTGCCGAAGATCGCGCATGACGAGATACGTTCCGTTGCGGCCAACGTCGCGTTTGCCTTCGTAGTCCTCCGCAGGTTCGAGGTCGCGCGTCGATGCGTTGTCATCGAGAAGCGGCCGCTCCGTATATCGTCCGTACTCGTTTGGATATCCCAGAAGAACCTCGCCGAGTCCGATCGTGTTACCGTATTGCGGTTTATCTCCGTGTAATTCGCGGATACGCCCCCAATCGACGGCGGGCTGGCTGACGCCGTCGGTGAAGCCGAATTGCTCGAAGCCGTGGAGGTCAGTGGTGTCCAAACACGCGATCTCCTCGAACGCTTCGCTCCAATCGGCATCTTTCAACGACTCGCGTAACGATTCGAGCGCGCCGGGGAGCGCAAAGAGTGCGAGAAGCACGTGCGGTTCGCGATCGCCGGTGCCCCACGTCCAATTCGACGGGTCACTCGGGCCGGCGTCGCCTAAACGTCGAGAGCGACTCGCGTCTGCAGCCATGCCGGAGATAAACTCGTCGGAAAAGCCGGCAACGATTTCGTCGCGAACGCCGAAGGCACGCAAACCGGCAGCGGTAAACGCGATCTGCATTGCAGTGGAAGGCGGGGTTGCAACTTCAACAGCAGTTGCAACCTGTATTGCGGCGATGACCTGACGCGCTGCTCGCGGTTCCTTGATGCGTAGGAGCAGGTAACATGCGTCGGTAAGGCGTCCGTGTCCGTACCGGACGAGTCCTTGCACGTCGGCAAAGTCCACGGCGCGCGCTACAGCAGTGCCGCCCATTCCCGTGCTTCCGCCGGTGTGAGAGAACGCGCTTCCAACCCGTTCCGAATTCGCGAGTTTCGGTCGAGGTCGACGGCCGTTAAGCCGGGATGCGCGTTGTACCAGACTTGCGTTTCAATTTCGTGCCGGCGAAGAAAGTTCTTGAACTTTTCCTCGTCTTTGGATCCGTCCGCGAGCAACCAGCGCGTGCGCGGATAGCCGATGCCGTTGCTGAAAACGAAGTTGAGCCCGAAGCCGGCCTTGTTGATGAAGTCGTCCATATAGCTTTCGAGGCTGCCGTCATAGTTGCTCAAGAAGATCAAACGCGCTCCGCCGTCCAGCCACACCCATCGCGCGAAGTGAATCGTCCGAACGCGCGCGAGTCGTCCTTTCGTATAGATGTGTTGCGAAGCGTAATCAAGCAGATAAAGCCCGAAGATGCTTATCAAGCGCCGTACCGGTCCCGGCTTCAGACTCCCGAGCGCCGTAAACACGTTCGTGACGTCGCGGTCTTCGGTGTACTCCATAGACGCAAGGCGCCCTACGTCTGGGCGCGGACAGATCTCCGGATCTCGAGCCTCTTGCATACGAACGAGGACAAGCAGCACGATGCCCGCGATCAGTAAGATAGGCGAAAAGATGATGAGCGCGAGAGGAAAGCCGATCGTCTGCGCCAGGTCTTGGATCCACCATCCGAAACGCGTTGGCGGTGCCGGCGTCATCGTGAGCCGGGCAGAGGCGATCTGGTCGCTGAGGTAATTCCGCAGGACCGCGTGGAGCTTCTGCGGATCTGCATTGCCAAGCGTGTCGGCGTGCGCATCCAGATACGAGCTGACTGCGGACTGCAGTGCGGCCTCCTCGCGAACCTGGAGCATCGTGCGCCCTTTCCAGTTCGCATAATAGGCGGAAGAACGAACGCTGCGTTCTTTCATATAGAGCAGCAGATCGGCGCCGGTTGTAAAGCCCTCGCAGTTTGCAAAGAGCGCTCGTAATCCGTCGCGCGCGCGATCCGCGAGCCGGCTAAGAAACTCATTTGCGTCGCCGTCGACGTCGCCAAGGAGAGCGAGATACGTGGGATATGTGCGCGGCGTCATACCGTAGGCCACGACGTCGCCGGTCGTCGGGTCGTCGATGAGACAGATGCGAGCGAAATGGAGCTCCTCGAACGCTCCAAAGGGAACGATCGTGTTTTGCGGATCGGCGTGACCGGGCGCGGCATTCATCGTTTCCAGGAGCGCGCGAAGCGGTTCTTCGGCTCCCTTGCGCACGGCGGCGAGCACGAAGAACGCCGACTGCGGCGTCATGCGCTGAAATCGAGACTGAACCCGATCAGTCTCTTATTGTCCCAAAAAACGATGCCTAAATAGAGGTTCGGCGCGATCTCGCGAATCTCGTCGCGAATGTGTTTGGCCACGAGCGAAGTCTTGGAGTAGTCGAGGACGATACATTCCTTTTTGTCGAACCAGCTCGTATCCTTATACACCTCGGCGACGATTGCGTTGATCCCGAACGGGCCGATGCGGTTGCGCAAGACGTTGTGCGCGGCGTCGAATACCTTACCTTGCCATGCGAAGATATTTACGAGCTCGGCGATTTCTGCGCTGTACGGCGTTCCCGGAGCGATGATTGCGGTGCCTTGTGCCTCGCCGTCCGGTATAGGCCCGGCGGGACTGGCAGAAAAAAGCTCGTCGAGTTGCTGCTGTGTCATCGCGAGCAACTGACGCCCACTGAGTGAAGCGTTCATGGGACACCTCGCGATTCAACGATAAATCGTTCTCGGCCGTCGCGCAACAGTGCTTTGTTCTCACGAAATCGGAATTCAAAGTTTCGCCTTGATCTCACGTGCGAAGAGGGCTATCGTGATTGCACGGGGGATGGCGCGTATGCGCTGGTTGCTTACGTTTACGCTTACCGGCTTTGCCGCATTTTTGATCGTCGCGCTCACGACTAGCATCGTAATACGAGGAGCGCAGCCGTCCTTGCCCGTGAAGATCGACGCCAAAGACATTTTTGAGCGCGATATCGACTGTGGAAGCGGCGGCTATGTGCCCGCTCCTTTTGTTTGTGAAGATCGCATCGATCAACGAAAGCTCGACATAAGTGACCGAGTCGTATGGTGGCAATCGCCGCTTTCAGACGGTGAGATTTCCTATGCGTACCATTATGCCGATGGTCCGCTCCTCACCGTCGCGCTGCCCGCCTCGGATGAGGGGCTTAATTACAAGATGCTCGACGCCGCCGACGTGCTCAACAAGATTCTGTTGATGTCACTCGGCATTGTGATTGTCGCGAAGGGCCGCGATCCGCGGCTCGCTTACCCTGCCGGAATATTCCTCTACGGGATGGCGGCCGGATCCGGCATCATTTCTACGCTCGTGGGTTTGCCGTGGTGGTTGATAATTCTGGTGCAATCGCTGCGCCAAGTATTACTCGGGGTGTCACTATTCGGATTGTTCTTCCTTTCGACGGAACTTGCGAAACGAGCAATTCCGGACACCGTAAGAAAGGCACTTAACGCGGCGGCTGCGGTCTTTATTACCACGATCATCGCGCTGTTGCTCTTAGGATCCGTCGTGTACCCGCTCGAGGTCTATCAGCCGTCATGGCTGTTCGCGAAGGCTTTTTACGGGCTCCCAGTTGTTGCAAAAATTATACCGCTGCTCGTAATGGCGTATGCTCTCGTGCGCGAAGATGCCGAGGACGTCGTGCTCTTGCGATGGATTTTTGCATCGACGCTCATCGGCTTTTCCGGACCACTGATAAAGGAAACATCAAGTGCGCTCGGCGCCGGTAATTGGCGCTTCGGCCCGCTGGTTCTGACTGAGAGTCTCATGGCGTTCGGGTACGGGTACGCGCTCATCAAGAGCCGGCTTGTCGACGTAAACTTCGTTCTCAATCGCGCAGCCGTCTTCGCAGTACTGGCCGGGATCGTTGCGATCGGCTTTGAACTGGGCAGCTCATTGCTCCAAATTAAATACGAACACAGCGGTGAAGTAGCGTACGCGCTCGTACTGCTTTTGGGTATCTCGCTCAATTATCTTCGCCCAAAGCTCGAAACGCTGTTCCGTCGCCTCGCAGACGCACATCGCGTGAGCTTTGAAGAGGGCCTCATGAGCCTGATCAAAGACTGTCGCCGGATGAAGAGTGTCGACGACATCACGGCGGTAACCGTGAACCAGCTGCGTCACCTTGCGAGTGTGCGCGCGTGCGCGCTATATGAACGGCAGAACGGAAAGTTCGTCCGCGTCGCACTGGATGAGAGCGTACCGTCGTCGTCTGCGTTTCCGACGCACTTATCGGACGACGACCAAGTTATTTTACGTATGGAGTCGACGCGTATGGGAGCGGATGCGCTAGCAGCGGGCGCTTCGCTCGTTACGGCGATGCCACCGACGAGTACGTCGTTCCCGATGATCGTGAGCGACGAACTGATCGGGGTCATCGCGATGGAGCCGGCACAGGAACAGCAGTTGCGCGATCCCGACGTTCGGCACGATCTCCGGACGTTCGCCCGCGAACTGGGAAACATCCTCGCCTTCAAGCGTTCGCAATACTGCGGACCGAGCGTAGCGGAAACTACCGCAATAAACCGCTTATCCCCAGCGTAACGCCCTATAGGGGTTTTCGAAAATAGACGACGCGTTCGGTTTCTTCGAATCCGAGCGCGCGGTGCATCGCGTGGCTGTCATCATTCTCCAGCAACGCATCAGATGCGAATTCCGTACATCCATGTTCTCGTCCCCATTCGGAGACCGCCTCGCACAATGCACGTGCAACGCCGCGTTTGCGGTGTTCGGGGCGAACGTAGATGCCTTCGAGAAAGACTACAGGTGACGTGTCGCAGCCATTCACATAGTCGTCGCGTATCGAAGCCTCGGCAAATGCAACGGAGGCGTCTCCGTCACGCGCAACGAGTGTCAGAAGATTCGGTTTCTCGAGCATAGCTTTGGCTTCGTCGATGTCCGGCAGCCACTCACCGGGCCACAGAAGTGCGCGCATTGCGTGCCACGCGTGCGCAGTTGCTGCGTCGACGCGTTGGATTGTCACTCTTCCTCTTCGCGCAGCTCTTCGAAGAATTCCGCGGCCGTATCGCGCAAGACGTCCAACAGACGGCCGAAGTGCGGATGCACCTCCTCCGCGTCGTTGACGCACAATTCGACGGTAAAGAGAACGTCGCGCTCCTCTTCCCAGAGCGCCGTCTTGACGAATTTCTTGCGGACGTTCAAAACGTTCGCCACGTCGAGCGCATCGAGAATCTCGATGTCTGCCGGCAATGCCCAACCCGACCCGACCATCAGAAAGTTCGGGTCGTCGCGATACGAAACGACGAAGTACCGGTCGCCTTCGCTTTTGAACGCGACGCGATATGCATCTTCGTCATCGTCCCGGGTGAAGAAGAGGCCTTCATCGTCAAGGGCGTTTTCGATCGCTCCTAATGGGTCGTCGCTCACCGTTCACCGAGCATGAACGAGTTGATAAATTTCTCCGCGGCAGCTTTGCTTTCAGTGCGGTCGACAATTCGTTCGATCGCGCTTGCACCGGCCTCGCGTACGCGCGCAACGGTCTCCCAAAACGAATGCGTGAACGCCTCCGGCGATCCCGGCTCTTCTTGCGCGGTCGCGACAAACAAGCCGCCGTCGTGCGCCATGATGAATGTGATGCCGGGGAAATCTTCGTTCACGCGAGTTAGCGTTTCCGCATTTTGCGAGCGTTCGCGGGCCCAATCCGGAACTTCATACGCCGTCGAGATCATGTACGAGCCCGGGTCGTTTTCATACGTCGTCACGGAAAATACTTGACCGCGCGTGCGAAAGAGAATCTCCGTGATTCCCGCTTCGCTGTCGACAGGCGAAACGTCGACCTTGTGCCCTTCGCTCTGAATGAACTGTGCAACGACGTCACGTACGAGCGGCATCAATTCCCTCTTCGATGTAACTGCGCGCGAGATGAACGTACTCTTCCGCTGCAATCTCGATCCAATTTTGCGCTTGTCCCTCGATGGGCTTCTTTACCTTAGCCGGTGCTCCGGCGGCGAGCACGTGGTCCGGAATCTTGACGTTTTCGCCGACGACACTACCGGCCGCCACGAGCGACCCCTCGCCGATAACGCTGCCGTTGAGCAGCACGGCGTTACTACCGATCAGTGCGTGACGCTTCACGTGACAGTCTTCCATGACAGCGGCGTGGCCGACGGTAACGTCGTCGTCGAGCTGTGTCAAATGCGTAACGTGGATAACGGCGTTGTCTTGAATCGAGGTGCGGGCGCCGACTCGGATGGGTCCGTTATCGCCGCGAAGGACGGCTCCGAACCAGATGCTGGATTCCTCACCGATTTCAACGTCGCCGATAAGGACGGCGGTGGGGGCGATGAATGCGGTAGGATGCACCTTGGGAGTCTTGCCCCGGTAAGTAATGATCATCTGTGGAATGCTTACGCCATGCATCGGCACAACACCCCGCTGCGAGGCGTGAAGGCCACCCCCAAGCCGGCGCCCGGCAACCCTAATTATACGGAAGTCAACTACCGCTATGCTGGCGTCGTCGGTCATATCCACGAGGTCGTGGAAATCGACGGACGTCAACTCGCGAAGGTTGGCTTTAACGATCGAAAGATCGTCTACTATTTCCTCGACGATTTAGAGCTGGATCAAACCGCCAAACGCGGAACGTTTCACGACCATGAGTAGCGTTCATCTGCGCGTCATTCCGCGATGCTACGCTCCGCCTAGCTTCTAGTCTCGTGTGAGGTACGCATGCCGATTGTTCCCGCAACCATTGCGCAGCCGGTAAATCCCGGCGGCGGTTTCGATTATGTTGCCGTCGACGGACAGCGCCGCCGCGTCTATGCGGCGCACGGCGGCGGTGATGGTTTGCTCATCGCCGATGCGGATACCGGAAACGTGCTCGGCATCGTGAAGGTCGGCGATATGGCGGGAGTCGCCGTCAACGAAGCGACAGGCCACGTTTATACCGGCAACGGCGACGGACAAAGCGTGAGTGAAGTCGATCCGGAAACGCAGCAAATTCTGCGTACCGTCGTCGTTACGGGGCCGGTCGACGCGATTCAGTACGATCCTGTGCTCGATCGCATCTACGCCGATGAAGACGACGGAACCAAAATGTGGGTGATCGACGTGAAGTCGTTCAAAGTGATCGGAACCGTTGCGTTGCCCGGACACAAACCGGAGTATCTCCAAGTTGATCCGCAAACGCACAACGTCTATCAAAATATCGCAAGCGACAACGAAATCGCGGTAGTGGATTCAAAGACGTTGAAGGTCTCGAAAGTTTTCAAGACGCCGCAGCTCGAGAACAATCATCCGCTGCAGTACGACGCGGGAGATCGCGTGTTACTCGCGGGCGGCGAAAACAATACGCTTGCGGTGTACTCGCCCGCCGGGAAGTTGATGTACAAGACGAATTTGCCGGGGCGCGTCGATCAGTGCAATTGGGATCAGTCGCGCGGCTGGCTTGCATGCGCCGGCGGCGGCATCAAGCTCTTTTCGTTCGATGGAAAGTCAGCGCCGAAACTACTCGACAGTCACGACGTCGATCCGGGTGTCCACACGACCGCGATCGATCCGAAGACGGGCACGATCTGGGTCGTGTGGGGCAGCCGGACATCGAACGAAGCATATATTCAGGGCTTTACCTATAAACCTTGAACCGTGAAGGGGTTCGATTGGTCGTGTGCATGGGCAACCACGGTCGCGATGACTTTCGGCGGATGGGGTCCTGAGATCAGGTGACGCGGCGGGGGGCACACATAGCACCGGCCGTCGAGTGCGGTCGCTCCCAGGAGGGTGGTGCCGAGGAACACGATCACTGCCGACGCGAGCAGACTTGAGGCGAACCGAAGCATCTGGGAACCTTTCTCTTAATCAATTAGTTGAGGGCTGAATTCAGCCTACTCCGGTCTCAATCGGATGTCAACTATTTATTTAAGAGAAAGATTAGAGTAGGATGAGCGCCGAGCGAGGAGAACCAGAGGCCCCGGCCCGATTGCGGAGCGCGTTGAAATACGCTAGAATTCGCGGGTTGCGCCGACGTAGCTCAGTTGGTAGAGCAGCTGATTCGTAATCAGCAGGTCGCCGGTTCGAGTCCGGCCGTCGGCTCCATTGAAAGCCCTTGAGATCATTGCGATCTCGGGGGTTTTGTGTTTTTAGGGCTCCCCCGCGCGGCAACTTCTCGTTCCCGACGAAAAACGGCATCTTCCAGTCCGGCGAACACCTCTAAAACGCGGCGAAGAACGAGCCGCCGTGGCGACTCTGAAATCTCAGCGAGCCCGCTCCGGTCACATGGCTAAGCGTTACGCCGCCTTTCGAAATGTTTGCGGAATATGAAATCGACGCAGCAACATAGCAGGTGCCAATGTAAAGCGGATACACGGGGCCGCTCATCGTCCCCGATATCAGATACTGTCCCGATGTGATGCTGAAGGTCCCGGAAACCGAGTATATGCGATACGCAACTTCTCTCCACCTCACGCTGGAACCGAACGTGCCCGGATACGGGCCGGTGGCAGTGCCTGTTGCTCCAGAATAGCCGCCCCCGCTTGAGCATCCGGCATAAGTCGGATTTTTGCCGCTAAGCGTTTCACCGTGCAGCGTCGGCACGACAAACGGTTCGCTTGAAAGCGCCTGCGGTTCGGCAGCCGGAAGTGGCAGGCTTGATGGGTGAGGGCTTCCGCACGACACAACTAGCACCAACGGAAGCGCGCGAATGGCTTGATGACCTAGCCACTTCCAAGAAAAGGCAAAGTCGCGCATGATTCCTAGCACTCCTGGAAGCCTACCCAGTGTACCACTTCACTCGCACTATGGTGCGGGCAATCTTACGCTCGCCACCGGCCTATCGCATCGTCAACTCTTGGCTGTAATCGCGAAGCGCAGTCGTCCAATTGGCAACTCACCAAAAAACTGCGCACGACTCAAATTGCGCTGGTGAACCTGTGTTCGATCGGCTGTACCAGACACGCAACAGGTGAGAACAGACGCAACAGGCGAGAACAGGCGCAGCGGGCGACAACAAAACAGTACGAGATCGGCTTGCAGATTAATCCGCTTCTTGCGCGAGTTAGTTAACCTTGTGCACGAGTCTGCAAGTGCTGACGTGGGGTAAAGAGACGGTAGAGCACGTCGTCTCCTTTGCCGCGGTAACATTCACCGTTATCTATGCCGCTTCTTTGAGGGCGGCAACCCTGTCAAAAGCACTACGAACATCGCTTCGTACGAGAATGAAAACGAATAATGCCGGCCGCCAAAAAGTCAACGAATTTAATGACCTTCGTCTTGAACGACGTTTCCGTCCATCTTTACGAGGTTCCGCGTTTCTTGGCTCTGCGTTTGCATCCACGTGCCTTTGATCTGCTTCCACGTGTCTTGCGATTGCCCAGTTACTTCAAGGTGGTGATTCCCGTCGGTTGATTGAAGCGTGCCGACGATGTGCTCACCTTCAACGATGGTGATCGTCCCGTCGGCGTTGAGCACCGACGACACGGTCGTGGGATCGCAAGTCGTCGTGTGCAGCTGCTTCATCTGTTGTTTGCCGACTGCGATGACCTGATCGCGCGTCCTTTTCTCGCCCTTGAAGCCGATGTCGATGTAGTCAGGGCTCAGAAACGCGAAGGCCGCATCTATGTTTGCATCGGTGGGGTTCAGAGCGGCGGTGCAGCCGGCCGCGTAATCTGCAGTGATCGCTTTTTGTGCGTCGGAAGGCACGCCGGCAGCGCGAACAGCGGCGGTCGTGAGGACGACTGCTGTCGCCAGAACCGATGCAAACTTCAAAGTCATAGAGGCCACCTTTCGGGCGGGTGAAGCGTTCGTTGATTTCTACGCGTGGACGGTGTGCTGAGTTTCGATGGTCGGTTAAGGGCAGGCAGCCGGCTTCAGCGGCTAATAAACGCCGTGAAATTGCAATCAGACCCGCTCAGTTGTCAGGTGTAGTTAAGACGAAGCGGGTGGTACCGTTGAGGCATGGAAGCCACCCAGCGACGATCGTTTGGGATCTTTTACGCCAGTACCGCGTCGCGGCCGGGCGCCGCGGCGGACCAGTGGACGGCCGAGGGTGCGTCGCGACCCCTGAAAGAGTACGCCGAAGTGGTGGGGGCTGAAGCCCGCAAGCTCTTTGCGGCTGTTGATAACGAATACAATCTGCTGTAGGAACGCGCAACGAGACGAATCATGGCATACGAAGTCACCAAACGAATTAAAGGACGAGAGTATCGTTATCTCGTCGAAGCTTACCGCGACCCTGAAACGAAGCGAAGCAAAGCGCGGTGGCAGTACGTTGGGGCTGTTGATGACGACGGCACGCCTCGGCCAATCGTCGAACGCGCGCCGAGAAGACACGTAACGCGTGATGACATCATCGACGCAACAGCGCAGCTGCTGGAGTCACGCTCGCCGGAACACATCACCGTGTCGGTAATTCTGGCACAAAGCGGCGCCTCGCGCAGCACATTTTATCGCCACTTTCCGAACCATCAAAAAGCGCTAAGTGCAGCGCTTGCGCGAATGGCCGATGATGTCATCAAGGGCTTGCCATCGTTCGAGAAACCTCGAAGCTTGGAAGACGCGAAAAAACAGTTGCGCAACTTTTGTGAGGTGCAGTATCGCACGATCGGAGCGAAGGAAGCGCTGCGTCGTGCTGCGTTGCCTTCGCAGTCGGGAAAAATCGGCGTTCCGCTCGACATTTCGCTGCTTGCCGAAGATCCCGCTGCGCGCTTAGCGGCGTTTCTGCAGCAGGTCAACGACGCGGGATTTGCGAGAATCGAAAATCCCGCAGCGGTTGCTGAAACGGTCAGGGGAATCCACTTCGCACTTCGAGCAACAACGCTTCTAGCGCCTCAGCACAAATTGCATCTTCCTGAATACGACGCCGTTTATTCGCTTATCGAGCGTTCGATTTTTCCGCCGACGTAACCCAACTCCCGAATCACCATAACGGGTATCCCGGCGCTTCTCACGACATCGTCGGTAACGCTGCCGTGCAATGCGCGCGAAAGCCCGCGCCGGGCATGCGTGCCCATGACGATGACGTCGGCTCCGACGTTTGCGGCTTCGGTCGTGATGACCTGATGGACCAGTAAACCCGGAGTCACGCGGACGTGCGCCAACGCACCGTATTCGGACACGATCGCAAGGGCGTCGTCGAGTGCATGGCGGATGCCGTTCCGATAACTTTGGACGGCCTCGTCCAGGATCGTGGTAAACGACGCGGCCGTTGCAATGTCGTGATTTATATCGGAAACGTACAGCAGCGTCAGCGCTGCGTCTTGATCGACGGCAAGTTCCGCCGCGGTCATCAACGCAGTACGCGGCATAAACTGAATGTCCATAGGGACGAGCACGTGGTTGAACATTGGCATGGTTTTAGCCACCGACCTCGACGTGTCTCAAGTCGACGAGCGTTTTGCGTTTGCGCATTAAGAAGATCAGCGGAACGCAGATGATGGCCGCCGCGCCGATGGCATACGATGCATCGGCATACGATAGGATTCGCGACTGCCCGTACACGATTGCGCTGAGTTGTTGGATCGTATGTGAATGGAGAAACTGTTGGACGGCCGGCTGCGCAAGATTGAGGTTCCCGGTAAGGACGGTTGAGTGGAATGTATCTCGACGATCGGTGAGCGCGTCGAGCATCGCGACCGCCCACGATCCGCCGAGTTGCACCGACAAGTCGATAAACGCGCCCGCTTTTTGCCCCTCCGCTGGAGAAGTCGCGCCAAGCACCGCAACGTT
>JAMXLG010000005.1 GCA_024281135.1 Vulcanimicrobiia bacterium | reverse complement strand
ACCGGCCGCCATCATCGGAAACGCCAGCTCTCCCGCTGCGTGCGATCCGAGCAATCGCGGATCGGCTGCGTCGCGCGAGGAGCGCAAGCGGATGACAAGCGCGTCATCGCCGTCGACGCTTTCGAGGACGCCCTCGTAAGATGAGGCCTGTGCTTCGTATTGTTTACGGTGCAGGTAAATGGCAGAGCCATTCGCGCCCATATGATGATCGACTGCTTCGATGACCCGCCGAAGCACGTGCGAAACGTCGCCGAATGAGGACAGTTCCTTTTGCAGATGCTTCAGAGCTTCGCACCGTTCGCGAAGACGCCGTTTAAAGGCCGCCTCGATAAGCGCCTCTGCGCGATGGTGGAGCGGGCGGAATGCCAAGGCCGCTACGATGACGATCGATACTTCGATCGCTTCCCCGGCCAAACGGGAATACGCGGTTACGAACGTTTCGGTTGCGCGCTCGAGCACCGCAAACACGGCCACCACGGCGGCCGTCACGACGGCGAACGCAAATGCCCGCCAGCGTCTTAGTGGGACGGCTTGCTTCAAGTTTGTCGGCCGGCTAGTCGGAGAGAATCGGCCTCCTCCTTGCTAACGGTTGTTTGGCTGTCAACATACCAAACCCTAGTTTTGCCGCGGTCCGAAAAGTTGGACTCTCCGGTCGCTTACGCTGAATCCATGCGTTTAGATGCGACATCAAACGAAAGTCAATTTCGAACTGCAGCGCCTGCGTCGCTAGGCATTTCCAACGACGCAATGCCGCGCAGTAGCCCTGCACCAATACTTGACTTAGAAGAACGCACGCGCAGGTTACGATGACGCCGGCTCGCACCGGAACCTCGAATTTGGCATCTATCGCGACGGCGATAACAATCTCGACACATCCCAAACGAACGTGCTTACACAAGCTCGCGACGTTAGTCTAGCAGACCGTTCCATTCGGTTTACCGTTGAGAATAGAACCGCAAAGGCGAGAACGGCGGTATCTGTATAAGCTATCCGTATAATCGGGGCGAGAGCATGTCATTCGGTGCGCTTTTACGGCAATTTCGGGTTGCGGCGGGGCTTACCCAAGAAGCCCTTGCGGAGCGCGCCGGGATGAGTGCTGATGGAATCGGCGCGCTCGAGCGCGGGACGAATCAAGCTCCCCAACGCGACACTCTGCGGCTTTTGATCGAAGCGTTGAACCTCGACATGGAACAAGAGCGGGTACTCGCAGCGCTTGCGATCCGATCGTCGCGTCCTCGCAAACATTCTCGAAGGCAGCCGGCAATGCACAATCTTCCCCGAGCGTTGACGCAGCTTCTCGGGCGCGAGCGAGAAATCGAAGAGGTCGCGCGGCTGCTGTCGGCATCACCGCTGGTAACGTTGATCGGAACAGGGGGCGTCGGCAAGACGCGGCTCGCGATCGGCGTCGGCGAACGGCTCGCAGAGTCTTTTCGCGACGGAGTTTCATTCATCGATCTTGCTCCGCTGCAGGATCCCGACCGCGTCGCAAGCGTGGTCGCGTCGAAACTGGGCATTAGGGAATCCCTCGACCGCCCGGTCCTTGAAACATTGATCGAGGCACTAAGGCACAAGCAATTGTTACTGATACTCGACAATTGCGAGCACCTTGTGACCGCGTGCGCGGCGCTTGCCGATGCGCTCGTTCATGGGTGCGACGGAATTCTGATCTTGGCGACGAGCCGTCAACCCCTCGACGTATCGGGCGAACAGACATATCGCGTGGCGTCGCTTGCCGTTCCGGAGGATCGCGAGAGCATTCCCGCCGCGGAAGCCTTGCAGTACGCAGCGGTGGCACTCTTCGAAGATCGTGCAAGACGCGCGGTAAAATCGTTTTGCGTCACGGACGAAAACGCGGCACCGATTTCGAGAATCTGCCGCCGACTCGACGGCATTCCGTTTGCCATCGAGCTTGCGGCGGCGCGTATGAAACTGATGACGCCACAACAGTTGGAAGAGCGCCTTTTCGAGCGGTTCGACCTCTTAGTCGGAGGCAGTCACCTGGAGCTGCCGCGGCATCAGACGATGCGCGCACTGATAGACTGGAGCTACAATCTCCTCACGACCGAGGAGCAAGAGTTCTTCACGAGGCTCGCCGTCTTCACGTCTGACTTCTCGTTCGACGCAGTTGCGTTCGTATGCGCGGATGCGTCGGAGCCGCGGACAATGAAACTTCTCGCTTCGCTGGTTGACAAGTCACTGGTTGCGAGCGAGCCGCGGGGCGCGACCCAACGATACAGGCTGCTTGAAACGCTGCGCGCGTATGCATCGGAACACTTTTCCGGCGACCGCTTCGAGCTCGATCGTCGTCACGCGCAGTACTATGCCGGGCTCGCGAAAGACATACGGCCAGCCGACGTGGCACGTTTGGAGCCTGAAGGCGAAAATCTGCACGCCGCCCTCGATTGGGCACTCGAGCGCCGCGGAGACGTAGGCTTGGGCATCACGCTTTTGGTTTCGATGCGCGATTTCTGGCTTCGGAGCGGACTCGTCGCCGAACCGGCGCATCGCTCGGAGCGCGCGCTCGCAGAGCTGAGGGACCTTACGCCGGAACTCGAGGCCGCATTGTGGGGAATTCTGGCTTCGATGCGAGGTGAGCTGATGGTTCCGGCGCCTGCGTTGGAGGCAGCATCGAAAGCACGTGACCTCTTCGAACGAATCGGCAATCGCAAGGGTCTGGCACGCGCACTTCGCGATGCGGGCATCGCGCGGATGCGCCTTGCTGATCTAAGCACTGCCGAGCGTGATCTCACTCGCGCATTCGAGATTGATGAATCCATCGGCGACGTTGACGAAACCGCGCGCGCACTCGGCGCGATCGCTTTGATCTGTCAATTCACCAATCGACTCGAAGAATCACGATCGCTGCTACTACGCGTGCTCGAGATGAATCGGAGCGAGAGGGACGACCGCGCAACGCTCGTAACCCTGGTCAACCTTGCAGAGACAGAATTCGCTCTCGGGGAAACGGCAAACGCCGTCGCGCACGCTCGCGAGAGTCTGGACAGCGCGATGTTGCGACTGAACATGAGGATGCGAGCGAATCAGGAGGCTAATCTCGCGGCATATCTCCTCGCCCTCGGGGAAGAGAACGAAGCACGGAACGTCGCGTCGCGTGCCCTACGTCATGCGCTCGAGTTCGCCGACCATAGCGTAGCCACGAACACGCTGCAACATCTAGCAGCGATAATTGCGCGGCGCGATGCGCATCGTGCGGCCCGGCTCCTGGGCTACGTCGAAGCGCAGCTCGCGCGGAGCGGTTACACGCGTGAATACAGCGAGCAATTCACATATGACCTCATGATGAATCGGCTGCACGACGCGTTGAGCATCGACGAGATCTCAGCGTTTCGGCGCGAAGGCGCATCGATGTCGGAAGAACAGGCAGCGCAACTTGCGCAGCACCCTCGGGCACCGAAGAGCGTCGGCAAAAGATTGTTACACGGGTTTCCACGCATTGTCGCGGATTCACAATCGCCCAGCAGCTCTGCACAGAACTTCCCTCTAGGAGAATAACGTGCAGCTTTACTTTGGCGCCCAAAGCCGGGCGTGGGCTCGATTTCGGTACCTATTGCGACGGCGATAACAGCGACGCGATTTCATAAAGCAACTCATTCCGGCATGTCGTCGCCTCGTTGAGCCACCCCCCGTCGCGGATCATTAGTGCGACTGGCCAGTGCCTAGCAATGCATAGTGAGGTAGAAGCATTTCCAACGGCTCTATACCGCGCAGTAGACCTGCACCAACACTTGACTTAGGAGAACCCACGTGCAGGTAACCATGACGCCGGCTCGCACCCGGAACCTCGAATTTGGCATCTATCGCGATGGCGATAACAATCTCGATGAATCACAAACGAACGTGCTTACACAAGCTCGGGACGTTAGTCTAGCGGACCGTTCCATTCAGTTTACCGTTGAGAATACGACGAGTGATCCGGCGACGCGGTCGTACACCCTCGACGGTGGCGTGATGAAGGCGGCTGGTGAGCGAGACGCCGTCGATATGGCCGATCCGAACAACCTTGCGCAATTTGTTGCGCGCACGCTCGACAACGCCGAAAAGAGTGGCGCGAAACAAACGTGGATCGACCTCGTCGATCACGGCGCCGGCGACGGTGGTGGACTCGAAGCCGATTCCTACGGCGGCATCATGCCGATGCAGTCGATGGCCGACGCTATCGCGCGCGGTGAAGCGCTACACTCGAAGCAACATCCCGAGGATGCGAATCGCTCAGTAGATGGCGTAGTCGCCAATCAATGTCTGATGTCGACGCTCGGCTTCGCCGATGCGCTCTCGCACTCTGGGGTCCGGTTCTTAGCTGCAAGCCCGGAGACGATGGTCTCGCCCGGAGTGCCGACGACGGTCGCGGAAGCGATTGCGCGCAATACCGATGACGCGGATGCAATGGCAAAAGCCGTTGTAAACAACGTGATGAACACGAGCTACGGCGGTCCGGGATTCGAACCGTTCACGCCCGCCGCGGCCTTCGACGTCCTCGATCTTGCGCCGGCGAAACTCGGGGCTGCGGAGCGCGCGATTCGCTCGTTCAACGACGATGCATCGGCCGCTACAAAAGATGCTACCGTTCGCGCGGCGCTTCGCGCCGACGTCAAGGGCGTCGACGGCATGGTCCGCTTTCCCGACGCGACGCCCGACATGCCGTGGCACGCGGATCGCCCGGCAATCGCGGTCTACGATCGCATCGCGAAAGATTCGCGTCTGAGCGATCGCATTCGAAATGATGCGACTACAGCATCGCAGGCCGTGCGCAATCTCGTGCTCGCGCATCGCGAAAGCTCCTCATTCGACCCGTTCGGCGGGTCGAGTTATAAAGACGCCGCAGGCCCGACGATCCACGATCCCGTGACCCGAAAGCAGATCGATCCCTGGGCGCCGGCAGTGAGCGAAACAAAGAACCGCTTCTACACGGCAACCGATCAAGGCGCGTTCGTGCGTGCTATCGCCTAACGCTAGATTCCATTCGCCATCAACGCGGCGCAGAGCGGGATGAAGATGAACACGGCGACTTGCGCCCACAGGAATGAGCGCAGTCGCCGGAATTGGCTGTCGTCGAAGGTAACCGGATCGGACTTCTCCGGCGTTCGAATCAAGGTCACAGTCATGGGAATCGAAAGTAGGGCGACGCAGACAAACAGTGCCATCTTAGTCCAAAACACGGGATTGTGCGTAAAGAACGAGGCCGGCTTCAATCCGAAGAACAACAGCGACAGCCCGGTGATAATGACAAGACCTGCGACGATGCCGTACCACCGGTCGACAATGGCCAGACGTTCGAAAGTCGAGCGCGGAATGGACTTTGCAAAAAGTGCGATTTCGCACGTCAACAAACTCGCGAGCGAAAAGATCATGAGGAAGTGTACGAAGTGGAGCAGCGAGTCGCGCGTCAGGCTAGACA
>JAMXLG010000004.1 GCA_024281135.1 Vulcanimicrobiia bacterium | reverse complement strand
GCCGCGCGCGCGAGCGCGTAACACGGATCCTCGATGACCACGCTATCGGCGGGCGAACACAAAACGAGCGCCGCAAGATGCAGCGCCATTTGCGCGCCTTCCACGACGACGATCTGTTCCGGTTGCGCCGCCACGCCGCGGAACTGCCGCACGTGCATTGCAAGCGCTTCTTGCAACGATCGCAAACCCGACGCAGCGCTATACCCAAGCTCTCGATCGTAGACGGTCAGCGCTTTTCGCGCGCAACGTTTCCACGCCGCCGTCGGAAACTTTGAGAGGTCCGGCATTCCCGGGCGTAGAGCCCCGGCGCCCGTCGCAGCGGCGAAGTATTGTGGCAGCGACGCCGTTTTCGGCATACGCGCCCGCGGCCGCACGGCGTCGACTTTGCGAGTCGGGCGCTTGACATTCACCGCTGCGACGAACGTGCCCGCGCCGCCGCGCGCCTCGAGATAACCCTCGGCCACAAGCTGTTCGAACGCGAGCGCGACCGTGTTGCGGCCCAGCCCCAAGCGCTTGGCGAGCTGGCGGCTGCCCAATAATCGCGTACCGCCGCGGACCATTCCACGCTCGATCGCGTCACGCAGCCGACGCGCAAGCTGGACGGCGAGATTCTCTCCCGAGCCGCGATCGGGGAAAAGCGGCTCGAGAGAAACCGGCTCCTTCATTTATGGCTAGAGTGGCACGTTACACAGAGCCACTCCTGCCGTAAAATCGCGACATGATTCATACGCTTCTCTTAGCCGCTGCAATGACGGCGAGTCTCCCTCCAACCCATGCTTTCGATTACCAATTCGGCGCGTGGCGCGTTCACGTTTCGCGCCTGGTCGATCCCGGAAGTCCACGCGAACGCTGGGCGCAGTACGACGGCACGCACGTCGTGACGCCGCTGCTCAACGGCAGTGCCAACATCGGAGTCCTCGAAATCGCGGGACCGGCGGGCAGCATCGAAGGTCTGCAACTGCGCACGTTCGATCCCTCAACCGGCCGGTGGAAACTGTCGTTCGCGAGCGGTCGCGATGGTGTCGTGCAGGCTCCATCGATCGGCCGATTCGAGAACGCTCAGGGCGTCTTTTTCGACGACACGCGCATCGGCGGCCGGCCGGCGCGTGAGCGCAGCGTTTCGACGCGCCTCACCGAAACGACGTACCGAGACGTCACCTCATACACGACCGACGGCAGCACCTGGCACCCTTTGTGGATTGCATCTTATACGAAGATGCCGGACGGCTCGCTTTCGGATCCCGCCGAAGCGACTTTGAAAAGTCCCGGGGATTTCGACTTTCAGATTGGATCTTGGCGTGTTGAACTGCAGCGGCTCGCGCGGCGCTTAGCCGGTTCGCATGACTGGACTACCTACAACGGATCTCTCGTCGTCCGCCGACTTTGGAACGGTCGCGCGAACGTTGGCGAGCTCGACGTTCGCCACGGCGACGACCGTATCGAGACAGTCCTTCTGCGCACTTACAATCCGCGCACGAGGCAATGGAGCGACTATAGTGTCGACGAGACCGGATCGGTCCTCTTTCCGCCCGCAACAGGCCGATTCAGTGGTGGTCGCGGCGAGCTGTGCGATCGCGAAATGTTTGGCGGCCGGAATATCATCGTCCGTTATGTTTTCGACGACATTACCGAGCGATCGTCCCGATTCGTCCAGTCGTTTTCCGCGGACAACGGCAAGACGTGGGAGCCTAATCTAGTGGTGCACTTTACGAAGATCGAATCGCCATAAGCGTCTATGCATTCACCTGTTGGGTCTTACGGATCGGCGCCGGCGGTACGACCACGTCAACCAATCCCGTCGCTACGTTGTAGACGAGGCCAGAGATGATCCATTCACTTGGCAGGGCGGGGATCTCCCTGAGCGCAGCAACATCTACCGCGACGGCAACGCGGGGATGTAGCACCGCTTTTCCATCCACCTCGTCTGTTTTTATTTGAAAGTATTTAGTGAGCATGTCGGGGTCCCCGGCAAGGCGAGTACTGCCGCAATCCGTATGATGGAGTACGATAAAGTTAAACTCGCCTCCGCCACCCGCAATTTCATTAGCAACCTCAGCGATCCGACCGAGCAAACCTAGCTCCTCTAGTAGTCCCGGCGTAACCCGACCGCCGATGTTTCGGAACACGACGGCCTCTCCCGGCCTGATACCTAGCACATGAGCCGGGTCAACGCGCATGTCAGCGCAGCCGATAATCACTGCCTTTGCGTTAGGCAATGCTTGCGGGAGTGACGGCATCAGTAGGCCCGCTTGAGATTGCGAAGCAGCGAACTCTTTGTTGCGCTCCAGCAGCGTATCGAGCGTGGTCATTTTTTCCTCCGGTGGAACGTGGTGCTTGATGGGGAGCTATATGCCATCCCCGGAACAAATCCCGGCGTGCGCCGTATATGCGGCGTGGAAATCCAGATAGATGCCCTCAATAAGAGCTATGGCGCCGTGCGCGCAATCCGCGACTTCACGCTTACGCTCGAGTCGGGAATTCTGGGCTTGCTTGGACCTAATGGTGCGGGCAAATCGACGCTCATGCGCATGTTGGCCACCGTCACCAAGCCTAGCAGCGGAACGATTCGATTCGATGGCGTCGATATTGTTGCCGCTCCCGACGCGTTGCGCCGCACGCTCGGGTACCTTCCGCAAGACTTCGGCGTCTATCCGCATCTTTCGGCGCCGGAGTTTCTAGAATACATCGGCGCGCTCAAACGGATTCCCCGGCGGCAGCTCCGCCGTCGCATCGCCGGACTGCTCGAGCTCCTCAACCTTTCCCACGTGGGAGCACGTCCTTTGGGCGGATTCTCCGGCGGCATGC
>JAMXLG010000003.1 GCA_024281135.1 Vulcanimicrobiia bacterium | reverse complement strand
GTTCGGACGATGCAGGCCGGCCCTACGTCAAGACATGCAAGACTTTCTCAAACACGCCCGTGCCCGGTTACAGCCGGAAGACGTGGGATTGGTGCGTTCGGCACGAAGACGTGCAACAGGTCTACGTCGAGACGAAGTAGCGGAGCTCGCCGGCGTTTCCGATACCTGGTTCAGACTCTTTGAACTCGGTGTTGCTCGCGTTTCTCTGGGTTTTTTGAAGAAAGTATCCGCGGTGCTGCGTTTGGCTCCGCAGGAGCAGCGATATCTCTATGCGCTCTGCTGCGTTCCCGTTGAATTGTGCGATATCGTCGAAGCGTCCGAAGATGTCATCGAAACCCTCATTGACGGGTCGATTGCGACATCACTAGCTGTTTTGGACGATTCTCTTCGCCTTCTCGCGCGCAACAAGCTCTACGCTAGCCTTCGGTTGCTCTCAGAATCGAAATCAGGTGAGCCGTTCGATCTCGCGACGTGGGTATACACATCGAGTTCCGCACGCCGCTTATACCTCGACTGGGATCGCAAGGCCGAAACGGTGTGCGGTTTCCTGCGAATGAGCGCGGCGCTAGAACTGCCGAACGCCGTCGCGAGCCTGCAACGGCTGCGCAATCTGCCGGACTTCAAAAAGCAATGGAATCGATTCGCAGTCATCGATCCCCGCGAATCCGGGCTCAACCTTGCATTCAACCATCCCCGCGCGGGAGTCATTTCCACGCGGACCACGACGCTCGGCGTTCAGAACGGGCGAAGACAACTCGTTATTCAAAGCGGCGCCGACGGAGACAGCCGGGAACGTCTGGTCTGGCTTTCGCGGTCGACCGTGTAAGTCGGAGTTACTTCATACGGCTCACCTATCCGCTAGACTACATCCATGCACAGACGCACCCTAGCCATCGTCGTCGTTGTTCTTTTGGTACTCGCATGGGTGTTTATCGAGCGCACTCCGCGGACGGTTACCATCCTTTTGATCGGTGCGCTGATCGCGTTCGGCGCCGAACCACTCGTGACGCGGCTAAAGCGACGGATGCCCAAACCCGCCGCTATTGCGCTGGTATTCACCGGGCTTTCGCTGCTCGTGATTCTCGGTATCGCGGTAATCGTGCCACTGACCGTGCAACAGATCCAGTCGCTTGGAACGAATCTGCCGACCTACGTCGTGGCAGTCCAACATTGGCTCAGCGGAACGCAGGAATGGCTGCAACACCGGATCCCCGGCCTGCATCTTCAGCCACAGGGTTCCGATCTTGGTCAGGCGGGCGGCGCACGTTTCGATACGCTCTTTGGTACGTCGTTAAGTTCGCTCAACACGATTATGGTCGATGCCGGAACTACCTGTTTCGTCGTATTTTCCGCGATCGTGCTCTCCTTGTTCTTTCTCATGAGTGACACGAGCATACGCGACAGCTTCACGGAGATGTTTCCGTCAAGCAAGCGCGAGACCGCACAAAAGCTTTCCGCCGAAATTACAGAGACCCTAGGGCGCTACATCTCCGGCCAGGTTACGGTAAGCGCCATTACCGCACTAACGATCGCCGGCCTATCCGCGATCGTGGGATTTAAGCTGCCCTGGGTGCTATTCATCGTTACGTTCATCGGTTATTCAATTCCGATGATCGGCATGGTGGTCGCGCAGATAATTGCAGCCGTCCTTTGTGCTCCCCAAGGTCTCTCAACCGTGATTTGGGTCCAAGCGATCATGTTTGTCATCGCGAGGATCAGTGACAACGTATTGGTCCCAAAAATCATGGGACAGCACGTTGGTATTTCTCCGGTCGGCGTGATGTTGGCGACCTTTGCGGGAGGCGAACTCTTCGGTTTACCAGGGCTACTGCTCGCGGTTCCGACGGCAGCGTTAATCAAGATACTCTGGCGTTACTTCGGAGAACCTTGGTATCGCGCCCAATTCGACTAGAGAGACGCTAACGTGAAAGACAATCCCGGAAGCAGTGGACGACACCTGCATAAAAGTCCTCAGTGCAGATTCATCGACGAATCCATTTGCCTAGAAGATACGTGCCGGCACAACCACACGGTGTCACGCTACGTCGAGGTTCGATGCACCCCGGTGAAAGGGAAGAGCGATCTCTTCTGCTGCACGCATCAAGTCACAGGTTCAACGCGTCGGTAAAGAGGGGTTAGCGCAGTAGCGCTTCCGTAGATGCCTGCTCCTCGCTCCAGCGCCGTCCTTCTTCTATAAAATTGCCAAGCTCCGGCCCGAGTCTTTTGCGTAAGAGCGAAAGAACGCGATCGTACTCCTGCTGCTCCGTGTACTCTCGCAACGCTTCCAATTTCGTTAAGCGAGCATCTATAAATCCGAGAAGCCGCGCGGCAAGGTGTAGGCTCGGCGCGTAATAGCCTTCGCTTTCCCGCAGCGCCGCCACAGCGGCAAGATGTTGAAGCATCAACGCAATCAACACCTCAGACCGCGACTCTCGTGCCACCGCGAGCGCTTCACACGCATACCGTTCGGCTTCCTCAAATCGATTGAGAGCTACCAGGTACGCCGCGCAATTTCCTAAAACGCGCGCTCTAGAAACGCGGTTGTTCGTCGCGAGCACGATGTCGATCGCCTCGCGGCCCCGCAAAACCGCGGCTTCGGCGTCGCCCGCATGAAATTCAATCTCAGCCAGGTTTAATGCGACATTTCCTGCGTATCGCTGCGCGCCGCCGGCGCCATAGATTGTAAGTGCTTCGCGCAAGAGATTTCGCGCTACGTCGTAGTCGGTTTCGATCGCTCGCGCCAAGCCGAGAACGTGGGTCACGCGAGCTAGCAGCAGCTGCGGGCCGCCGGAGCGCGCCAACACGAGCGCCTCGCACAGCCGGCTCTCTCCTTCGCGCACGTTTCCACTAAAGATCAGGCTCTGTCCGGCTCGCAAAAGTGCCTCACCCATGCCCCTGGAATCGCCGAGCGCTTCATATCGTTCTAGAGCCCGGAGCGCAGCCGGCACGGCTGCGCTATACATAAGCAGCCATGCTCCTAAATGAGCCTCCGCCAACTCCAATCTTGCACGCACCTGGAGCGGCGTGTCGTCGTCGCATGCGTCCAAGCCGCGTAATACCCAGCGGCGTCCTTCAAGCGGAGACAGTCCGTGCCAAACCTCAGATAGCGCGGCGGCAAGACGCTGCGCGGTCCGCACGTCGCCGTCATCACTAAACTCCCAATCCAACGCTGCCCTCCAATTTTCGATCTCGGGTCGGACCTGCGTCGCCCAAACCCGATCGGAGATAAGCGTCGCTTCGGAATCAAGCCGTTCAGCCAGTGCAAGGAACACCATGGCATGTGCACGGCTCGCCCGTTTGAGTTCTCCGTGCTCGTGCAGCTTTTCGCGCAAATAGCGGCGCATGGATTCCAAAAGGCGATAGCGCGTCGTATCCGTCGAGGTATCGCTCTGTAGAAGCGATTTATCAACGAGTGAAGCAAGTAAATCGAGCGTATCCTCTTCCTCGCAATTATTGAGCAGAGCGTGCAGCTGCGAAGCTAAGTCGAGCGAGAAGCCTCCGTTAAAGACTGAGAGAAGACGCAAAAATGACTGTTCTCTTAAGGTGAGCATGGCATAGCTCCAATCGAGCGAGGCGCGCATCGTCCGATGCCTGGAAAGAGCCGTGCGATTCCCGCCCGTCAGGGATAGGAACCGTTCCTCCAATTTCTCCATTAGCGCCATCGCCGAGAACACGTTCATGCGTGCGGCGGCGAGTTCGATCGCCAAGGCAATACCGTCAAGTCGCCGACAGATTTGTGCAACGACTGGAACCAATGCTTCGGAAAGTGTAAAACCGTTGTTTGCGGACGACGCGCGGTCTACGAAGAGCGCAATCGCTCCGTATTTCAAGGCGTCTTCTACCGAAAGTTTCTCGTCCTCTTCGGCAGTTGGAACGCCGAGCGACCGAAGACGATATGTTTGTTCGCCGCTCATCGCCAGAGGTTCCCGGCTCGTGGCGAGGATTCTGACTCGCGGACACGATCGCAATATCGTTTCGACCATGTCTACGATGCTTTGTAAGAGGTGCTCGCACGTATCGAAGATGAGCAAGCACCGTTTGTCTCTCAGATGTTCGACTAGCGTTTCCAATAGTGGGCGGCTCGCCGATTCACCAACCGATAAAGCCGATGCAACCGCGTTAGGCACGAAGCATCCGTCGGTAGTCGACGTGAGATCGACAAACCATGCGCTATCGCAGGAATGCTCGAGCAGATTTCGGGCCACCTTCACCGCAACGCGAGTTTTTCCGATTCCTCCCGCGCCAACTAGCGTAACGAGCCGGTGAGCGATTACGACGCTTTGGATTTTCGAGAGATCTTCGTCGCGATCGACAAAGCGCGAAAAATGCGTAGGCAGATTATTTGGCGTGCCCTCAGAACGGCGAGGCCGAGAAGCAAGATCGCGCATCGAAGCACGAGAGCCGGAAGCGGCTTCTTTCAGACGCGTGCGATCCTCATCGCAAAGTCCCAACGCGTCCGCCAGAACGTCCGTCGTATTGCGATATGGTTTCTTGCGACGGCCCCGTTCGAGCGCACTTATCGTATCGACGCTCAACCGGCACCGTTCTGCAAGCTCCTCTTGTGAAAGGCCCGCGGCTAGGCGGTAGTCCCGCAAAACCGCGGCAAACGGCTGCACCACTGTTTCAGTTTACGTACGCCGGCGTTCGCGAACAACGAACTGTCAGTGCTACTGTCCGGGTTGAACTGACCGGGTCGCGGTGTCGGAGACCGCGCTTTACAATCACAATGAATCGGATGACAGTTCAAGTGATGCCCGAGACCGGCAGCGACAGCGAGCGGCGCGCGAAACTGAGGGACTTTCTTGTCGATTGCCGTTCGCGATTGACGCCGAAAGATGTCGGCCTGCCGGCAACGTATCCAAGGCGCGTTGCGGGGCTTCGGCGGGAAGAAATCGCCGAACTGGTTGGCGTCTCGGTCGACTGGTACCGGTGGTTCGAAAGCGGAAGGCCGATCCGCGTTTCAACAACGTTTCTTGCGAATCTCGCTCGCGCGCTGAGACTCACGCCGTTCGAGCAGATTCACCTGTATTATTTATCCCTCCCCGAAATGTATGAGGCGTATATGGAGCATCGGGGAATCCACTCCCCGCTGCAGTTCTTCGGGCTGTTCGACGAGATTCCGATATAAACGGCATTGTTCTCGCATGGAAAACTATGTAGCGTGCATGTTCTACAACGAGGCAAGCGCCCTCGCGAGTTGCCGAGCACTGCTGGAGTTAACACCCTGCCAAGGGATGCGCATTCTCTCCGCTGTGCTTTGCACGCTTGCACCGGAAGGCGATCTCGTCGCTCAAACGGTCGACTCGAGATTTGCTTCCCTCCAGCGTTCATTGGGGGCGCCGTTTAGCGCGGCGCAAAAGGCGTTCGATCTACTGGACGCGTCGATGCCCGACGGAGGTTGCGCGCTCCTTCTTCACGCCCTTGAAGACGATCCGTCCGTGATCGACAGTACGGTACAGGTCTTGAACGGATGCGTGCGGCGTTGGACAAGCGACGAACTATTCAAGCCTACATCATCAGGGCTTTCGTAACGGCTTGCTCTTCCGGCCATTGTTTTCCGGACGCCATGAGATTTTCGAGCTCGTCTTTGCCGAACGCGTCGAGCAACACCGCGACAACCTTTTCGTATTCTTGCTGCTCCGTCGGCTCGCGTAGGATGCCTATGCGCGTTAGCGATTCATCGACGAAGCCTAGGATAGAAGCTGACCGCTTCAACTCCGCTGTGCCGGACTCAATGCGGTCGTGCTTCAAGACCGCGGCGGCCGCGAGATGCTGCAACGCGCACGATACTACCACGGAGATTCCGATTTTGCGCGCGAGCAACAGCGACTCACGCGCATGGCTGCGGGCCTCATCATAACGGCCAAGGCCCAACGAGTAGGCGGATAAATTACTAAGGCCAACCGAAAGGGCGGGCCAGTCACCATGCGTGCGGTGAAATTCGGACGCTTCTTCCATCAACCGCAGTGCTGTTTCGGTCTGTCCGCTCGAGAACTCAACCTCGGCGAGAGTGGTGGCGGCTATCATAGCAAGTCGAGTGCTGCCTGCAGATCGATACTGCTCCACCGCTTCCAAAACTAGATCGCGCGCTGCTTCAAGGTCGCCGGCCTGCTCGCGCGCGAGAGCTAAGGCCTGCGTTGCATAGGCGCATTCGTATTGCGCATTGCAGGAACGAGCAGTTGCAACGGCCTCCCGCAGAATTGCCTCGGCCTCGTTGTAGCGTCCGCCTCGGATAAGTTCCCAGCCAAGTTGTGCTTGCGCCAACGCCATTCCGGGCAGATCGCCGGTATGCTGGTACGTCAACGCTCGCTCCACTGCAGCAAGCGCCGCTCGAGCGTCGGTTCGAATAAATTCTACAGCTACGCGCGCGGCGACCAGCTCCAGTTTTGCCCGTATTTGCAGCGGTGTGGTTTCATCGCAAGTTTTCAAGGCATCGCGAACCCAATGTTGCAGTTCGCCCGATTGGGACCCAAACCACCTCGCCCATTTCGAGCCTGCGAGCCGCTGCGCAATCTGTGCGTCGCCGCTCGATCCTAGCGCCCATTCGATGGCTACTCGAAAGTTCTCGCGCTCTGGGTCGACGTACGCGCTCAAGACCTGATCCGACGTTATCTCCGGCTTTGCATCGAACCGTTCGACGATTGTGAGAAGAGCCGCTGCATGCGCACGATCGACGACATCGAGCTCACCATGTTCGCGGAGCCTCTCGCGCGCATAGTGACGCGCCGGTTCTAGCAGCCGGTAGCGCGGCGGATCGACGTACACGTCGCTTTGGACAAGTGATTTTTCGAAAAGCGATGCCAACACATCCTCGGTCGCCTCTTCGCCGATTTCCGGAGAGCATACGGCCGTTGCGAGTTCGAATGTAAATCCGCCCACGAATACCGACAGTCGCCGGAACACATAACGCTCACGATCATCGAGCAGCTCGTAGCTCCAATCGAAGAGCGCGCGCATGGTCTTGTGGCGCGGTAGCGGAGCCCGGCTGCCGCCGGTCAACGCCAGAAAGTGTTCGGTAAGCCGCTTCGCCATAGTCGATGGTGAGAATACCGTCGTGCGGGCCGCCACAAGTTCGATTGCGAGCGCGATGCCATCCAAACGCCGGCAGATATCGGCGATTGCAGGGATCGTTGCTTCGGTCAGTTCGAACCGGGCGTCCGCGCCTTGGGCACGGTCCACGAAGAGACGAATCGCCCCAAACTGCAGAGCGTCGGTAACTGAGAACGCGCGATCATCATTTGGCGGAACGCTCAGCGGCGGGACTCGATAGACTCGTTCACCGTCGAGTGAGAGCGCCTGGCGGCTCGTCGCAAGAATTTGCGCGTTTGGACAGCGCAGCAAAATCGTTTGTGCTACGTTTGCCGCGGCATCGAGAAGATGTTCGCAGTTATCCAGAATCAGGAGAAACCGCTGGTTCCGTAAATAAGCGATAAGCGGATCTAACCCCGCGCTCTGCTTGAGTCCCATGCTCGACGCGATTGCGGCTGGGATCATTGACCCGTCCTGATACGGCGAAAGATCGACGAACCAGACGCCGTCGCGCCGTTCGTTCGTCGAAGGCGCCGCGAGAACGTTCTCTACTGCGTGCAACGCGAGGCGTGTTTTACCCACGCCGCCCGCACCGACCAGCGTGACGAGACGTTGGTTTTCGATGATTGCGTTGACGTTTGCGATGTCGCCTTCGCGTCCGACGAAGCTCGAAATATGAGCCGGTAAGGTATTTGCCCCGGCAACGCTCGTTGTTCGCTTGGGTGCGCCGGCCGCTGGAATCGCAACACGCGCCGCGCGTTCCAGTCTCTGCCGATCGTCCGAGGAGAGCTCCAGAGCCTCGACGAGAAGGGCGATCGTGGCGCGATAGGGACGTTGACGCGTTCCCCGTTCAAGAGCACTTATCGTCTCGACGCTCAGTTGCGCGCGTTCGGCGAGTGCCTCTTGCGGAAGTCCTCGTAGGAGGCGATGCTGCCTCAGCAATTCGCCGAACGATGGAGCCATTCAAGCGCGTTCGGCAACAACGCGCGCGGCTCCGTGTAGAATTAGCTCGCTTGGGCCGTTATGAGCGAGATCACGAAGTTTCGTTGAGCGACGTACGCTTCGTAAATCTCCGGCAACGCTAAATAGAAAAGACTAATGCGCTCGATCGGATCGAGTCGAAGCGCATGGCATAGGTTTGCCAAGAACCCAGCCGATACGCGAATCGTGCGACCGCACTCGAACCAACGATACCAATCGCTAGAAACGCCGACGAGTTCCGCTACCTCCTCGCGCCGCAGCCCGGTCACGCGACGTCGCGGGGTCGACGGAAGTCCGACATCTTCCGGTTGGAGACGTGCGCGGCAATTCACCA
>JAMXLG010000002.1 GCA_024281135.1 Vulcanimicrobiia bacterium | reverse complement strand
TCATCGAGCAAACGAAGGTTATCGCTCCACTCACCGACCCCACAGCGCACGGCGCGAGCGCATCGGACGCGTTCCACGTCGTCATCCCGTCGATTCCCGGGCACGGATATTCACCGCAACCTAGGGTGCTCGGCTGGGATCCAGTGCGCGTCGCACGCGCCTGGGACGTTCTGATGAAACGTCTCGGCTACGACAAGTACGTGGCGCAGGGCGGCGATTGGGGCGCCAATGTAACGCAAGAACTCGCTTTACTGTTTCCGTCGGATGTGCTTGCGATCCACACCAACATGCCCGGCACAGTTCCGGCTAACGTTTTGGCGGCAGCCAAATCCGGAACACCGCCGCCGGCCGGTCTTTCGGACGAAGAACAGCACGCATACGAACAGTTGAAAGATTTTTATGCGAAACATCTCGGCTATGCCATCGAGATGTCGAACCGTCCGCAGACCCTGTACGGGATCTCCGATTCGCCGATTGGATTAGCGGCGTGGATGCTCGATCATGACAAAGACAGTTACGAGCTGATCGCCGGGGCTTTCGACGGACATCCCGGCGGCCTGACGCGCGACGACGTGCTTGACAACGTCACGATGTACTGGCTGACCAACACGGGGATCCCGTCGGCGCGGCTGTACTGGGAAAACAAACTCGACTTCTTCGATATCAAGGGCGTTCAGATTCCGGTCGGCGTAAGCGCGTTTCGCTACGAGCTCTATACGGCGCCTCGAAGCTGGGCGGAAAAAGCGTATCCGAAACTCGTGTATTACAAGAAGCACGACGTGGGCGGTCACTTTGCTGCATGGGAGCAGCCGCAACTTCTTTCCGAAGACGTTCGCGGCACGTTCCGCGGCGTTAGGAAGAGCGCTTAGGATGCTCGTTCAGGCGGTGCGGTTCACGTTCGCGCCGGAAGACGGAGACCGGGCGGAGGCGATCCTACGAGAATTGCGCGACGCCTCCCGCTCGGAATCCGGAATCGTCGAATTCAATGTCGCGCGAGGCGAAGAGAATCGAAACGTGTTTGCGCTGTGGGAAGTCTACCGCGATGAAGAAGCGCTCGATTTCCATCGCGCAACGGACCATTACCAACGTCTGGTCGTAAACGGCATAAGGCCATTGGCAAAAGAGCGCGTGGCGGAGATTCTCTCTCCCGTCTAATGCGGCGGACCTAGGTACGGGAAATCGCTCAGCAGATCGGTATGCGGTCGAAGTCCATCTCCCGTTATCTTTCCGTTCGTCAACACCGTGAGGAAATGCGCAGCGGCATCGTCCGTCAGCGCTCGGCCGTTACTCGGATAGGATGCTTGACGCCCCGGCTGATACTGCAGCACGTCAGGCAGCAGCGTTGATGCTGCGCGCGTTGCCTCATCCGGTGTGTACCCGCCGGCGTGTTCCAGACCGTGCGCAAAAACGGGAATGAACTGCGCGTCGTTTGATGGTTCTGCCGCGAGATATGCTTCCTTTACGTCAGCGGCTAGGAACGGCTCTTGCGAGGCTCGTGCACCCCGGTCTGCTTGAACCCACTTTCCGGACGTGCCATCCACCGTACGCGCCCACACACGAAGTACAGCAGAGCCCAGTTCGGAGTTGGGCACTTCAAGAACGATCGAGCAGATATTTTTCTCGGCGAAGAAGTCTTGACCGGTGAACGTCAAGTTGTTTAGGGCGCCATTTGTATCAAAGAAGAACGGATCGCTTCGCCAACCCGCAAAAAAGCGGTAGTCACGCGCGCTCGTCACATTTGGCTCGGGTCCCGTTGAAACCGGCGCTTTTTCGACGATAACCGTGCCGTCGTCACCCGTCCGATCTGAGCGCGTGCCATCGATGCGACGTAGCGTCGCAGTCTTCGCGCTTCCATTTGCCGCCGCGAAGCGCACACTATATGCGATATCGACAACGGTGTCGTTGTTCGTATCGATCATGATCTCATACAACGCTTCGGAGGCGAACGTTTCGGCGGTCGTTGGCCCAGGTGGGTTTAAACCGTCGGATGGATGAACGTCCATGATCAGGATAGATTTCGTATCGTCACCAGGTTTAGGAAACAGAAACAAATCGGTGAAGTTCAGACGCGGATCCCCGTTGGGAAATTTCAAGTCGGGGCCGGAATAGTGATGTGACATACTTCACTTTGCTCCAGCTTTAGTTGCTGCGTCGATAATGACGGCGGCGACGCGGTCCGGCATCGACAACATCGGTACGTGGCCTGAGTTTAACGTTGTAGTGGTTGCGTGGATACGTTTTGTGGAATCTCGTTCAAACTGCGGCGATACCATGCGATCGTTGGTCGCGATGATTGCCCACGATGGTTTGCTCATCCATGCGGGGTTCATGACTTTTTCCGCAAGTGCAGCGGAGTTCCAAGGCACCTGCGTCGCATATACTACGCCTTTTTCCGTCGCCGAAAGGTCCGGAACGAAGTCCTCATCAATGCCTTGCCGGCTCATCCAAAGATAACCGGATGCATCCGGTTTGGCTTGCGCGAGTCCGGGCGCCGGTGGATAGCCTTTGGCTACGTCGCCCGCTGATTGACCTTTGTCCGGCACTAGTGCGTTGATATACACGAGTCCTACAACCTTCGGGTCATTGCCGG
>JAMXLG010000001.1 GCA_024281135.1 Vulcanimicrobiia bacterium | reverse complement strand
GCCGGAAGCGATCGACGTTCCGATCGTGTACGAAGACGACGATCTTTTGGTCGTAGATAAACCCGGCGGTATGGTAACGCATCCTGCGCACGGCGCTACGAGTGGAACGTTGGTGAATGCGCTGCTGGCGCATCTTGGAACGATGCCGGGCGATCCGTTGCGCCCGGGTCTCGTTCACCGTTTAGATCGCGACACATCGGGATTGCTAGTCATTGCGAAGACCGAAGAGGCGCTATCCGCGCTAGGAATCGCCATGAAAGCACGGCGGATCAAACGCGAGTATCTTGGGCTCGTCCACGGCGTTCCCGAACACAAGGCCGGCACGATCGACGGACCCATCGGCCGCGATCCGCATAACCGCTTGAAGTACGCAATCGTGCGCGAGGGAAAGCCCGCCATCACGCATTACGAAGTGCGCGAGAGCTTTCCTAAGCATGCGGAGCTGGTTTTCCGGCTGGAAACGGGACGCACGCATCAGATCCGCGTGCACCTGGCCGCGATGGGTCACTCGATTCTGAACGATCCGGTCTACGGACGGGAAGAACCTCGCTTCGGTTTACCCGGACAAGCTCTCCACGCGTGGAAGCTCGAATTCACGCACCCGCGCACCGATCAAACGATGCGTTTCGAAGCCTCGCCGCCCGAAGAGTACATCCGTGCCAAGCAACTTCTTTCAGCTCGCGAAGACTAACGGCAGCGCGCGCCGTGGAACGATGCACCTTACCCACGGCATCGTTCATACGCCGACGTTCATGCCGGTCGGAACCGCTGCAACGGTCAAAGGGCTCACGCCGGAAGAAGTTCGCAGCGCCCACAGCCAGATAATTCTTTCGAACACGTACCACTTGTGGCTTCGCCCGGGCAGAGAATTGATCGTAGAAGCGGGCGGATTGCATCAGTTCATGCAATGGCACGGTCCGATTCTTACCGATTCCGGCGGCTTTCAAGTCTTCAGTCTTCAGGAACGGCGCAAACTCGATGACCACGGTGTTACGTTCAGGTCGCACATCGACGGCAGCAGTCATCGGTTCACGCCTGAAACGGTGATTGCGTTTCAAGAAGATCTCGGTGTCGATATCGCGATGGTCTTGGACGTGTGCGTAAAGCTGCCCGCTTCGCCCAAAGAGATCGCCGAATCCGTTCGCATGACCAGTGAATGGGCAAAGCGTTCGGCCGAAGCGCGCACCACTGACAAGACTGCGGTGTTTGCTATCGTGCAAGGCGGTCTTGATAAAGCGATGCGCGAGAGTAGCGTACGCGATATCGTGGCGCTCGATCTTCCCGGCTACGCGATCGGCGGCTTATCGGTCGGCGAAACGCGCGAAGAGATGTACGACACGGCGCGATATACTGCGGCGCTGCTGCCCGAACAGAAGCCGCGCTACTTGATGGGTGTGGGCACCGTCCGCGATGTCATTATGGCGGTCGACTGCGGCATCGACATGTTCGATTGCGTGTATCCTACGCGCTGCGGACGCAATGGACGCGCTATGACGCGCAGCGGCGAGTACAGCATCCGCAACGCAGCGTATACGCGCGATTTTTCGCCGATAGATCCCGAATGTGATTGCTACGTCTGCACGACTTACACGCGCGCATATCTCTCGCATCTCTTTCGAGCGAACGAAATGCTCGGACCGCGCTTGCTCTCTTACCACAACGTCTACTTGCTGAACGACCTGATGCGCGAGGCTCGCGAAGCGATCGAACTCGACGCGTGGGCGACGTTCCGCGACAAGATTCTCGCTAGCACAGCCGCCAAGCTATAGTTCTCGAATCATCGGACTTCGGGTATCCTACAAGGACCATGCCGAAGATTTTGATGATCGTTACCGGGCATTCTCAAATCGACAGCGAGCATCCAACCGGCCTATGGCTGGAAGAGTATAGCATCCCGCTGCGAGCGTTCCGTGATGCCAGGTTCGAAGTCGTTACTGCAACGCCGCACGGCGGCAAAGCGCCGATCGATCCGCGAAGCTTAGAGAATAAGGACAAAAACGATCCGGCGATTGCCGAGCTTCAGAATACGATGATGCTGCTGGAAGCGGGCGATGTCGAACAGTACGATGCGATCTTTCTTCCGGGCGGACACGGGACGATGTTCGATCTGGCAAGCTTTCAACCGGTGAAGACGCTGCTAAGCGAGTTTGATGCCGAAGGCAAGGTCATTGCAGCGGTCTGCCACGGGCCGGCTGCGTTCGTCGACGCGATTCGGACCGGCGAAGCGGAAACGCTTGTCGCCGGGCGGCGCATAACTTGTTTCACCGACTCGGAAGAGCGCGCCATGAAACTAGATAAGCTAATGCCGTTCTTGCTCGAATCGAAACTACGTGAACAAAGCGCGAACGTCGTTACCGCGGCCGATTGGGCCGATCACGTTGAAGTAGACCGCAACTGGATCACAGGTCAGAACCCGCAATCGAGCGGCAGTGCCGCAAAGGCCGTTATCGAGGCGTTAAAGACCCGCGCCCGCTAAGCCGCGTACAACTTCAGCACAGTCGGCACAAATCGACGGATGCTCGGGGTCTACGCCTAGATCGCGGAACTTCCAGCAACGCG